>NZ_JAQEKS010000021.1:0-49777 GCF_027679115.1 Coprococcus sp. TM115-187 | reverse complement strand
ATGTTCCACAAGTTAGCTTAACAGCTTGCAAAAGTCATATAAAATGAGATTTGAAAGGAGAATGTAACTTCATGTTTGCTAAAAATTCAAAGGCATATTCTGTCTACCTGCTGTTCCGATTTGTCTGTTCCCTGGCGGTTTCTATGTCCACAGTGCTTTCCATCGTGTACCACCTGGAGGTGGTGCAGCTGGATGCTTTCCAGCTTGTCCTGGTAGGGACGGTTCAGGAGACCTCCTGCTTTCTGTTCGAGATGCCCACCGGTGTGGTGGCGGATTTGTATAGCCGTCGGCGCTCGGTGCTGATTGGAATGTTCCTCTACGGCCTGGGCTTTCTGATGGAGGGTGCGCTACCGTGGTTCGCGCCGGTTCTGCTGGCCCAGGTTGTCTGGGGTTGCGGTGATACCTTCATCACCGGCGCTCTGGAGGCGTGGATTGCCTCGGAGGAAGAGGACAAACCCATAGACAAGGTGTTCCTGCGGGGCAGTCAAATGGGGCAAATCGGCGGCGTTCTGGGCGTGGTGCTGGGCACACTGCTGGGAAACATAAACCTGCAAATGCCTGTCATCTTGGGGGGCAGTTTGTGCTTGTTGTTGGGGCTGGTGATGGTTCGCATCATGCCAGAAACCAACTTCTCCCCTGCTATTGAGGAACGGCAGGGCTTGCTTAAAGACTTTGTCTGCCTGTTCAAGCTCAACCTGGGCTTTGTGAAAGGCGCACCTGTGTTGCTGGCGCTCTTAGCAATCACACTATGCGGGGGACTTGCCAGTGAAGGCTTTGACCGGCTCTCCACCGCTCATTTTCTGGATGACACGGTAATACCCGTTATCGGGCCGCTGAACAGCGTCACTTGGTTCGGTGTTATCAGTCTTATCGGCAGCGGCTTAGGTATTCTGGCTTCTCAGTTGCTCATCGCCCGCATGGAGAAAAAAGGGACTGTCAGCCGAACCAGTGTGGTCATGTCCACCAGCGCCGGGTATATCCTGTTCCTGGTTCTCTTCGCGGTGGGGCGGAGCTTTTGGTTCATGTTGTTGGTGTTCCTGCTGGCGGGGCTTATGCGCACCATCAAGGAGCCTGTGCTGGCCGCCTGGATGAACGACCAAGTGGATGAGAAAATGCGCGCCACAGTCTTTTCCACCAGCGGACAGCTGGACTCTTTCGGGCAGATCATCGGCGGGCCTATTGTGGGGCTGGTAGCCCAGCAGGTGTCCATACCCTGGGGGCTGGTCTGTACCGCTTTCCTGCTGTTGCCCGCGCTGTTCTTAGTGCCGGTGGCGGGAAAGAAGCGGGATTGATATGGCATAGTTAAGTTTACTGACGAGCGGGAGATTACTTCCGCTCGTCTTCATTTAGTAGCGCAAAATTTGAGGACTCTTTATTTCCTTATTCGGTATAGCGGAGGCGGCTGTCAATTCGACATAATTTTCTTGTGATACTTTACCGTACATGAGCATTTGTTTCGTATTTGAAAGAACAAACTCACCAAATAAAAAAAACGATATTCGGGTGGGTTATTTTGTTATACCCTAAATTACCCTCTGAATTTGTTTTTAAATTTGGAGGGATTTTTTTATGTCCTTTTTTCGGGCAGTTATCTATCTGCTCATACGAAGCAAAATTTATCAATACATAGCATATCAGAGAACGGCAGGAAACCAGTTAAAAAAATTTCTGCCAGTGCAACGGTACTTCTCACCTTGAAAGTAGAAGTACAATCTCCATACAATAGAATTACTATTTCCTATAACCGTAAAGGTCACAGAGCCTTTGCGGTTTTTCTTTTGTCGATTTTTGTTGGAAAGTGCCGTAGGGCTGTTTCTGATATGCGGTGTCGTTCTCCGCCTCTCCATCTGGATTTTTTACATTTCAAAAATTCAGATGGGAGGTATTTATGGTGAAATATGCACCAAGAAAGGTATATATCAGAGAAAGTGGCGGCTATGTGGAATTATCCTACACGGAGTTCTGCCGTTGCAGGGAATCCGACCAGACCTATATGGACAAGCTGTTTATCCCCATTCAAGGCTGTCTGCTTGAAGTCGTGAGGGAGCAATACACAGACTTCTACCGTGACAAGGAACGGTGGCGTTATCTGCAAAAATTAGATACAAAGAATAGACTGCTATAAGTCCTTTTTAAGTAATCCAAGAAGAAAATCATTTGAAGAATATAAAGATATTGCTTTGGTTTGTGGATGGTATGGAGAAAAGAAAATACTTGACGATATCCTCGAATATATTTGGAATAATGTGCAAAAGGATAAAAATCATCCTTTTTTTAGAAATAAAGATAGAGGAGTAGAAGGATGGTTTGAAAAAATTTGCAAGGACTCAAATGATTATGAGAGACTTCATGAAATATGTGGGAGAGAAATACAAAAACATAAAGTAGAAAAGTTGCCATATAGAAACATTATTTAAAATCAGGTATACTTCAGAAGTGTCAAAAGGACTTCTGCCTATTATAGAAAGCTGATAAAATAGCTATGACATAAAGCACAGTTTACTGTACCCTAATATCATAGCTATTTTAAAATCACTCTATATTATGTAAGCGCTTAAATTTTAGACATGGATACAAAAATCCCCGGCCACATTTCTGCAACCGGAGCACCTTGATAATTCACATATGATTGATTATTGACTTGAGTCGTTTGCACGACGTTCGATTTCAGCTTTGACTTCTTCGTTCCATGAGGCAAGCCTATCTAACTCTTCATCGCTCATCCTATCATTCGGGAGTTTTTCCAGAAGATAGGTTAGATAGTGATAGACGTTTACTCCATTTGCTTTCGCCATTTCTACCATTGTGTAGACGATAGCACTGGCCTGGGCGCCGTTTGGAGTATCACAGAACAGCCAGTTTTTCCGGCCTACTGTAAACGGACGAATAGCGTTTTCACTGAGATTATTAGAAAAACTGCAGTGACCATCTTCCAAATAGGTCATAAGATAGGATCGGCGATTCTGAATATAGGTAACTGCCTTATCCATCCTTGATCCACGGACTGGATTTTGTTTATCAAGCCACGACAAAAAGCCTTCTACTATCGGCTTTTCTTTCTCAAGACGAGCTTTCTTGATAGCATCGAAGGATGAGTACTTCGCTTTAATGACATCTTCCAAATGGAAAAGCTGGTTGATATACATCATGCCTTGAACAGATGGCTGTGTATAATCCAGTTGCTTTCCTTTCGGAATCGCATCTGTCAGATATCTGCGGATGTGTGCCCAGCATGCTGTCCGTTTGGCATCAGGAACTTTGTTGTAACCACTGTAACCATCACACATCAGATATCCCTTGAATCCCTCAAGGAATTCTACTGCGTTATTCCCGGCACGGGTTTCTGAATATTTATAAAGGATGATTGGGAATCCGCCATCTTCCCCGCTGCGGAATAACCACATGTAAGATTTGGTCTGTGCACGCCTACCGGATTCGTGTAATACCTGGAGTGGTGTTTCATCTGCCATTGCGAATTCCCTTTTTAAGAGTTGCCGGTGGAAGTAATCATACATCGGGGTGAAATAATCCAATGTATTACGGATTACCCAGTTTGCCATCGTTGCTCTTGTGATAGCAACACCGTACTGTTCCCAGTCTTTTTCCTGCCGGGTATAAGGAAGACTGTTACAAAACTTCTGATACATGACCCAGGCGATAGTATCTGCCGCAGCCATACCGTGAAGCATATGTGCATGGCCGTCTTTTCCCTTTTTGATAACAGTAACGTCATCGTTATTACATTCCGGGCAAATATAATTTAAGCTGTATATTTCGATCACTTTTAACTTTGCCGGTACGAAGGAAAGTTCGCGGCGTACGAATTCTTCACCGATTTTTACCAGAGGAGCGTTGCAAACAGGGCAGACTTTTTCTGCATCCGGAAGATCCAGATATTTTTTGACTACTGGAATCCCTTTGAACCGTTCTGCGTTAGTTGCACGGGATTTCCGCTTTTTTGTCTCTTTCTCAGGCAAAAGACTTTCCAACGCTTCTGGTTCTGCAATAGTTGGATTCTGTTCCAGTTCGGCTTCATTAAATAAATTCAATTGTCCCGGAACATCCATGGAACGTTTTTCGCTGGAAGAACCGAAAAGCTTTTTGCGAAGCAGATCCACTTCTTCCTTTAAATTATCCCGTTCCTGAGTAAGAGCCTCTTCCCGTTTGTTAGCGGCATCTACAGTTGCCTGAAGTGTTTTTATCATTTTTTTCAGATCGTTGATCATGTCTTTCAACTCACGGAGTTGAAGGTCTTTAGAACTGTCTGCCACTGCGTTTCCCTCCCGGTTTTTGATACTTTTATTATACCAGAAATCATGGAAAACTCCTAGGAAAACGGGTCAATAAGAGGCTTGAAAAACGCTGAATTTTCAAGGAAATCCAGTGCTTTTATGTGTATTTTTTTGCCGTACAGTTTAAGTGGTTTTAATAGCTTTTGGCTGCTCGATATCGATGCCTGACATCAGCCAGTCGAACTCTCTCCAAGTGAGATTCCGGACTTCTGATTTATCCCGGGGCCACCGGTAAGAGCCTTGGGCGGTGAGTCTTTTGTAGATCATAACAATTCCGTCAGGCTCTTTTAAGATAGCTTTAATCCTGTCGCATTTGCGTCCACAGAATAGATAGAGCGAATGGTCGATTTCCATAGAGAACTGCTCCTGAATAATTGCGCATAATCCATCGATAGATTTACGCATATCTGTTCTGCCACAAACGATATAGATTGCATCGACATTGGAAATGTCCGCTAACATAATGGCTCCTTTAATGCATCCATTAAAATTTTTAGAAGCATAGGCTGAACAGTATTGCTCATACGGATTGTTAATCCTTTTGCTTCAATCTCAATCGTATGTGAATTGTCAAGGTACATAGAACTGCTTCTTTCATCTTGAAACAGTTCTGCCGGAGAAAGTTCCGGTTCTATAGCAATCTGAACGACATCCTGTTTGTGGGATGTAAGATCAAGAGTGCTGGCTTTGCCAATCGGATCTGGTATCTGACAGGCTCTTTTGCGCAGACGGGAAACGGCATTATAGAAGCAACTTGGAGAAATACCTTGTGCTTCACACCATGCAGCGTCTGTTAATCCACTTTGCCTGCATTCAGTTACCAGCTCCATCCAATCATCCAAGGAACGCCTTGGTGCACGTTTATCACTCATAATGAAACCTCCAAATGTAGTAAATTTCTACTTTCTATCAAAGAAGTGGAGTAAAAATCTATCTTCTATTATTATGAGTTAGAAAAGGGCGAATATCTAGTTACCCAAAAACTAAGCGCTTACTATATTATTTCATGATTTGTAAACTTCTCCATCTTTCATAACAAATGAACACTCTGTCATAACAGAAATATCTTCCAATGGATTTTTATCAAATCCAACAATATCTGCCAATTTTCCCGGTTGAATTGTTCCAATCTGGTTCTGTAGTTTTAGAAGTTCAGAATTTACCTTTGTTGCAGAAAGTAGTGCACCAGCTGGAGAAAATCCATACCTTGTCATTAACTCAAACTCAAAACCCTGATCACCATGATTGTCGAATGCACATCCAGCATCTGAGCCAAATCCAATCTTAACTCCCATATCAATCATTCTTTTAATATGCTTTCCATGATTTTTTAAACATTCCTCCGCCTTTTCGGCCATCCATTTTGGAAGTGCACCTTTTTTCCCAAATTCAATAATTCGTTCTGCCGCAATTATTGTAGGAATTAAATATACACCATGTTCTACCATCATCTCCATTGCTTCCTCATCTATGAGCATTCCATGTTCAATAGATGTTACGCCTGCCTTGATAGCATTTTTGATTCCTTCTGCTCCATGTGCATGTGCTGATGAAATTCTTCCCTTTAAATTAGCAATCTCTAATGCCGCCTTCATTTCGTCAAATGTTAATTCTGCTGCACCTGGCTCATCTCCGAATGACATAACACCTCCAGTTGCAAAAAGTTTTATTTGATCTGCTCCATACTTTAAATTTAATCTGGCAGCATTTCTTGCCTCATCCGCTCCATTCACAACAATTCCCAAAGATGCATTCAAAATTTGGGGACTAAAATGACTATCACCATGTCCACCTATAGAAGTTAGGGCCGGACCCGAAACAAACATTCTTGGTCCTTTTATGAGTTTATTATCAATAGCCTTCTTAACTGCTATATCAGAAAAATTAACTCCACCTTCATCTCTTATAGTAGTAAATCCAGCCATAAGATCCTTTTTAGCCTCTAACATAGCACTGATTGTAACTTCTTCTGGAAGTTTATGATACATAGGATCTACTGTGGGTGAACCATCTAAACATACATGTACATGGGCGTCAATTAATCCGGGCATTATAAACTTATCTGTTAAATCAATAACTTCACCTTCATCCTTGCACAAATTTTCTTTGATAACATCTATAATTATATTATCCTCTATCACAATACACATATTGTGTTGAACACTTTCATCCTCTGCTGTAAATAGCTGACCACATTTTATTATTTTCTTCATCTCTCTACCTCCTAAAAAATCATAGGTACAATAATACCTGCAAAAACAACTGAAGCAATTGTAACAGTTGTAAAACCACCAACTAGAGCTTTGAATACGAAATCTAATATTTTCAAAACTTCAATAAATAAACACAATTATCAATACAATACTCTTCATAAAAAATAAAATAGGATATTTAGTTGATCTGTTCCAATTAACGAAAAAAGGATCCTCATTTTGATCGTAGCTGGCTGTTTTTCCGATATTGGGCAGGCGTAACACCGTATTGTTTTTTAAAAAAGCTATTAAAATAGGTGTGCCCTGAGAATCCCAGATCATCAATGATCTCCGAGATTGTTTTGTCAGTGCAGGAAAGCAGGCGTGCAGCTTCTTTGATCATAAAAAATTTTCGGTATTCAAGCAAACTCATTCCCACAGAACGGTTGACGATTTTATTCAGATAACTGTCACTGTAATGAAGGATATCCGAGATTTCCTGACGGCTGATCTTACCGCGGTGGGATTCCAGAAGCCTTTGGATCTGTATAAATAAATATTCATCTTTACTATTGTCCACGGATATTTTACGTGAAGTATAGAGAGAGTAATCAAGCATTATCCCTAAAATTTTAGATATCATACCTTGCACTGCGGCATAACTTCCGAAAGAAAAATGCTGGTTTTCTTCCGATAATCGGTCAAAGAGATCTTCCAGTGCAGGAGTGATCCTGTCAACAGGAACTTTTGGATAAAAATCAAGGTATTGTTTCTCTCGATTGTTTAATGATCTTCGAAAAAAGTCATATATTTTATTTTGTCTTTGGCTGAGGACCCCTTCCTTGTTAATGGAAAGATCATTTGCCATTAATTTAGAAACAAAATCATCTGAAAGCATTAAAAAGTATAGAGTAGTATTTTGGAAAGGTAATTCACGATGACGGACCGAATGATCCAGTAGACAGCACTGTCCTTCATGATAGAGGTATTTTTGGTCCTCGATCTTTTGTTCTGTACTTCCCCTCATTACAAACATGATCTCAAAAAAGTTGTGTTGATGTCGTCGGGAAAAATTTTTAATAGTTTCTGAGAGCACATGCTCATTCTGGTAAAAATAGTGAGGAGCCTCTGCATATGTCTTAAAGAGATCACTGTCATAGTCAAATACTTCTTTTATCAGCAGATAGGGGGATTTTAGCTCATATAGAGCTGATATGGAACTGTCAGAATAATAAATATCGAATGCATTTTGAGGACCTGGATACATATTTTGATAACTAGTGGTATTGTGCATGTATTCTGAACTCCCTTCTGGTGGACTGATCGAATTTCCATTCTTGTGTTAGGCTTATTATACTATAGAATGAGATCTGTATGAAAGTACTTTGCAGTATTTTGGCGCGTTTTTGATATAAAGTGGTGGTTGTGTCCTGTTTTTATTATTGGATATTTCGGAGAAAAAAGTAATATTAAATTGACATTTATCATATGTTTCCGGAAACTATATTTTAACAAATTTTATGAGAAAGGTGGAAAAGAGGAATGGAAAATACGTCAGAAAAAAAATATTTAACCTTTATCCAGAAGGTGGGATACGGAGTCGGGGATCTTGGATCTAATTATTGTTGGACCTTTGTGGCATCATTTATTATGATCTATTGTACGAATACTTTAGGAATACGCTCAGGAGTGATCGGCGTTATCATGATGCTTTCTAAATTTTTGGATGGAGTATCAGATGTTATAATGGGGAGGATTATCGATCGGACAAAGAGTAAAATGGGAAAGGCGAGATTCTGGTATGCACTCAGCGCTTTCCCGGTAGCTTTTTTTACCTTTTTGCTGTTTAACGTACCGTCTGGTTTTACAAAGAACACGCAGTATGTGTATATATTTATCGCCTATACACTTATGGGAGTTGTATTTTACACGATGAGCAATATTGCATACTCCTCTTTAACTGCACTCGTAACAAAAAATCAAAAAGAACGTGTCCAATTGGGAAGTTACCGTTATATTTTTGCGGGATTGGCTGTTATTTTGATCGGTACATTTACATCTGACCTGGTAGAGTATTTTGGCGGGGGACAGCACGGATGGACGATCGTGTCATTGATCTATTCTTTGATCTGTTTTGTTTTTCTTTTTATTCCTGTTTTAGCGGTAAAAGAATTATCAGACAGTGAACTGATGGAAAGTGGAAATGAAACGGAAAAAGAGAATAAGATCGGATTTATAGAGTCGGTTATGCTCCTTTTTAAAAATAAATATTTTATTATGCTCCTGGTTTGGTATCTCGTTATGTATCTAGCAAGTGGAGTAACAAGTGGTCTTGGTATCTATTATACAACATATAAACTGAACAATGCCGGATTGCTGGGAACATTGAGCATGGTTGGTATGATCCCGGCAATGATCATTCTTCTTTTTGTACCCCAGCTTACAGAAAAATTTGGCATTCGCAGGGTTTCAATCTGGGGAGCAGTATTTGGAATCGCAGGAGGTATTCTGGCGCTCATCGGCGGGAATACAGAATTCTGTTTCATAGCAATTGTTATCGGTCTTGTAGGGAAGTCAGCTGGAACTGCACCAATGCGAGGCGGAGTGAATGCTCTTATTGCTGCTGCTGATGACTATTCTGCACTGAAGTTCGGAAAACGTGTGACGGGAATGATGTATTCCTGTTCTTCTGTAGGATTGAAAGTGGGTACTGGATTTGGAACAGCAGTGACAGGGATTTTACTCGAATTTGCAAAGTTTAATGGAACTACAGAGGCACAGTCGGCTTTTACAGTGAGCGTTATTAATTATGGATATATCCTGGCGGTTGTGATTCCTTCGGTGGTGACATTGCTTGTGCTGGTTTTCCTGAATGTAGAAAAGGAAAATAAAAGAATGAGAGAATTAGGGAAAAAGTAGGGAAATCAAAATGAAGAAAATATTGCTTAATTCAGATTGGTACTTTAAATATAAAACAATTGGGAATAAGGCGGCAGACATACCTGGGCAAATGATCACTCTTCCGCATGATGCGATGATAGGACTGGACTGTTCAGAAGATGGCGATAGAAAAAAAGGATTTTATCCAAATGTACATCTTCTATATTCAAAAGAGATTTATATACAGTCAGAGTGGAAAGGAGAGTATATCGCTCTTCAGTTCGATGGAATATATAAGAATTCCAGAGTATATGTCAACGGAGTTTATGCCGGGGGGAACAGGTGCGGTTATGACCGTTTTATAATAGAAGTTCATGCATTACTGAAATATGGAGAGACAAATCTGATCACGGTGGAAGCGGACTCATCATGTGATTCCCGTTGGTATACAGGAGCAGGAATATACAGGAACGTTTATCTACTCAGGGGAGGAAAGATTCATTTCTGCCCGGGAAAAGTAAGGTTTAGCACCATATCTGCCAATGAGGAAGAAGCGGTTCTTGAGACAGAGCTATATATTTGTAATGAAGATATGCTCACTCATGAGGTGGAAGCCATGGTGGAACTGCGAGACGGAAATGGAAACATCGCGGCTGTCAGCAAAAGAGCAGTTACATTAAAAGATAGAGAGACGACCCGTGTATCGTGGAGGATTTATGTTGATGATCCGAAATTATGGAGTCCGGATGATCCTCATATTTACAGATGTACGGTAAAGCTGTTGAAAGAAGAAACGATAGAAGAGGTGCAGACAGAAACCGGGATCCGTATGATTTCCCTCAGCAGAAAAAAAGGATTTTGTGTCAATGGAAAGACCGTGTGTATGTATGGAGGGTGTATCCACCATGATAATGGAATCCTGGGAAGCGCTGTGTATAAAGAAGCGGAATACAGAAAAATCCGAATGCTTAAAGAAGCCGGATATAACGCAGTCCGCTGCTCTCATAATCCAATGAGTGAGGAACTCATGTCAGCATGTGACAGATACGGCATGCTGGTGATGGCGGAACTTACAGATATGTGGAACTACAGAAAATCGGAAAATGATTTCAGTGAGAATTTTGAGACAGACTGGAAGCAGTCCGCAGAAGCACTGGTAAATCTGTGTTTTAATCATCCGAGTGTTGTTATGTATTCCATCGGAAATGAGATACGTGAACTGGGTCGTCTGGATGGGAAAGTTATTTGCAGAGAGCTTGCTAATGCATTTCGTCTGCTTGACTCCACACGCTTTATTACAGCAGGTATTAATTCCATGTTGACAGTAAAACCAGGTCCGTCAGCTATACCGGAGAAGAAAAAAGAAGTTGATATCAATACGGTGATCTTTGATTTTATGGATAAGATAAATGAAATGCAGTGTGCGGAACCGGTGATAGAATCAACGAAAGAAACAAGTGGTATCCTTGATATTGTCGGTTATAATTATGCGGAGGATAAACAGTTACTGGATATGGAGAACTTTACGGATTGGATCTGCGTGGGCAGCGAGACATTTCCAAAAGATATTGCTAAAAACTGGGAACTTGTAAAAAAATACCCTGCTATTCTGGGAGATTTCTCCTGGACCTCCTGGGATTATCTTGGAGAACCGGGAATTGGGCGGAACCGGGGAACCGTTAATCGAAGCGGGGATATTTATGAAGTTTTCCCCTATAAAACAGCAAATTGCGGAGATTTTGATATAACCGGATATCGCCGTCCCCAGAGTTATTATCGTGAATGTATGATCGGACACAGGACAGATCCTTATCTTGCTGTGTATAATATGAAATGTGAGGCAGAAAAAGCTATAAAAACCCCTTGGTCCTGGCCAGATGTAGTCTCAAGTTGGAGCTGGAGAGGTCATGAAGGAGAACCGGTTCGTGTAGAAGTGTATGGGGTCGGTGAAGAAGCAGAATTGATCATAAATGGCAAGAGTGTAGGACGAAAGCCTGTAAGAAAGGTAACAGAAGGTAAAGATCTTGCAGGAGTTACTGTGTTTGAAACAATCTATCAACCTGGATATATTGAAGCAATCCTATATGCAGAAGGTAAAGAATTCGGGAAATATCGTGTCGAAACAGCTTCAGATGAATTGGAGCTCCGTATCTGTGAAGAAAATGGAGAGTGGGGAGACATCAGGTTCTTTGAAGTGTGCCTTACAGATAGAAACGGTGTATTAAAGACTGACTGTGACAGAAAGATCACAGTGAGTGTGGAGGGAGAAGGAGTCCTTCAAGGATTTGGAAGTGCACTTATGACCAGTACGGAAAATTTCACACAAGGTGAATATACCACATTTTACGGAAGGGCGCAGCTGGCAGTGCGGCCTGTCGGAAGAGGAAAGATAATAGTGAAGGCCGAAACAGATGGAACGGAAACTCTGAAAAAAACATTCTGAGCGGTAGATTTATCTGGGAGCATTAATAAACATATGAGTTTGAATTTTCCGAAAGGGCTCAAAGAATTTTTCAATATCAGAATAAAGAAACAATAAATGATAAGGGACAAGATCAGCATCTTGTCTCTTTTATTTGTTAGGGCAAGGCCCTGTTTTGCATTGTGAAGTTTTTCGTTGATCCGAAAAACGAAACTTTGAAAAACAAATAAACCACCTGCTGTTGATATGATACCTCTAAAGTAGACAGATTAAATATAAAAATCTGTTACTTTGGGGGTATTTCTCATGTCCAGAAAAGCAAAGTTTACACCAGAAGAAAAAGAACAGGCTGTTATAGATTATCTTGAAGGAAATAAATCCAGAACACAGATATGTGGAGAACTATGTATATCTTCAAGAACTATTCAGGACTGGGTCTTGATTTATAACAAACATGGACTTGCCGGTTTTTCAAGAAAAATACGAAATGGTTCTTATTCAAAAGAATTTAAAATGAAAGTGGTTGAGGAATATATAAGAGGTGACGGCTCTTCCATTGATTTAGGAATAAAATATGATATCCCTTCCGGTCTTTTAAGAAACTGGATCAGGATGTATAATGCCAATAGAGCGCTTAAGGATTACAATCCGAAACAGGAGGTCTATATGGCAGAACGGATGATATGGAAAAAGAGTATCATCAGAAATGGTTTCATGTTAAGGTTTTACTTCCTATGATTCCTGTTTTTGCGGTAGGCGGAATTATTATATCATTTTTGATGGTGTGGTCCTGGTGATTAATTAAGGAATATTAAGTGGTATGCAAATTCCAGTGATGATGTTGAAAAATCGGCGTTTGGCTGGTAAATCGGGCGTTGCATGAATACAAGAATACACCCCATAGTGTATTTATATTGCTACAGGGTGTATTCACAAACAGGTTTGCTTATAAATGAGGGAGATTTTTTCTGTAGTGTAGCAGTTCAGTTTCATCGGCTTCCGAAATAATTCTATCGAGTGTCTTCAGTAATTTTTCTTTGTCCTCCGGCAAAAGTCCCTGAAGTTGAAAGGCGTTGGAAGCTCCCATGGCGGCAAAATAGGTTGAAATATTCAAATTCTCCACAAGGACACGGAGTTCCCGATATTTTTCAATTTCATCTTCTGCTTCCCAGTTTCCGTTTTGTATTTCCTGATACAGTTCTGATTCCGGGTAGATTGTCAGCATATTCGGCCCGATCAGAAAAGGATGTAGCTGATTGAAAATTTCTGCTGAGGCTATCGCACCGGTTTCTCCATTTCCTTTACCAGAAATGCTGGTCAGATAGAAGAAGCCGTACTCAATGCCCGCCTGCTCCAACCTTTTGCATTGGGTTAGAATATCTTGCGAAGTATAACCTTTTCGCATGAAGGACAACGCCGCATCATCTCCGGTTTCTACTCCAATCGTCAGTCTGTTATATCCTACCTGCCGGAGTTGCAGCAATTCTTCATCCGTCTTATTCTTTGAATCTGTAATACGGGCAAAACAGCCGATTGATTCGACAGATGGCAGATACTTTCGGATGAGTGCTGCAATTTCAAGGAGTTTGTCTGTTTTGAGAACGAATGGGTTTGCCCCAGTTAGGAAAACTCTTTGTATCGGCTTTGGACGTGGCAATCCATGTAGTTTGTTTGTTATTATGGAAGCAGGATTATTGCGTAAGACCTGTACCTCCAATAAGTCGCTTTCGATATCCTTTATGGGTGTCATCCTGAATTTGAAGGGCAGGTCACTGTACAGCGTGCAAAATTTGCACTTGTGATGTGTGCACTTCTAAAAGCAGTGAATCTGCCTCGTAGGGTGGACGCCAGATGGTTCCTGTATAGTGCATGGTAAATACCTCCTGTTGCAATGATTATGTGCAGGTAACGGGCAAACCTACACATGACTTTCCCGTTAACAACATTATAGAAAAGCACAGCGAAAATAAAAGTACGGTACTTTTTTATAGTACCTTTTTTTGGGCGTGAAATTGGATATAATGACAGAGAAGGAGATGAAAAGAATGAGAAAATCTGAATCCGCAATCAATCGGTGCAAAACAATTTCCACCGTGCAGAAATTA
Organism: Coprococcus sp. TM115-187; assembly: GCF_027679115.1. Classification (NCBI taxonomy): domain Bacteria; kingdom Bacillati; phylum Bacillota; class Clostridia; order Lachnospirales; family Lachnospiraceae; genus Coprococcus; species Coprococcus sp. TM115-187. The sequence continues at coordinate 35,886 of NZ_JAQEKS010000021.1, read as the reverse complement.
CTGGGAGGAAAATATAAAATTGAAATTCTTTGGTATATCGGAAAATGTGATGTCCGGAGGTTTGGTCAGCTTCGCCGCCAGATCGGAGAAATAACGGAAAGTTCCCTTACAAAGCAACTCCGAGAATTAGAGGCAGACGGTTTTATCCTTCGCCACGATTTTTGTGAGGTTCCTCCACGTGTGGAGTATTCATTGACAGAACTGGGAGAAAGTTTTTTATCTGTTCTTGACTATATGAAGGATTGGGGAGATGCGAATCTGTCTGTGTAAAAAGCGGATACTAAAAATTCAAAATTTTCTATTTTATCAAAAACAAATTGAGGTAATTTTTAAATTCCCTTATAATTTAACAAATCTTCTCTAAATTGTTCCCAATTAAACTTTCCTTTTGATTTTACCTTTTTAATTGCCTTAATTAACATTTGTTTAATTAACTCAATTTTTTCTTTACTATCCGCATTATAATAGCTTTCAAAATCCATTCTAATATCAATTATTGCACAAGTCCCTAAAGATATAATTTGAACTTTTTCTTTCCATAATCCTTGATTATATATTTCTTTTGGAGCAACAATAGGTGTTATTCCAATTATAGTTAAAGTTTCACTGTATTCTTTTGTTTTAAAGAAATTATGCAGATTCTGACAATAGCTATATACCTCATCATCTACACCATAATAATTTGTAAAATATGCAGGAGAATTTATATTCAATTCCATTATGAGTCCTCTTTCTCTATTTTCTGCTCTAAATACCTGTTAAAAATATTTGTTAAAAACGGACTATTTTCAGGCTTTGCTCCAAAAGTTTCGTAAGCCCAGATAATTTCCCTTTCTACTTGTCCATACTCTGATTTTGCCATTACATCGTAATTAAAGTTTACCTTAAAATCTCCTGTGTTGTGAACCGAAAGACACATTTGTTCCCAAATTTTAAGATTATTTTGAACAAAACAATCATATATTCTAAGTAAAACAGAATCCATTTCATTACTACATTGGTCATTAAATGAAGATAAATCAAAACATTTTATATATTTTTCTTCATAAATCCCTTTTACAAAAAATACGGACGACCAGCTATTTTTATTTGATTCTACTTCTCCCAGATAATGAAATACTTCCCATTCCATAGGAAGTGTAGATATAATAGTATTTGCTAATTCACTGTATAAATTATCTAACGTAAGCTCAATCCTATCGTCTGTCTTTGGTTCTTCTATTTTCTTTATTTCTTCGGGTGTAGATTTAAGATTCTTTTTCTTAAATTTATCAAAAAGTCCCATTATAAATTCCTCCGATTTTGTGTAGTAAGATTAGATTAAAAATTTTCTATCGCATTTTCCAGATTATCTCTAAAAAAATCATAGAAGTTATCAAAACGATATATTACACCGTCATTATCATATTGACTCCATGAAGTAATCTTCCCATTAGAAGTATCCAAGCAATGATAAAATTCATCACAATCTTCAATAACCAAGAAGTTTTCCGGCAACCCATTTTCTCTCTGATTAAGAGTTTCTTCAACAAATTGTGCTTTTCCGTTTTTAGTGTAGCCAATGAAATCAAACCAATAGCCACCACTACCAAATTCTTTTAAAAACCATACAAAAGGTGCAGGAATTTTTACTCCTAATTGTTGCTCTGCTTGAACTATTTCCTTATCGGTAGCTCTTTTTCCCAAAAAGGCATTATCAAATATAGCATGATTTTGTTGGACTATATTTTCAAGTTCTCTTTGTTCGTCTGTTTTTATTTGCTGTACGTCCTCTTTTTTCTTGAATTTATCAAACAATCCCATAATTATGACTACCTCCATAACAGCATGTTTGTATCTCTCTTAATTCATACTATATCACAACAAAATGCAGAATAGTATAGAGAAAACAACAAATTACCATACTATTCTGCTGTAATATTTATTCTACAATCTTCCAGTTATCGTCCTTATGAAGCACAAGGTCATACTGTGAGATTTGCGTCATTTTCGACTTGTTATCCAGATATTTTACGGACACGCTAACTTTGAGATTATCGCCATCTTTGGTAAAGACAGGATTTACCAGTTCTGAAAATACATAATCGCCAGATACAGGAGCAAGCACGCCGTCTTTGACATAATCGCTCATAAGTATCTCTATGATGCCAGATTTGCAGATAGAAAGTATCGAGAATTACTAACTGATTCCCGTGCTAGAATCAACATGTCCAAGAAACAATTACACCAAAAAGATCGGATTATTACTCCTCTTATTGAACAGGGGCAGAGAATATACTTTTAGATAGCATTGATTATACAGACAGAAATGGGGAAAAGCGAGTAATTATACACTGTGTTTGAACAGCTCTCAGCTTGGATATGACCGATGTGAAGCAATAATTATAGAGTGTGCAAAATAAAAATTTGCTTACATTTTTGAAAAAAATAAAGTATATATAGTGGCTCAGTTGTCAAGACAAAAATCTAAGATTTTTATAATGAACTGATATGGTGGATAAGTTACAGTATTACAATGTTGATGATTTGAAAAATAGATTCGTAGTTACAGATAGAATTATAAATCAGTTTTGAGTCATTTGGAAATTGCTCCGAGAAATTGGTATCTGACAACTATGTTATATCACAACAGTTCACAGTATCAACCCAGTATAAATTGAAAAGAAAATTAGTTGCAGAACGTGCATGCAGTAGAAAACAAACTGAATAGGTATTCTGATTTGCCCTTTAAGAAGTGAATATCGAAAGAACAGATTATATATCAATAATTTAAGTCTTAATAATTAATATGCTGATTTTTTTAGTCATACTGCACAAATCATAATAAAAATTATTGTTAAATATGTGTATGATGTATATGTAGACATTTTTCTGCCCATATGTTAATCTTAGAGTATGAAATGAATACGTATTCAAAAAGAGAAAGGAGTTCATAATGATGAGTTTTAAAAAAGAAAAGGATTTAGTAAGAAAGTATTTTTCTGATATGGAAAATGCTTCGCCAGAAGAATTGAAAAATGTCATGAGAAAATATATGCCACAGGATTATAATTTTAAAGGTGTATATCCGTTTCGTGAACAAGAAGGAGTTGATAATGCTGCAGAAGTATTTTTTATTCCGTTAAAAGAAGCACTATCATCTATGCAGAGAAGGCAGGATATCTTTATTGGAGGCAAGAATGAAATTGATGGTAGCACATGGATTATGAGCATGGGACATTTCATGGGGCTGTTTGATAAGGATTGGTTAGGAATTCCGCACACAAGAAAAATGATAAGTTTAAGATATGCAGAGTTTAATTGTGTAGAGAAAGGTAAAATTATTAAGACAGGCTTATTTGTTGATATTATTGGATTTATGCAACAGGCTGGTGTAAATCCAATGCCTCCGCAGACGGGAAATTATTTTGTTTATCCGGGACCGAGAAATCACAATGGATTATTATTTGAAGATGTAGCGGAGGAAGAGGGAATTAAGACTTTAGCCTTGGTGAATAAAATGGTCGATGATTTAGATGAGTTGAACAAAAGCGGAGCAATGGGATGCCCTCCTGAAGTATTGGAAAAATCTTGGGCTAAGAATATGATCTGGTATGGACCTGGAGGAATTGGAGCATCATATACAATTACCAGATACCAAGAGCAGCATCAATTACCGTTTAGGAATAACCTGAAAGATAAGACATTTAATGGACATGTATGTAGATTTGCAGAGGGAAATTTTGCTTGTTTCTTCGGATGGCCGAACCTTACAAACAGACCAATCGGTGGTTTCCTGGGTATGCCGGGTGGAGAGGTAAGAGCAGATATGCAGGTTGTCGACGTTTATTGCAGAGAGGGAGATAAACTTTCTGAGAACTGGGTTCTGATTGATATTCCTTACTGGTTAAAGCAGCAAGGACTGGATATTTTGGAGAGAACAAAAAATATTTATAATGCATAAAATGAATACGTATTCTAGCGGGAGAATGTAAAATGAAGGAAGAAAACAAAGTACAGGAAGTAAAAGCAATGGAAACAAAAGGAAAAGTGATGGAAGAATCAAATAAAATATTTTATGGAAAAGGCTCTGAGGTAGTAGCTGTAGGAACATTTGATTATAATGATTTTTCAAAACAAGAAAATCGATTACAGAAATTACCAGGATTTGATCCGCAATATAGAGATTTTGTAGATTATATTTTAAAAATCACGCATCAAATTTGGGAAGAAAAAGGCATTGGAGTTATCTATGACACTTATCATAATAATATTACAATGCATTTGGGATCTTCAAATCTAGTAGGTATCAAAGATGTAATTGCCAATACATTACAGACACTACATGCATTCCCAGACAGAAGATTGATTGGACAGAATGTTATTTGGTCGAATTATGGAAAAGAAGGATTTTTATCGTCTCATCGAGTTCTTTCGACAGCAACTAATCTTGGAGACAGTAATTTTGGGCCGGCAACAGGTAATAAGATCAATTTCCGAACAGTTATTGATTGTGCTGTGACAAATAATAGAATTCATGAGGAATGGCTTGTAAGAGATAACCTTTGGATTGTAACACAATTGGGAATAAATCCGGAGGAGTTAGCTCGAAATATGGCTAAGACGGCCAATCAGAAAATGAATTACTTACAGAATACATATGGTTTATGCGAATCTATGGAAGGACAGTTCATGCCAGAAAAGTATAATGCGAAGGATGATTCTGTAGGTGAGATGATGCTAGAAATGCTCAGTCATATTTACAATTATAAATATATAAATGAAGTAAAAAAATATTACTATGATAATGCTGTTGTACATTTTATTTGTGACAAGGATTTGAATGGATACGATGAGATTCAGGGAATGATCATCAGTTTATTATCATCAGTACCAAATGGAAGTTATGAGGTGGAGAGAGTAACCTGTACAGATAGACCTAATAATGACGGATATGACGTAGCGGTTAGATGGCGATTAAGGGGAATCAATGAAGGTATTGGTTTCTTTGGGCAGCCATCAGGAAAACACCTTGAAATAATGGGAATTAACCATTATCATGTAGTCAATAATAAGGTTCGTGAAGAGTGGATCACCTTTGACGGTTTAGATGTATTAAAACAAAAATATATGGGAATTAAGGAGGAAGAGTAAAAATGGAAAAGGATGATATTATCTTAGGAAAAGATGATTCCATGACAAAAAAAATGCTTGCTTTTTTGGCAATAGCTATTATTTACTTTTTCTATTGCTATAATTTTATGGTAGGTACATTTATCAAGCCAACGATGATTGGAGATATTAGTGCAGGCGGTTTTGGATTTACATTAAAACAGTCAGAAGAAATTTTTGCGGTAATGTCATTCGGAACAATACCCGGAACATTTTTGTTTGGTATGATTTCGACTAGAATTGGTAAGAAAAAGACATTAATTTCTATTGCACTTTTGATTGCATTGACTACATTTATTCCGATGCTTTCACCAACAAGTGTGATGCTGTGGAAATCCGCGAGATTCTGTACAGGTGTAGTATTAGGAGGAGTATTTGGATGTGCAATGCCGTTAGTTGCTGATATGTTTCCTGGAAAATATAGAGGGAAATTGGCTGCAACATTAACTGCATTATATTCTCTTGCTATGATGTTTGGAGGAAAAGTATATGGAGTATTAGGCGATGCCAATTGGAAAACATTGATGTATACAGTAATTATTCCACCGATTATTGGTGCTATATTAGCAGTTATTTTTGTGCCGGATGATTCCGAATATGCACAAAAGATGTTTGAGCAAGGAAAAGAAAGTGGAGAAAAGATTAATTATCTTAGTATGTATAAAGGGAAATACTTGTGGATTGGTCTTGGAACAATTATACTTTCGGGAGCAAACTTTACAGCATACTCAGCATTCTCAAATAATGCTACGACATATTTGGTAACAAGTATCGGCATGACAGCTGCAGTTGCAGGTTCTATTTTTAGTTTGCAGGGATTAGGCCAATTATTGGGATATTTTGTCTGGGGAATAATCGCAGATAAATTTGGAAGAAAAATACCATTCATTGGTATGGCAGCCAGTGCAGTATTTGTATTCGTTTATACAAAACTTGGTGTCGATAATGTAACATCATTCTATATGGTATCCGTCTTAATTGGATTTGCAGTCGGATATTCAGGAGCATGGGGTGCATATTATACAGAGTTATTCCCAAGCAAATATCGGGCATTATCGGCAGGCATGTCCTTTAATGGTGGAAGAATCATTTCTACCTTTGCAGTGCCGGCTATTGCAGGAGCAGCGTCAGGTAACATGGGAATGATGATTATTTTCTATATTGCAATGGCGGTATTCATTGCTGGATCGATTGTTTGGTTGGTGTTACCTGAAACACTGAATAAAGTTCAAGAATAGCTTGGAAAGGATAAGGTGAATTATGGGGTCAGCGATAGATATTGGAATTATTATTGGCTATTTTATATTGATGTTAATCATTGGATATTTTTCAGGAAAAGGGAATGCTAATCAAGAAGATTATTTTCTCGCCGGAAGATCGATGCCCTGGATTCCTGTTGCATTATCTATCGCGGCCACTATGATTAGTGCAAACGGATTCATTGGAGGACCAGGATGGGCATACAACTCAGGAATGTATCCGGTTATGGTTAATATAGCAGTCCCTTTAGCGGTATTATTTGCGTTAAGCGTAACAACTCCAGTTATTTACAGAATGGAAGTAACTTCGGTATATCAATATATGGAAAAGCGTTTGGGAAGATACTCCAGAATTCTGACAATTATGCAATTTTTTATCAATTCAATTATTCAAATTAGTTCTATGGTATACATACCGGTTTTGATATTGAAAATGATGACTGGATGGTCTGTAAAAATATTGGTTCCAGTTGTAGTTGTGATAGCTATAGTTTATACACTTATGGGAGGAATCAAAGCAGTTATTTGGACGGACAGTATTCAGATGATTGTAGTTGTTGGAGCAGTTTTTTTAGTAATCAACAATGCGTTAAACGGAATTGGTTTGGGATTTTTTGATACTTTGGCGATTGCACAAGAGGCCGGAAAACTAGATACACTTGATTTTAATACAAATCTTACACTTGAAAATACATTTTGGGCAACCTTGATAGGCGGAGCATTCATGTGGATACGTTATTTTTGCTTCGACCAGGCACAAGTACAGAGGGTTTTAACGTCTAAGTCTTTAAAGCAGGCAAAGAATTCTTTTGTTGTAAGTGCTATTGTTATGAATGTTGTGTACTATATCATGTTGTTAGTAGGTGTAATTCTGTTTGTATTTTACCAGGGAAGAACGTTTGAAACATCAAATGAAATCATGATTTCATTTATTCTAAATGAAATGCCTGTGGGCGCAATTGGACTAATCATTGCCGGAGTATTCGCGGCGGCAATGTCGAGCATAGATAGTTTGTTAAATAGTATGACGGCAGTATTCACAAAGGATATTTATGAACCTTTAATGCGCAAGAAAGAAGATGCATCTTTGAAGGTGTCCATGATTATTTCGGCCAGTATCGGAATTATTATGATTTTTGTTGTTCTGATAGGATTTAATGGAACAGTAAAATCTGTGTTGGATGTAGTTGGAAGTTATATATCTTATTTTGCAGGTCCAGCTACAGGTGCCTTTATTTTGGCAATGTTTACATATCGTGCAAGTGATAAAGGTGTGGCAAGTGGTTTTATTATAGGTCTGGTATCAGGATATATGATTGCGGTAAAATATCATTTGAATTGGTTGTGGAATCCGGCAGTTGGTGCTATAATAACTACCACGTTTGGATATTTTCTAAGTCTGGTTTTTAAAGAGAAAGATAATGATGATAAAAAGGATTATACAGTTTGGGGAATACGTAAGAAAATCCTACAGGAAAATAAAAGCAGTAAAGATGGTACAACATCCATCGCCCCATTTACATTTGGAATACATGAGCTGATTGTACTTTTGCTCTTTCTGGGACAATATGTATTTTTGGCAATGATACAGTATTAGAAAGAGGTTTTTATATGGCTGACACAAAAAATCTATTGAATAAATCGATAACTTCTAAAGATGTTGCAAAACAAGCGGGAGTTTCGCAATCTACCGTGTCAAGAGTATTTAATTCACCACAAGGATGTACAGTGAAACCGCTTGTAAAAGAGCGTGTTTTGTCTGTGGCAAAAGAATTGGGATATCGTCCTAATCTAGTGGCAAGAGGTATGATTAGTGGAAGAACGAACATAGTGGGTCTTGTTGTCGGGGATAGTTTGGGACCGTTTTATAATGCAATTATAAATAGTTTTGTAAAGAAATTACAAGATATCGGAAAACAATGCCTAGTATTTAAAGTGCCACGCCAAGATCAAATCGATCAGATTATAGAGAGAGTCATACAATTTCAAGTTGACGCGGTTGTGATTACTGCTTCTGCTATGACAAAGGTTATGGCTGAAACAATTATAGGTAACGATATCCCAGTAGTACTTTTTAATCGTTTTATTCCGGGAACAGATATTAATACCGTATATGTTGATCCTATATATGGTTCTGGTTTGGTTGCAGATTATTTGTACAAAAATGGACATAGAAATATCGGTTATATTCAGTTTACAAGAGAAACAAGCGAAGAAGTAGAGAAGAAAGTAGGTTTTTATTCTAAACTGAGACAGCATCAAATATATCAGATTCAAGAGGAAAAGTCAGAATATGATTATCAGGCAGGTTATGAAGCTGGAGTCAGAATGCTTCATAAAGACAATCCGCCAACAGCAATCTTTTGCACGAGTGATTTGATTGCTATGGGTGTCATGGATGCTGCCAGATTTAAGTTGGGAATAAAAATACCAGAAGAGCTTTCTGTTATAGGATATGATAATATTGATATGGCATCTTGGGAAGCATATAGTCTGACAACTGTACAACAACCTATACAAGATATGATTGAAGAGGTAGTACATATGGTGGATGTATTATTAAAAGATGGAAAATCAAAAAATCGTATTCAGATGATTGAACCAAGACTCATGATACGAAAATCTTCTGGAAAGAATAACTGAACCAATTATCGAACAGAAAACTATGAAGAAAAGTCTGTAAATAAGATCTTCTATGATAAGAATAGGTGAGAGGCTTGAATAAAATCAGCTTTTCGCCCTTGCTTTATATATAACCAGTTATAAAATTGCATGTAAACGCAAAATAGCAAGTACCTGTTCAAAATCATTCAATGTGAAGTTTTGGATGAAGCTACTGGTGAAAAAGAATACATCATGCTATGGAAACAAAAATAGAAATCGAGATTTGGTGGGAGATGTTATACAAATGAAAATGGTAGACTTATCAACTGGACCAGACTGGGTAGTATATGTTGGATTTATAATATTTGCTATACTTTCCATAGTTTTGATTTCTGGACATGGAAGTTGGTTAATTTCCGGATATAATACAGCTTCAAAAGAAGAAAAGGCAAAATATAATGAAAAAAAGCTATGCAGAACAATGGGAATTGGAATGTCTATTATAGCAATTCTTCTATTAATTATGGGAGTGTTTGAAAATATTTTACCGGCATTTTTTGTGTATATTGCATTGGGTATTATTTTAGCTGATGTTGTGATAATTATTGTCTTGGGAAATACAATATGTAGAAGGTGACAATTTTCGACTTGTGGACTTTAACAATTCGGGATTTATCGTTTGTTAAGGAGGAATAGTAAATGGTTGGAAGAATATATCATGTAGGATTGACGGTTTCAGATTTAGACAAATCAATTGCATTTTATAGAGATATACTTGGACTTAAATATCAAGGAGAAATCATGATGGTTGGCGAAGAGACAGATAAAATGTTTCAAAAGAAAAATTGTAAGGCAAGGGTTGCTTATTTGAATGGTTCTGAGAATATTGAAACACCACCTGTTGAATTGATCCAGTTTGTAGACAGCAAAATCCACAAAGAACAATCAGACTTGTTTACGACATCTATCTCGGAAGTATGCTTTTATACGGATGACATTGATTCTGTCTACAAAGCCCTTATCGAAAATCATGTGGAGTGCCTGTCTGAACCACAGTATTTTGATTTTAGTTCACAAGGATTTGGTAAAAGCAAAGCATTTTACTTTAAGGATCCTGATGGAATTATACTTGAAATGATGCAACCTTTGTAAAACAATATACAACTTCAAGTTGAACAAAATCGCTGCGCGATGGCCTGCCAAGGCTGTGGCGCAGCTTTCTTTTTTCTCAATAATAAAATAGGCAATGGCAATTCTTACCAGTATTTGATATTGTAAAGTTACCACACAAAACAATTCAATACAGAAAGACACCACTGCCTATGAAAAGAATACCATTTGACCGCTTTTCTGACAAGCGGTTTTATTATGCTAATGCGCCTCCATGTAAGCAGGGTTTTCATTAACTACTGATTTCACATGGAGGATTTTATTATGTACGAAGAAATTTTTAATCAGATTCGATCTGCTGCAAATAAACGGAATCTCAAGGATTCCACGATTCATGCATCCATGACAGATACGACAGTTACATATGTAGTAAAAGACTATAAAAACGAAGGCTGCTGGAAAGAGAAAACAATTTCAGGAGAAGAATTCATCCGTCGATTCATGATGCATGTTCCTCCCAAACGATTTGTCAGAATCCGGCACTATGGTCTGCTATCATGTAGAAACAAGAGAAAAAAGATAACTCACTGCAGAAACCTGCTAGGATGTAAGAAATACATTTCTACATTAAAAAATCTAAATGCAGTAGAAATGATAAGGGTTTTATATCACATCGATGTATGCAAATGTTCTTCTTGCGGAGGGAATATGGTATCACCCCGCAAAGATAAATACAGTTCTTCTTTTCGTGCACATATGAGATGTTAAAATCTACAATTGCATAGAATAAATGACTTCCGCATAGGAGGTTTGTTTGTCATGCCTGAAATTGATTTCTTGAATAAAAAAACTTTTACCAAAACATCCGGTATGATAAACTTAAGGAAAAGAGCAACGATTGAATCCCCATAGCTATCGGCTAAAGGGACGCGACTTTGCTCACCAAGGAAAAATCGAAATTGATGTAAACGAAAGGGCAGTTTGATAAAACCGCAAGACTGCTTTTTCGTTTACACCAACTCCAATTGTTTCCTTAACAGTTTGTTGAATTAAAAATGAAATAAAGTTAAAGAACAGAGGATAAAGAAATGTCAGAAAAAGATGTTATACAGTTCAAGAGTTACAGGAAATCTTAGGAATCAGCAGGAAAATAATAATAATACTGTTGCTGATGAAGTCGATCCGGAACTTCTGGCAAAAGTATTGGCAAATCCAGAGATGCAGGCGTTGCTCAATTCGCTGGCAAAGACGATGAAGTAATAAATTCTATATCCAAATGAGTATATTTATTGTGCATATGGAGAATTTATCTCCATCAAATCTATTGAAATCTCCATCATTTAGCATTAAAATGATGGAGATAAATTCAAAATGAAGGAAATTTCAATGAAAAATTTTGATTATATTACAAATCCTGCGAAGTTGCTGACACCTGAAATTGTTCAGATGGTTGGCAGCATTCATGAGCATAAAGGTAAACAGGAATTATTTCTGGAAACAAACATAGATGAACTGAAAACACTTCTGGAAGTTGCTTTAATTCAAAGTACGGGAGCATCTAACCGAATTGAAGGTATATTTACAAGTGATAAACGTTTGGAAGAACTGGTAAGTCAGAAAGCAGAGCCACGTAATCGGTCTGAACAGGAAATTGCCGGCTACCGTGAAGTGCTGGCTACGATTCACGAAAGTTATGAATATATCACTCCAAGACCAGACATTATTTTACAGTTACATCGTGATTTATATTCTTATTCCCAAGGAAACATCGGTGGTACCTATAAGAATTCAGACAATGTAATTGCAGAAACCGATGCCGAGGGACACCAGAAAGCTCGTTTTATTCCAGTTCCAGCTTTTCAGGCTGCAGAAACAATAGACGAACTTTGCGCTCATTTTCTTGAAGCATGGGAAGCAAATCTCATTGATAAACTGATTTTAATTCCCATGTTCATTCTAGATTTTCTGTGTATTCATCCTTTCAATGATGGAAATGGTAGAATGAGCCGTCTGTTGACTTTATTGTTGTTCTATAAGGCTGGATATATCGTTGGAAAGTATGTCAGCATGGAAATGCTGATTGAAAAAACGAAAGAAACATATTATGAAGCTCTTCAAGTAAGTTCTGTCGGTTGGCATGAGGATGAAAACAGTTATGAGCCTTTTGTTAAGTATTATTTAGGTATTATGCTGAAAGCATACAATGAATTTGAAAACCGTGTAGAACATTTGAAGTATCATAATCTTTCCAAGCCGGATAGAATTAAGGCGGTGATTGATAATAAGGTCGGTAAGATAACGAAGAAGGAAATTATGGAACTATGCCCTGACATAAGTAAGGTTACCGTTGAAAGAACACTGACGGATTTAGTTAAAAGTGGGTATATCGCAAAGGTCGGTGCAGGTCCATCCACCGGTTATGTCCGTATTTGAAAAATTATTTTCAAATAAATTACTTGTTTTGCTTTTAATTTCGATAAGAAGCATGTTCTTCTTTTACGGCCTGTAATTCGTCAGGATGCGATGCTAAATGAATGATAGCATTTATAACAAAAACGGACGCTTACTTTATGGAACGATTCCAACCCAATTTCCAGAAGAAACTATCCTCATGTCGAATACACCGCGAATGATAACCGGATCAAATCGAAAATGGATGATATATGACAGCGTTTACACTTACGGTGATGATAAGGAAATGTTCGAGCGCTTGGAATTTTCGTTTGAGAAGGATTCATTATTCAATATGAAGGTTTGGATGAAGCTACTGGTGAAAAAGAAAGGCCCGTATCCGTTCTGGATATGAGCCTTGCAAGAATTGGAGAATTGTAATCCTTAGATTTTACAAGTAAAATCTCTCCAGTTTTGTTTTAAAAAATTGAATTAATGGACCATTGAAGCAGGCATTTATAATTGTACCAATCCCTACTACCGACCAGATTCCCTCCCCAGATGCAGTGGCAAATATGATTCCGATAATCACGACAACAACATCCGAAAGGATCCTTGCTTTATGGAATGGAATTTTCTGATGTGTCAGTTTTTCGATTATAATTGCGACACTGTCATATGGAGCGATTCCCATATCTGCGACCATATATAATGCCACTCCCATGGATGCCATCAGCTGAGCAATCAGCAGTGCAAGGATACGCAGTGGCAGATTCATCTGAATCTGCACTACATCATTTGCTACATAACAGATAAAATCTGCAATATATCCGACAAATACCATATTGATAATGGTTCCCGCACCAATGCAGGATCTTGCCTGAAAGAATACAACTACAAGAATGATCGCATTGACAAGCAACTGCCACGTTCCAAAGCTCCATCCGATAAATCCGCTGATTCCGAGATTCATTGCACTGAATGGATCCACGCCAAATTGTGAAAGTCGTAAGAAAGATACACATAATCCAATAAACAATATTCCCAGTACCATTCCGCCAGTTCTTTTTGTCTTCGTCATGACCTATCTTCCCTCCTGAACTTTTTTGCCTTTCAGCATATAGATTCTGGATTCAAAATCGGTACAAGGAGTCACATTTCCTGGCACTTCACCAGCTGTCACATCAGATGTGATCAATCCATAATTCATCAATTCATCTCCGTAATTTTCTGTATGATTCCATACATTTTCATAAACCATATCCGGGTCCAATCCCTGTAATCTAACACGGCTATACGGCTGATTCACTCCATTTAAAACACGATAGTAGCCTACGATTACAAGCGTTCGGTCTTCATTTGTCACCATCCATACCGTCTCATTTCCTTCAAATGGACTTTTCAGACGATAAAATGTTCCAAACTGTAACACTTCTCTGTATTCTTTCATAAATGCGATTTGTTCTTTTACTTCTTTGATCTCTTCTTCTGTCAATTTGTTGAGATCCAGTTCATATCCAAAAGTTCCAAAGTATGCTACATTCGCTCTTGTATGTAATGGAGTATTGCGAAATACCTGGTGATTCGGGACAACAGACACATGGCTTCCCATACTGCTGAGCGGATAACACATAGAAGTTCCGTACTGAATCTTCAGACGCTCAATTGCATCCGAATCATCGCTTGTCCATCCCTGCGGTGCATAATACAGCATTCCCGGATCAAATCTTCCGCCACCGCTGGCGCAGGATTCAAATAATACTTCTGGAAACTCATTTGTCAACCGCTCGTACAGATCATATACACCCAAAATATAACGATGGAACACTTCTCCCTGTCTGTCTGAAGGAAGTTTGTTACTATAGCATTCCGTAATGCTTCGGTTCATATCCCATTTAATATATGAGATTTTCGACTCCGATAATAACTTTGTCATCATACCATAAATATAATCTACTACTTCTTTTCTTGCGAAATCGAGTACATACTGGTATCTGCCGTGTGATGTATTTCTTCCAGGTGTCTGTAAAATCCAGTCTGGATGTGCTCGATAAAGATCAGAGTCTTTATTTACCATCTCCGGCTCAAACCAAAGGCCGAATTTTAATCCAAGTGCTTCAATTCTTTCTGACAGACCTTTGATGCCATTTGGCAGAAGCTCTTCATTTGCCACCCAGTCGCCAAGACCGGCTCTGTCATTTCTTCTCGCACCAAACCATCCGTCATCTAAGACAAACAGTTCTACTCCACATTCTTTTGCTTTCCCGGCAATCTCTACAAGGCGATCTTCTGTAAAGTCAAAATAAGTTGCTTCCCAGTTGTTATTTAAAATCGGTCTTGCCTTATCGCGCCAATACCCTCTTGCGAGTCTCTTTGCATACAGCTTCTGAAATGTCTGACTCATGCCATTTAATCCATTTTCACTGTAAACCAGAACTGCTTCCGGTGTCTGAAAGCTTTCTCCCGGTTCTAATTTCCAATCGAATCCTTCTGGATTGATCCCGGCTGTAATTCGTGTCACATTATGTGTATCTACCTCTGCCTGCATACGGAAATTTCCACTATATACAAGGCTTATTCCAATTGCTTCTCCTGCATTCTCATCTGTGTTGTGACGTTTTAAAGCAAGGAACGGATTATGTTCGTGAGAAGAATTTCCGCGCATGCTGTCGATAGCTGTTATGCCTTGCTCCAATGTTCGATTCTTAATATAGCGCTCTCTGGACCACGCACCGGACAACTGCATCCATTCATAATCCTTATCCGGAAGATCCAGGCTTAAGCTCATCATATTTAATACATGCAGATTTTTCTCACCAGCATTTTCAATATAAGCACTTCTTGCAATTGCACTATATTCATCAAAAATCGTATATAAAAGTGCCAGTTTTGCACCAGTCAGAGCATCTTTCAGAAAGATGCGCAATGTCTGTGCTTCCCCTTCGGACTCCGTATATGTTGCCGGCAATCCGGGAAGCTTTGGTTTTCCATCAATGATCTCATAACTGTCATATTGGAACTCACTAATCCTGCTGCCGTTTTCCTGCAACAATTCAATTGCCGGATGTCTGTAATCTGTCGTACCGTAAACCGGATATTCCTGTCGGATATGTTCCAATGAAAAAGTACGATCCCACTCATATATATACGATGTCATTGGGCGTTCACATTTCTCAACCAGATAAGAAAAATCTGCTTTATCATGAAGTCGTTTTCCAAAATATAATTGTCCCAGATGTCCATTTTCTAATACACATAAGATATAACTGATTTTTTCATTGTATAAATGGAAAGTTTTTGTTTCCTCGTGAAAAATAATCTGTCTCATATACTACCTCTTTTACAATTGAATTGTTGTCTCTTAAGCTGTCTGCTTTTTCGCATGCATTTCATTTACTTTTCTTGTGATTTCTTCCATCTTCTCACCTTTTAAAGTGTAGTATTTTTTGTAAATACCAAAGCTTGCACATGCAAGAATGATTGGAATCACAAGCATTAACACGCGAATACCCATTACGGTCGCTGCGCTCTGAGTTACCGCTTTTGCGTTGTATCCTACAATCTGAAGACCAATTCCTGTTAATCCACCTGCTACTGCCGTAGCTGCCTTCATAAGAAATGTCTGTGCAGAGCATGTTACGCTTTCATTTCGTACACCAAATTTTACTTCTCCATAGTCGATAACGTCTGCCATACAGCATGTTGTTACTCCAAGTGAAAGACCTGATCCGAAGAAAAGCAGTGCACAACATACAACAACTAATACATTACTCTGTGGTGCTACATATCCTGCTGCACCGAGCAGTACAAATCCAGCAATTGGAAGTCCACATACAAATGCGTATACCTTTTCACGGCTAATTTTTGCTGCGATTTTTGGGAAGCATAAAAGTCCTGCCATCTCAGCAATAATTGCAAATCCAAAGATAGAATACAGATATTCATCGTGGCATACACATTTGAAATAATACACAGCAAAGCTTTTTGCAATCTGTGTACAAAGGTTAAATGTCAAAAGTAATCCGATAAATGCAAGCAACTGATCATTTTTTACAATTACATGAAATGCCTGTTTCAGACTTGTCTTTTCTGCTGATATACCTACTGTTGATTCCTCTTTTACATTAAATACAGTAATTCCGATTGTAACGATGAAAATAACTGCGATAATAATTGCAAAAAGTGTATATCCTTTTTCTGCGTAGAGATTGCTCTCGCCTGCTGCTTTATTCAGGTAATTGATAATATAAAGCCCAAATGTTGCTACTGAAAATCCTGCAAGACTTGCGAAAAATCTTGGAATCACGGATACTTTCTCGCGTTCGTGCGGATCATTTGTCAAGTTCGGAAGCCATGACCAGTAAGGTACATCCATGATCGTATAAGTCATTCCATATAAGATATACATAACGGATACATATACGTACAATGCTGTTCCTGACAGGTTAAAACTGTGGAATAACAAAACAAATACAACTGAATTTACCAATGTTCCGATTACAAGCCAGATTCTGAATTTACCAAAACGTGTATGTGTATTGTCAACGATCATTCCCATCATCGGGTCATTGATCGCATCCCATATTCTTGCTACCAAAAACAGTACGCCGACAAATGCCGGTGCCAGATACAAAGTATCTGTAAAATAAAGCATTAAAAATGCTCCTACTAAATTGCAAATCGCATCTTTGCCGATTGCTCCAATTCCAAAACATAATTTTTCTCTTGTAGACGCATATTTATATTGCGGATTTTTCTGAGTATCTTTTTGATTTTCCATGATTCTCCTCCTCTAATACTCCTTTGTTTATTTGATATCTGAGTGAAGAAACCTGTGCACTTGTTCCTTATATCTGCTGATACTAGTATAGCGTACAAAAAAAGACATCCGTTATACCTTTTTGTTAAGCATTATATCTCAAATGTTAGGTATCGGATATCTTTTTCAACATTTCGTCTATTCTTTTTCGACTTCTCCTACATAAATTTTTTTATGTTCCTTGTATTCTTTCAGTTCGTTTTGTGCACTGATCAATTGTTCTCGGGCAGCCTTTCTGTTATCATTACGATATTGGGTCGGCGTCATTCCCATTTTCTGTTTAAATACTTTGCCGAAAGCAAGTGAATTGCGATAACCACAAGAAACTGCGATTTCCTCCACAGAGAGATCTGTAAGTGTGAGCTGCTCCTTTCCTCTGGAAATTCGAAATTTCGTCAAAAAATCCTTCGGCGAGATTCCAAGACTGTTCTTAAATATTGTATATAAATAACTTCGGTTAAGTGCCAGATAATCAGCTATATCTTCCACTGTGATTTTCTGTGAATAGTAATTCTTTATATAGGCAATTGCTTCCTGTACATGTATACTTTCTTTTGTATCATCCGCATATTGCTGAATTTCAATCCCGCGAGCCAGCACGGAGAAAAACTGATACAATTTTCCCTGGAGATAATAAAGATTTTCTGCAGTTGAACTCGTATGATGAAGCATTTCAAATACAATTTCTTTCAGTTCTTCCCCATATTCACACTCGCATGTAAGCTGACGACTGTTCAGTCCGAGATCTCTGACAAATCTCTGTGCCTCCGTACCACCAAATCCTACCCAAAGGTAAGACCATGGGTCCGTTTTATCTGCCTGATAAAAGGTAAGGCTTTCCGGTTCAATCAGAAAGGCCTGTCCTTCTTTCAGCGGATACTTCGTTTCACCAACCTGATAGATACCTTTGCCCTTCATTACATAATGCAAAATATAATTGGGTCTTGCGGCCGGTCCATAGCTATGTAATGGCTTACATTCTGCAAATCCGCAGAAACACAAATGAAAATCTTTAAACTTTGGTTTCAACAGTTGTAATACGTAAGAATCTTCCATAATCTGTATCCTCTCTTAATCCCTAAGATCACAAGCACTTTCCAGTCATGCTTACTTTTGCTGTTGCTCACTCAGCAATAGTTAGTTTAACCGTTTTCCTTATTCTATCGCAGTATCATGTTATTCTTCCATCAGTTTTCAAACCAAGTATTAATATGAAAATAGATCATACGCTCTGTTTTTTGCAATATTTTATTATCTTGCGAATTTATCATTGTAACGAATATGCATATCTTTCCAATCCATAAACAATACGTAAAATACCTTTCCGTATTGCGAGTTCTCTACAATTCTTCCATGATCAAGCACAGAAAAATAAGTTCCGTCAGCTTTTCGAAGATGGAAGTGAATATAGTCATTTTCATTACCACTGTCAATCTGTTCCCAGATACTTGATTCTATCCGTTGCTGTTCATCTTCCCGGATCAAGTTGCGAAAACTTTTCTTAGTAAGTCTGAACAGTTCATCTATATCTTTATATCCTGACATATGAAGAAATTCATCATTTGCAAAAAATAGTTCATCATCTTCTTTGTCAGCTCTGTATATGATGAATGCACCTGGAAGATGTTCCGCGATATCCTTGAATGCGAATCCAAGCTGTTTGCGGGCACCTGACCGAAATCCTTCTCTGTAGACCATACATCCATTTTTTCCATGAAGCTTTATTTCATAAAGAGCGGCATCTGCGCAGCGCATGAGTTGTGAACGATTGGATGCAAATGTTGGATATTCTGCATATCCTAGAGAAATATAAAATGCATGTTCCTTACCATGGTATGAGAATGATTTAGGAAGTTTGGTGAATTTCTGCAGCTGTATATCTGCTTCTGCAAAGGTACAATTTGGTAAAAGAATGCAGAATTCGTCACCACCATTTCTTCCAAGTAATGCATCGGATGGGAAAAAAGTCTTCATGCTGTCTGCAAGATTCTTTAATGCCCTGTCTCCGTAATTATGTCCATAGATATCATTAATAAACTTGAAATCATCGATATCAAGGAGCGCAGCCACAAAATGTGCTTTTGGATTTTTTTGAATCATTTTTTCTGCAAATTCATCAAATCCATAGCGGTTATAAATATTTGTAAGAGAATCTGTGCGCGCCAGTATCTGAAACTTTTTCTTATGTTCTTTTGCTACTAACCATACTCTGGTAAGAACTGACAGGAGAAGGCTTATTGTAAGAAATATTCCGATGATGATTATCAATAATGTGGCATTTCTCCATCCACTTTTAGGAGTTACTTCAAATTTCCAGTTTTCATCTCCTATTGTAAATGTATAAGAAACAGGACGATTTATTTGCCCATCTGATTGATAAACCACTTTATAAGTATCACTCCATGGAGCGTCTGTTTTTGAAATTTTGTATTCGTATCCAAAATTTGAAAGTGCACTGATTGAATCTGAAAAAATATCCGGAACACGCAGGATAACAATAGTAAATCCCCAGAAATACTCATGTCCGTTTTTATCTTTCAGGTATACGGGATTGCGGACTGCAATTCCATATCCTCCCTGTTTTAATTTGAAGGGTCCCTGCGTAATGATTGTATGGTTGTCTCTTGCGTAACAGGAAATTTTTCCGCGGTCTTTATCATGGATCAAATCAATCTTACCTGCCTCCTTTTCATTAGCCGGATAAATATCTGTAACAACACCATTAGGAGCGAGCTGTACACTTTCAATAGAATCAGACATAAGATTTCCTGCAATTGTTTCAAACTGATGGATTTCGCCATCTTCACTTATTAAGATTTGCTTCAAGGTATCTGTGATCTCAATTCCATTTGTAATTTCATTCTTTATTCGTTCGCCATAGGTGGCTACGTTTAATTGTGCTGTTATGTGTCTCTGCTCTTTTTCGTGGGTGTCTGTTTTGTATACAATCAAACTAACAAAGCATATGCCCAGTAAAAAAATAATAAGAGGCACAAGTGTTTTCTTTTTCACTTGGTTCACCTCATTTTGTCCATGGGAATTATTATAATAAAGCATTATATCACAGAAGTTGAAAAACAGAATAAGTTTTATGAAAAAACGGACTGTGCATAATCCTTATACATGAAATGAAAGAAATCCTTGCTGATGAAGTCGATCCAAAAGACAAAAGAAACATATTATGAACCCCTCAAACCATTATCAATGAAACGGATCAAAAACTCTGTTCTTTCATGAGTGAAAGTCTATATACACGTCTGCCGGTTTCTTCATAATGCTGATCCAAAAGATCACAGGTTGTCTGGAGATCGTTAATCCGGATGGCCTCCAACAGACATTGGTGTGTCCATACCGCAGCGCCTCCGTTATAAGAGGTATTTGGATCCGGTGTGTTTGGTTCTAAGCATTTGGCATTCTGAAGCGTTTCAGCATCTCCGCTTAACTGTCCAAAGCGATTAGCATTTTGAACCGAGAGGAACATGGCACCATTCAGTGGACTCAGCAGCTCCCACATTTTGGTCAGTCGGTTAAGCTGGGCAGAACGAATGATCTGCAGGTGGAATGTCTCATCTGCACGAACAGCCTTCATAGTATTGCCTTCGAGAATAGCCTTTCGAAATTCTTCAATACTGGCTTCCATTATCATGAGACTATAGTCACTAAGGAGGCAGTTACTTTTTTGGATTGCCAGTTTTTCAAGGCTGCCGCGCAGAAAAAAGACTTCATAAGCGTCTTGTGGAGAAAGCAGTGCGACTGTACATCCTTTGTTAGGACAGTAATCGACTAAACCTTCGACGGCGAGCTGTCGGAGTGCTTCGCGCACAGGACCTCGGCTGAGTCCGAATTTCCGGGCAATTTCAGCCTCTACCAGTTTTTCTTGAGGCTGAAGGATTCCATTGATAATCTGCTCCCGCAGAGATTCAAGAACAATTTCTGATGTAGTAGTATTTGATGTTTTTCGTTGTTTCTGCATATTTACCTCATAAAATTTTCAGAATAAGTATCCGTTTTCGATAGGTACGCTTGGTTCATAGTAGAACATACCGCCAATTTCTCGCATGTTTCATTTTCTTACTAATTAATAGAAAAAATTATACGGATGTCTTTTGTCCGTTAGCAAAAAACTTATTATAATTATAGTGGATTGTTGGCAAAAACGAAAGCACTATTTTCCCGCTGTTAACATTAAGTTGAAATTGTTGACAATCATATTTGCATGGACTATACTTGGGTTATCAAGAGTAGCTCAAAAATTCTGCATTGTCATAAAAAAATCCTAAAGGGGAATAGGAAGCAACGCAGTAATTGATGGATGTCGGACTGTCTGGTTTCCGAATAGTCCGATTTTCAGCTGAGAAGAATAATTATAGTAGGAAGGAGAGAACTTATGAGACTTACAAATTTGACCTGGCCGAAAGCCCAGGAATATTTTGAAAAAAACGATATGGTACTTATTTCTATCGGCAGTATTGAGTGTCACGGCCGTCACATGCCACTAGGAACCGATACACTGATTCCGGAGCATTTGTTGGAGAAAATCGAGAAGAAGAGTGATGTTTTGATTGCTCCGACGATTCCGTATGGTTCCTGCCAGTATTTAGCTCCGTATCCGGGTACAATTGATATTGACAATGAGGTACTCTATCAGTTTTGCCGTCAGATTTTTCTGAGTCTGTATCGTCACGGCGCAAGAAAATTCGTTTTCCTGAACGGACATGGTGGAAACATCAAGATGATTGAACGTCTTGGCATGGAATTCGAAGATAAGGGCTGTCTGGTGGCTATGCTTAACTGGTGGCTGATGGCATGGGATATGAACCCGGCGTGGAAAGGCGGCCACGGCGGTGGTGAGGAAACAGCTGCGATTCTTGGAATTGATCCGTCTTTAGTTGATAAGAGTGAGATAGGCGGTGAACTCCAGTTTAAGCACCTGTCTGAAAATCTGAAGACAACCGGTTTCTGTTCTGTTGAGTTCAAGGGAGTTAACGTTGATATTATACGCAATACTCCGCATGTAACAGACAACGGCTGGATCGGACCGGATCATCCGAATACCGCTACAGAAGAGTGGGGCAAGGAGATGCTTGAGACCACAGCAAACTATATTGTTGATTTCATGGAAGAATTCAAGAAAATAAAACTTTCATAAAGAGGTGTCAGAATGGATAAAAAAACAACGCTTGAAATGATTGCAGCAATTTCAAATGCAAACGGTACATCCGGTTTCGAAGATGAAGTGGTTGCAGCAATTCGTCCTTACGCAGAAGGACTCGGAGAAATTACAGAAGATCGCATGCGCAACCTATATATCCGCCGTAAAGAAAATAACGGCAAACGTCCGGTTGTTCAGCTTGACGCACATAGTGATGAGGTTGGGTTTATGGTGCAGGCTATCTGCCCGAACGGAACTCTCCGCATCATTCAGGTCGGAGGTTGGGTTAACCATAATATTCCGGCTCATAAAGTCTTGGTTCGCAACCGGTTCGGAGAATATATTCCGGGACTTACTGCCAGCAAGCCTCCGCATTTCATGACAGAGCAGGAGCGTAAAGCTCCTCTGGATATGAAAGATATCACGGTTGATGTTGGCGCTGTTTCTAAAGAAGAGGCGGTTGAAAAATTCGGCATTCGTATCGGTGAACCGGTAGTGCCGGATGTGACATTTACATATTCAGAAACCACCGATCTGATGGTGGGCAAGAGCTTTGACTGCCGTCTGGGATGTGCGGCAATTCTTAAGACCATGCATACCCTGGCTGGTCAGGATCTGAATGTAGATATTGTTGGTGCTTGTGCAGCACAGGAAGAGGTTGGTGTGCGCGGTGCCACCGTGACAACACAGGTAATTAAACCGGATATCGCAATTGTTTTTGAGGGATGCCCGGCAGATGATACCTGCGTTGAGTCGTATATGGTTCAGACAGCTATCAAACGAGGACCGATGCTGCGTCACATTGATGCCCGTATGATCACCAATCCGCATTATCAAAGATATGCACTGGATCTGGCAGAAAAGCTTGGTATTCCGGTTCAGGATGCAGTTCGCAGTGCCGGTTCAACAAATGGTGCAGCTATACATTTGTCTGAAAAAGCGGTTCCGGTTATCGTTATCGGAGTTCCGGTTCGCTATGCACATACACATTACGGAATTTCAGCTTATGCTGATTTTGATAATGCGGTTAAGCTGGCATGTGAAATTCTTAAAAGACTTGACGAAGAGCAGATTATGAGTTTTTAAATACAATACATTAAAAAAATTCTGGATTTTATGCAGGAGCTGAGATAAGCAGAAACTGCATAAAATCCATTTTTTATCTTCGTTGAAAAGATTTCGGGTGAGATAACACTGGTGGTCTGCCCCAAATGTGCTCAACCTTTGTCAGCCTCATTTAGCATACATCTTCAGTAAATGAATTATTTCTGGTCAAGTACGGACTGGATCTGCTTCATCAGCTGATCGTAGTTTGACTGATCGTCAATGCCACCCATGAAAGGTTCGCCAATGATATTTCCGTCTTTATCTACGAGAACTGTTGTCGGGAATGCCATAATGTTTCCTGCATATTTTCCAACTGTTGAATTAGAATCGAAAGTCAGGTTCTTGTAGGAAGCGCCTTGAGCTTTCAGGATTTCTTTTGCCTCTTTAATTCCGGCTTCATTGTTGTCTAAAGTATCCGTGTTGATACCAACAACTTCGCCACCCATTTCTTTGAGTTTCTCATTTAATTCATTCAGCTTAGAGAGCTCTCCGACACATGGCTTGCATCCGCTGAACCAGAAGTTTACAACTGTAACTTTGTTTTTAGCGAAAAGACTGTCATCTACATCGTTTCCATCCAGATCTTTTCCTTTGAAACCTTTGAATACAGCTGTGGATTCGTCTGATTTGGAGGAAGAGCTGTCAGAAGAATCGGATGCAGCAATCTCTTTCTCAAGCTTGGCAATTTCTTCTTCAATTCCGCGGATTGTCTCGATGTCTTTGCACAGAGTTTCATATTCTTCTTCAGAGAAAGAGTCTTTGTTAGATTCCACTGTGCTTGCGAGGGAATCAGCATAGTTTTCGCTCATGGCATCACCGGCAGCGTTCTTGTTCATAAGACCAAAGGCTTTGTCCCATGCATCTTTGTGATCAGCAAAAAGCTGGTTTTCCTGCTGGTAAAGGTCATCCCGTTTTTTGTTCAGCTCGTCTGCGCTGCCCGTTTCTGTTGTGGAAGAAGATTCCTGTTTTGTGTTTGTATTGTCTGTTGAGGAGGAATTTCCGCAGCCTGTAAACGCAAAAAGTACAGAAATGGCAAGGGATGCAGCAATTACCTTTTTTAATTTCATTGAGTTTGTTCTAAGTGTTTTGTTTTTCATGAGTTTAAATCTCCTTTTCAATTTTATTTTGTTCGTTTTAGTTTATTTATTGTCAGCCTTTTTTTTGTTTGAAAATCCGTAATGATAGCAGATTGCATCAGTCGGACAGGCTTTCATACATTCTCCGCATCGGATACACTCCGGATGGTTTGGTGTGTCTACTACATTGACATCCATCTTACAGACACGACTACATTTCTGGCAGCCAACACATTTCTCATGATCAACCTGAATCTTAAGAAAAGATACCTTGTTAAACAGTGAGTAAATAGCACCCAGCGGGCAGATCCATTTACAAAATGGACGGTAAAACAAGATGCTCAGGATGATAAAAAGCGCAAGGATTGTGAACTTAAATGTAAATAAATGTCCGAGTGCGGCACGGATTCCTGAGTTGGCAAGTGCCAGCGGAATTGCGCCTTCAAGTACGCCCTGTGGGCAAATGTATTTGCAGAAGAAAGGATCTCCCATACCAAGTGAATTGGTTACAAATGCCGGAAGTAGTATAACAAAGACGACCAGAATCACATATTTCAGATACCGCAGAGGCTTCAGTTTTGCGGTGGAAAGTTTCTTGCCCGGAATCTTATGCAGCAGATCCTGGAACCATCCAAACGGACAGAGGAATCCACAGATAAACCGTCCTAACAGAACACCTAACAGGATGAAAAATCCGGTGATGTAGTAGGTAAATTTGAATTTTGAAGAACCGACCACGGCCTGAAATGCTCCGATCGGACATGCTCCGGTAGCGGCAGGACAAGAGTAACAGTTTAGTCCCGGGACGCACATCGTTTTTACATTTCCCTGATAAATTTTCCCTTTAAACAGATTCGGGATGTGAATGTTGGTCAGCAGTGTAGCAGCTGCCTGAATCCATCCGCGGAAGCGGGCCAGAAAGTTTTTGTTTGATTTCATTTTCTTATCCAATTCCAACACACTCCATACATAATTTTATTGCCTTACTAAGTACAACCGCTGCTTCTCCGCGGAAGATCCCGACAAGGAAAAACACCAGACCGGCTGCAAGTAAAAGAATCTGTGTTGCTTTTTCAGATTTCATTAAAATACTCCTTTCAATGTTCAAAGTCCGTTTATTGACCTTTCGATGTTTGCATTATACAATAGAGGATGTAAAATTCCTGTTAAGAAAATGGAGAAAAATAAATTGAGATTATTAGTTGTTGAAGATGAGAAGAAATTATGTGATATGATTGCGAAAAGTCTGCACCAGGCAGGATATGAGGTAGACACGTGTAATGACGGAGAGAAAGCACTGGATATGATCTATGCGGAAATGTATGATTTGATCGTGCTTGATCTTAACCTTCCGGGGATGGATGGGATGGATATTCTCCGGGAACTTCGAAAGGAAAATGAAGAGACAAAGGTATTGATTCTGTCTGCGAGAAGTCAGATCGCTGATAAGGTTGACGGTCTTGATGCGGGGGCAAATGATTATATGGAAAAACCCTTTCATCTGCAAGAGCTGGAAGCCCGTGTGCGAAGTCTGACAAGAAGAAAGTTTGTACAAAAAAATGTCTGTCTGGAATGTGGCAGTCTTCGTTTTGATACAAGAGAAAGGACTGCATATGCAAAAAACAAGCCGGTTGCATTGACAAGAAAAGAGAATGGAATTCTAGAGTATCTTCTTTTGAATCAGGGAAGACCGGTCAGTCAGGAAGAACTGATCGAGCATGTCTGGGATTCTTCTGTGGATAGTTTCAGCGGCTCGATCCGAGTGCATATGTCTTCTCTGAGAAAGAAACTGAAAGCCGGGCTTGGTTATGATCCGATCGTGAATAAGATCGGTGAGGGGTATAAGATAGGAGGAGGTGGTAAAGCATGAAAAAAATATCACTCCAGTGGAGACTGACGATTCTTACGACGGTGTTGATTACAGTATTGTGTGGATGTCTTACATTTTTCCTATATAAGAACGGAGTCTATTATATTGACACGCTTCAGGAGACTGTTACGGATCAAAGTGCCGCACCGGAGGCAGTGTATATTGATATTCCGGATAATGAATGGGATGATTTTGCAGCGCAGTTTGCTACGAAGGTTTATAATTCGAAATCAGATTATAGAAATAGAAGTCTTCTGATTACTGTTGTCGTGGCACTGATTGGTGGCGCAGTTACATTTTTTGTCAGCGGCAGGGCATTAAAACCACTCAAAGAATTTTCAGAGACAGTAGAAAAGGTTCAGGCACAGAATCTGGCGGATTATACGATTGAAGAGAATAGAATCGCAGAATTAGACCGACTTCGTACTTCTTATAACAAGATGCTTTTGCGACTTTCGGAATCATTTGAGACACAGCGTCAGTTTACAGGAAATGCAGCACATGAGTTACGTACTCCACTGGCTTTAATCCAGGCACAGCTGGATCTATACCATACAACAGAACATCCGGATAGTACAACAGTGGCAGGAGAGACTATTCAGATGGTAACGGAGCAGAATGAACGTCTTAGCAAGTTGGTCAGAACGCTTTTGGATATGAGCGAATTACAGACCGTATCGCGAAATGACAGAATTGAGCTCCATAGTCTGATCGAGGAAGTGCTGACAGATCTGGAACCGCTGGCACAGGAAAAAAAGGTTGAACTGATACAGAGGTCACAGGGAGCAGGAGCAAAGGCAGATGAAGAATTGTTTTTGACAGGGAGTGATATTCTGATTTACAGAATGCTATATAATCTTGTGGAAAATGCGATTAAATATAATCGGGAAAATGGATCCGTTACGGTATCGGCAATAAAGGAGAAGAACAAAGTTATTCTGAAGGTTTCGGATACAGGAAATGGAATTGATGAAGCATTCAGGGAGCAGATCTTCGAACCGTTCTTCCGGGTAGATAAGTCAAGAAGCCGGGAACTCGGAGGTGTGGGGCTTGGTCTTGCGATGGTGCGGGAAGTTGTGCGGGTTCATGACGGAACGATTGAAGTTTATACAAATAAGCATAGCGGGACGACATTTGAAGTGAAAATGGGTATAGGGGCAGACTTTGAAAAAGCAGTATAATCGAAAAACAATTCGCAAATCGATCATACTGATGTTTATCGCTTCCACCTGCCAGAACATGGAGAATCCGTCTTACAATTCACTTACCGTATCAAAAATAAACCAAGGATTATTATTTTTGATACGGTTTAAATTATTTCAGACAGACATCCATAAAATCCTGCACTACCGCCGTCGGCTTCCGCCCCTTCTGCCAGATCAGAAGGATCTTCGTCACCAGATCCGGTTCATCAAGCACCTGACAAGCCAGCCCTTCGCAAAGCGGCTCCATGGACTGCGGGAAGATCGCCGTGGCAAGCCCTTCCTTCACCCAGAGGGTAGCGCCCCTGGCATCATCACACAGGCAGAACACCTCCGGAACCAGATTCTGCGCGTGAAATGCATCCATAATCAGCTTTTCATAGCGCCGGTAGAGAATTAACGGTCTGTGGACTAACTCTTCAAGAATGAGTGATTTTCGCCTTTCTGAAGGCATCTCCGGATTGGAAACAGCGATCATCGGCTCCGAATGCAGGACTGCGGACTCCACATCATCCAGCCGGAGCGGCGTGCGGACAACCGAAATATCGATGATCCCTTCCTGAAGATAATCATATAACGTATACGTGATCCCATCGTGAACCTCAAAATTCACGTCGGGATTTTTCTTTGAAAATTCTGCGATAAACGGCATGACTGTGCCGACCGTCGTCGGCGTGATCCCGATTCTCAGAACCCTTTTTTTACCCGTTTGGGACACCTCAAGCTCTGTCGATCTGGCATAATCCAGAAGGCTCGCCGCACGGTCATACAAAAGCTTACCTGCCGCCGTCAGGATCACCCCTTTATGGGTACGCTCAAACAGCTGCACGTTCAGTTCATTTTCCAACTGCCTGATCTGATAGCTGAGGGGCGGCTGTGACATATTGAGCTTTCTCGCCGCTTCATTGATGCTTCCCGTATTCGCGATTTCCCGGAAATATTCCAGCTGTCTGAGTTCCATTTTCTTTTTTCCCTCCGTTTAGTTATATGATGATACCAGGGGCAAAAGCCGATGCAAGCTTGCTTGCAAGAGGATTTTTGACCTCTTGACCCGCCAAAAACATGAGTAAGTAGCCATTTTTCAAAGAAAAATGAGCGGATTACGAATGTTTTTGAGGATTGCGAGAGTGCAAAGCACGTAGCAATCTGGTATCAAATAGGTCAAAATACCTTTTGCCACTCACATTGTTATACTTTTTTTATATTAAGCTGTCATAAAAACAATATTATTCATATTGATGGTAGCGCATTATAATGAGTAAGTCAAGAAAAAACTAAGAAGTAAAGAACAGGAGTGAGTGTGTTTGAAGAAACTTTGGGTTTATCTGAAAGAATACAAGACAGAAAGTATTCTTGCACCATTATTCAAACTGCTGGAAGTCGTATTTGATCTTTTGGTTCCGGTGGTTGTCGCCAAGATCATTGATATTGGTATTGCAAACAATGACCACGGCTACATCGTAAAGATGTTCCTGGTGCTGATCCTCATGGCTGCAGTCGGTCTTAGCTGCAGTTTTACCGCACAGTATTTTGCTGCAAGAGCGAGTGTCGGCTGTGCAACCAATTTAAGACAGGCCGTATTTGACCACATTCAGGGCTTTTCATTTACCGAACTTGATACGATCGGTACGGACACCCTGATCACACGGATGACCGATGATATCAACCAGGTCCAGAACGGCATCAACATGGGACTTCGTCTTCTTCTGAGAAGTCCGTTTATCGTAATCGGTTCGATGATCATGGCATTTACGATCAACTTTAAATGTGCGCTGGTATTCGTTGTGGCGATCCCTCTTTTATTTGTCGGCGTCATTTTCATTATGCTGGTCAGCATCCCGCTTTTCAAAAAAGTGCAGGCTGCCCTGGACCGTGTCACAGGACTTACCCGTGAGAATCTGACAGGTGTCCGCGTGATCCGCGCATTTTGCCGCGAAGAAGAGTCGGTAAATGAATTTGAAAAGAGCAACACCGAACTGACCAGGTTAAATGAATTTGTCGGAAGAATTTCCGCCCTGTTAAATCCATTTACCTACGTGTTGATCAACATTGCAACTGTCATCCTGATTGCAAGAGCAGGACTCCAGGTCAATCTCGGAACCATGCATCAGGGACAGGTTGTCGCGCTTTACAACTACATGGCACAGATGATCGTCGAACTGATCAAGCTGGCTTCCCTGATCATTACACTGAACAAGGCGATGGCATGTGCAGACCGTGTAGCCGGTGTCCTGGATATCAGGACTACCATGCATTATCCGGAAACCCCTTCTGCAAAGGCAGATCCTTCTGCAAATGAAGTTGAATTCGACAAGGTATCCTTCACCTATGCAGGTGCCGGTGCATCAAGCCTTTCTGATATCAGTTTCTCTGTAAAAAAAGGGCAGACAGTCGGTATCATCGGTGGTACCGGATGCGGAAAATCCACTCTGGTCAGCCTGATCTCCCGTTTCTATGATGTAACCTGCGGAACCGTTAAACTGAATGGACGCAATGTAAAAGAGCTTACCAATCAGGAAATCCACGACAAGGTCGGAATCGTACAGCAGCGCTCCGTCCTTTTCAAAGGCAGCATCCGCGATAACATGAAATGGGGCAATGAAAATGCATCTGACTCCGAGATCTGGGATGCACTGAAAGTTGCACAGGCAAAAGAAGTCGTAGAAGGAAAAGACGGACAACTTGATTTCATGCTCGAGCAGAACGGAAAGAACCTTTCCGGTGGACAGCGTCAACGTCTTACCATTGCCCGCGCTCTTGTGAAAAAGCCGGAAATCCTGATCCTCGACGACAGCTTAAGCGCACTTGATTTTGCAACTGACGCAGCACTTCGGAAAGCCCTCGCAGGACTGGAAGGAGAGACAACAACCTTCCTGGTATCCCAGAGGGTTGCAGGCATCCGCCAGGCAGACAAGATTTTAGTATTAGATAATGGAGAACTCGCCGGATCCGGTACACATGATGAACTTATGAAATCCTGCGAAGTTTATCGTGAGATCTATTTCTCACAGTTCCCGGAAGACCGTGCAAAATATGAAAGAGGGGAGATGTAGGTATGAAAAAAGACAGTATAATGAAAAAGCTTTTTAAATATATCGGAAAATACTGGATTCTCCTGATCCTCAGCATCATCCTTGCCGGAATATCAGTGGTTCTTCAGCTTTATGTGCCGGTTCTCTTCGGTAATGCGATTGATGAGATCGTAGCAGCACACAAGGTAAACTTTACCCAGATGTGGCTCTATCTGAAGCAGATTCTTCTGTTCGTAGTGATCGCTGCAGCCGCAATCTGGATCATGAACCTTGTCAATAACCGCATGACCTATCATATTGTACAGGATATCCGATCCCAGGCAATCCGCCACATCCAGAAGCTTCCGCTTTCTTATCTGGACCAGAACAGCACCGGCGATATTGTGAGCCGTATCATTGCCGATACCGATATCC
Source organism: Coprococcus sp. TM115-187 (assembly GCF_027679115.1). NCBI lineage: Bacteria > Bacillati > Bacillota > Clostridia > Lachnospirales > Lachnospiraceae > Coprococcus > Coprococcus sp. TM115-187. The sequence goes on along the minus strand of NZ_JAQEKS010000021.1, from coordinate 4,699 downwards.
TTTCTGACGGATTACTGCTCGGATTTACCCAGTTATTTTCCGGCGTTGTGACCGTTGTTGTAACCTTGATCTTCATGTTTTCCAAGAACGTGTGGATCACTTTGATGGTCATCCTTCTGACACCACTCAGCTTCCTGGTGGCAAAATTTATTTCCTCACGCTCTTTTACCATGTTTAAAAAGCAGAGTGAAACTCGTGGAAAACAGACTGCTCTGATCGAGGAAATGATCGGAAATCAGAAGGTTGTCAAGGCATTCGGATATGAGGACAAGGCTTCAAAGCGTTTTGATGAGATCAATAAAGAACTCAAAGAATACAGCCAGAAAGCCGTATTTTACAGCAGCCTTACCAATCCGTCCACCCGTTTCGTAAACAACATTATTTACGCTGCCGTAGCACTTGCAGGTGCATTCCTGATCCCGCTTGGAGCCCTGACTGTCGGCGGTCTTTCCGTACTGCTTTCTTACGCGAACCAGTACATGAAGCCATTCAACGACATTACATCCGTAATCACGGAAATGCAGAACGCCCTTGCATGTGCGACACGTATCTTTGACCTCTTAGAAGAACCGGAAGAAGTAAACGATTCTTCTGAAGTACTTGAAAAGGTGGATGGAAATGTGGATATCGACCACGTAGATTTCAGCTATGACAAGAGTAAATCTCTGATTGAAGACTTTAACCTTCAGGTTGAACCTGGTATGCGTATTGCGATCGTAGGTCCTACCGGATGCGGAAAAACAACATTTATCAACCTCCTGATGCGCTTCTATGACGTGGATTCCGGAAAAATCTGTATCGACGGTAAACCGATCGATGAGATTTCCCGACATTCACTCAGAAAGAGCTTCGGTATGGTGCTTCAGGATACCTGGATCAAATCCGGTACTGTCCGTGAAAATATCAACTTCGGAAAACCGGATGCCACGGATGAAGAAATCATCCGGGCAGCAAAAGAGGCAAAAAGCTGGGATTTCATCCGCAGACTTCCGCAGGGACTTGATACCGTCCTGCATGAGGACAGCATCAGTCAGGGACAGAAACAGCTCCTGTGTATCACAAGAGTTATGCTCTGTCTGCCGCCAATGCTGATCCTGGACGAAGCGACTTCAAGTATCGATACCCGTACCGAACTGCAGGTACAGGAAGCATTTGATAACCTGATGAAAGGTCGTACAAGCTTTGTCGTTGCACACCGTCTGTCTACGATCCGCAACGCTTCCCTGATCCTCGTCATGAAAGACGGTAAGATCATTGAGCAGGGAACCCATGAAGAACTGCTGAAAGAAGGCGGCTTCTACAGTCATCTGTATAACAGCCAGTTCCAGGCAGTGTCATAAAAGGATAACGGTGCTAAGCGGATTCGTCGGAAACATCCAAAACAGTTAAGGATGGATTCATGGAAGCACCAGATGGTGAGATTCCATTTGATTAATTCAGAATAAATGGTTGGAGAGGCTGCCCTTTGCCGGGGCATCCTCTTTTCCATTTTACAGAAGAAATCAAAAATTACAGGTATTCGACCTAACGAAATCGTGATATAATGAGTGCAAGAGAGCCAACATGCTTGCATGATTGGCGAACGGCGAATTGGATCATGATAGTTGCGAAGCAACGGTCATGATATAATCAAAATATATTTGAATGAGAAATATGGAGATAGCTTATGGGCGTAAGTTATAACAGATTGTGGAAAATGCTCATAGATAAAAATATGAAGCGAATAGAGATGCAGTACCTCACTGGAATCAGTGGAAATATTCTTGCCCGGATGGGGAAAAATCAGTATGTATCAATGGAGACGATTGAGAAGATCTGCAAGAAGCTAGACTGCACTGTTGATGAGATGATGGAATTTACAGATGATGAGTAACAGGAGGTTAACTTCCCGTTTATCGGGAAGTCGCAGAGAACGAAAAAACGGTATTTGGAGGTATTCACTATGAAAAAGATTATAACCGTAATGCTTTGCATTGTGCTGGTTCTTCTCTTTGCCGGATGCGGAAAAGACGGCGATACATCAAAAGTGGAAATTGATTATGGAACATCTTCCGTTTATTCAAAAGAAGAAATAGACTCTGCCATTGAGATTATAAAAAAGCAGTTCACTTCATTTGAGGGCTGTGAATTGCATAGCCTTTCTTATATGCCTGATGAAGAATGCAACAATGCAGATAACATTGAATGGATGAACAATTTAAGAACGGATGATAATAAAGAAGCCTTTACGCAATGTATTGCATTTGAAAGCAGTTTCCGTTCGCCGGAAAAAGGTGGCGGTGCATGGGAAGCTAACGAAGAATACACTTGGTCATGGTGGCTTGCACGGAGTGAAGGCGGAGAATGGAATCTGATGACTTGGGGTTATTGATAAGAGTAAAAAATTCCAGTATTATTGGCCAAGAAATTAAGGAGGATTCATTATGAGTGAGAAAACAGAGATTACTTTCATGCAAACAAGATTAATCCGGCTTGCTTCAGAAGAGTGGCATTTACCTGTTGAACAGATTATCCACTTGTTTAAAGAAGCCGATGTTCTTGGATATATAGAAAAATGCTATGGGATTTTTCATTGTGAAGGTGATGAAGCTGTGCTTGAAGATATTACTGAATTTTTGCAAAGAAATGGCAAGGTATGATATCATTGCAGGAAAGATTGCGGATGATGCAACAAACGCTACCCTTACTGCTTATCTTGCCGGGGCTTTCGGGACAGCAGGCGATAAGGAAGCAGACGATTTCTGCATCAGACAGTTGCTGCCCAATAAACTAAAAGATCAATATTGCTTCAAAACAGAATCCGCTATTGAGTGTCTGAAATTTGTGAAAGGTGAGAAGATATGGCTGAAGTAACAATTCCAAAAGAAAAACTGGATTATACAATCGACCTTCTTATCGCTATGGTGACAGAAGAAATCGCAGAAGAGACGGGCAAGGACAGAAAAGAGGTATTGACAGATTTTCTATGTTCAAAGACAGGAAAAGCACTGTATGATGAGAAAACAAAACTGTGGTGCAATGGTCCGGCATATATAACCGAATTGTATAGGGAAGAATTAAAGAAATCCTGATATGGAATGTGAGTTTAAATTTATACAACAATGGCGAGCAAAACTTTTATTCCATATAGAGCAACAATTAAATATTTCAAAAACGCTGAGGTCAGCATTTCCTAATCATGGAACAATGACCTCAGTTTTTTTATACCAGAAATCGGCATTCATGAATCAGCCGGTTCTTTTTATTTCTCCAGATACGTGTTTTTGTATTCTTCACGAATTGCTTCCGGCACAAGACTTCCGCCTGTTGCCCATGCAATGTGTGTCGCATTTTTCATTTTCTCTTCAAGATGATTCTCCTGTAAATATTTATGTGCAGATTCATTCCTTTCAATCTGTATTGGTCCTTCAAAAGAAGCACAAGCACTTGGCTCAAGGAAAATGTTCTCTGTTCCGAGAAGGTCTCTCATGTAATCATATAATTTTCCATCGCGGATAGTAAATTCGCCGCCAAGCAGATTCTTCATTACTCTGCCTACAAATCCAGAAGGACGTCCCACGGCAAGCCCATCTGCATGGGTAAGTCCGGTAAGCCCTATATCCTGTACGGAAATCTCCTGGTTCAGTCCGGTTGCCATTCCGACTAACATACACGGTGCCTGTGTCGGTTCTATGAAAAAGCAGTGTACATAATCTCCGAACAGCAGCTTAAGTCCAAAGCATACACCACCCGGTGCTCCGCCTACTCCGCAGGGAATATATACAAAGAGCGGATGTTCTTCGTCTACTGTAACATTCTTTTCTTCCAACTGCTTTTGCAGACGTTTTGCCGCTACTGCATAACCAAGAAAGAGTGTTTTTGAATTTTCATCATCCACAAAGTAGCTGTTCGGATCTGCATCAGATAAAGCACGTCCGTTTTTCACCGCTTCACTATAATCTGACTCATATTCCTTTACTGTTACCCCGTGGCTTCTGAGCAAGTCTTTTTTCCACTGTTTCGCATCTGCTGACATGTGTACGATCACCTGATAGCTAACTGCTGCACTCATGATTCCGATACTCAGTCCAAGGTTTCCGGTGGAACCCACCTGAATGGTATACTTTTTGAAAAACTCTCTGCATTCTTCACTCGCCAGTTTCTCATAATTGTCTTCCAGACTCAAAATTCCATGCTCTATTGCAAGTTCTTCTGTGTGTTTCAAAATCTCATAAATACCGCCGCGTGCCTTGATCGAACCGGCGATCGCCAGATGGCTGTCCTGCTTTAATAATAAGTTCCCTTCCAGATTGCTGTCGTATTTCTCATTCAGCAAATCCTTCATCTTCGGAACCGGTGTCAGAACAGATTCGATGATTCCGTTTCTCTCTTTTGTTTCCGGGAAACATTTCATAATGAACGGTGCAAAACGCTCTAGTCTGCGCTCCGCATCTTCTACATCTTCCATACCAAGTTCGATCTGTTCCATTGCTTCCCCACAAGCTGTTTTGTCCGGATTTTTCCAGAACACCTCTTTTTCACTACAGATCTCCTTCAAAATCGGAGTCTTTTCCTCCAGCATTTTCAAATCAACCATTGCTTTCATACCGTTACTGAAAACTTATAAAAAGTTACAAACTTCTATGTTTCATTCCTACTTCAACGAGTATGCTTTTGATGATATAAATATCTATCTACTCACAAGTTCTTGTACTCTCCA
>NZ_JAQEKS010000020.1:0-55737 GCF_027679115.1 Coprococcus sp. TM115-187 | reverse complement strand
GAAAAATCTATTAACCCTTTTCTAAAATGCCATATTTTCCCTTCACTATTTTTTATCATAAATGCTCCTCCCATATGATTCTTTTCAAGGCATATATTTTTAATATAACACTTTTAACTTTTTCTTGCAATAATTTCCCTGTTATTCTAGCTATTCTAGCTATTCACTTGTAAAGTTAAATTCCACCTCGCTGTGTAATAATAGAAAGAAGGACTTTAGGTTTTATAGTAAACCCTTAGTCCTTCTTTTTTTCGGAACTATTCTTTTTTTCAATATTGACTAATTTTATTAATCTGTTTTTACTGTAACATTAAAAAGCTTTCTTCATGGTGATGTTTGCATTGTTCTTTCCACCGTAACCTTTATCACTTGGGGTACTGGCATAAACAATTGTATATCGATTATCGCCGTAATATTTTACTTTCTGGTGATCTGACTTATCAAAAATGAAACCAATATCTTCTAATCCTTTCTTTAATTTTGGCGTCATTCCGCTATAGTTGCTGAGCAAACGCTTCGCCTCTTCTGCTCTTTTTTCCCCTATTGCCTCATAGTCATTAGCATTTAAAACATCCGACAATACATCGTATCTTCTTGTTCTTGTCTCTGTAGAAGACAATTCTTTCTTCACCGCAGACAATACGAAATCTTTTACTTCTCCAGGATAAAAATCATCCTCATCCCCAGCAATTAAAACAGGAACATCTGTCATAGAGTTCAATTTAACTCTTAACCAGCCTATTTCATATTCTTTTTTTGTAATTCGAAAGTTAGTCTTTCAATTTCAAAATCTTTCTTCTGCATCTCTCCTTCAAATTCATCAAGGATTCTATCTGCTTCTGCTTTTCCCTCTTTTAAAGCCTGTTTACGCATACTCTCCTTCGTTTGATCCAAATCCGACTTAAGAGCAATTAACTCGTAAAGAGCCTTTCTTCTTCCAATCTCTGCTTCAACATTCTCTTCACGTTTACAGGCCAACCGATCCTGCAATATAGCATTATTTACTCCAAACCACGTATACAATGTCCCTACTATTTGCGAATTACTATACTGCATAACCGTTCTCGTCACTTTCTCAGCGAGAATACGATCAATACCTTCGGACATTCTGTACAGGTATCTCCTATGCCCAATTGCAGGATTTGGATGATATATTCCAATAGCACCATAATATTCGTTATTACCGTTACATAATTCTTTCAATTTACGATTTGTACAATTTGTCTTTTGTACCAAAACATGTGCTACCCCTTTTAATTCTTTAGCTAGTTTATTAGTATCTACTGGATCCTCATCATAAAAGGTTTTCGTAATAATTACAACTCGTTAAGGAAAGAATCGAAGGTGGTGCAAACGAAAAAGCAGTATTGAGACTTTTCATTAACTACCCTTTCGTTTGCATCAATTTCGATTTTTTCTGGTTGAACAAAGCGCGTCAACTCTATATGGACTTTTAATTCTGACACTCTATTTATAATTGGATAGCGTGTACACATAGAAACACATAGAATTTATAATTCAGTCCTGTATTATGACACCAGAAATAAGCCTCCCTAAGGAAGCTAAAAAAAATATACAGTTATGATACGTTAACAGAGCATATGTGGTTTTGGTTTTATAAAATGTTGTTCTGTAGGCAGAGGAATAATCTTACCACCACAGGAAGAACACTTGCATATATCTTTATTATAAAGAAGACGGATAATGGCAGGTGCACCCATATCTTTCAGCTTGGAAATATATTTTTTGCAACCAAGGATGTTTCTGCATAGGGTAATCTTTATCTTCTTATTTCTGGATGAAAGAAGACCATAGTGCCTGATACATACAAAGCGTTTTGGAGGAACATGCATTAAAAATCGACGGATAAATTCCTCGCCGGATAAGGTGATCTCTTTCCAAAGCCCTTGGTTTTTGTAATCTTTAGCAGAAAATGTAACTGTAGATTCTGTCATGTCTTTGATACGGTAGTTGCTGATAGCAATCCGGTGGGTGTATTTTCCAAGGTATCTGATGATAGATTCGGCACCGTCAAATGGTTTCTTGCAATAAGGAATCCATTCCTTTGCATAGCAGGTATTTAACAATTCCTTGAAAGTATAGTAGTTTTTGTAAGGTGCAGCCGATCCATGAAATTCAAGCCTGTCATTTTCCCAGAACTGCTTAAGTTCAGCCATGTATTTTCCACGAAACGTTTTTGAGATTACCTTAATCGGAAGGAAAAAATCTTTCCCATTGTCTTTCCAATGATTTTTCACATCCAGCCCTCCACCAAGAACAATCGCATGAATATGAGGATGAAAGTTTATGGTACTTCCCCATGTATGGAGGATACAAATATAGCCGATATCAGTCCCAAGATATTTACTGTCAGCAGCAAGTTCACTGAGAGTATCTGAAGCCGCATGATAAAGAGCAGCGTATAAGAATTTCTGGTTGCTGTAGATAATGGGATTGAGTTCTTCCGGAACTGTAAAAACCACATGGAAATAAGGAGCATCTAAGATATCCTCCCGCCGTGCATCTACCCATTTTTCTTTTGGAAATTCCTGACACATAGGACAGCACCTGTCACGGCAGGAGTTATAGTGGACTGATATGCAGCCGCAGTCCTCGCATACGCTTACATTCACACCAAAGGCACCAGTTTTGCAATTCATGATGTGGTAGGCGGCCTTTCGCTGAACGGGAGAAATACTATGTGTGGATTCAAAAGATGAATAAAAACGATGAAAAACATCCTGAATCGTACAATCCTTACTCATGATTCACCACCTTCCGGGTTGTCGAACGGGCTGCGGATTCCAAGAAGTGTCTTGTTGCTCACATGAAGGTAAACATCTGTAGAGCGAGGATCAACATGTCCCAGAAGTGACTGGATATATTTTATATCTGTGCCATTTTCGAATAAGTGGCTGGCAAAACTATGACGGCACGCATGAGAGGAAACATGACGGTTAATGCCGGCGAGTTTAGCACTTTTCTTAAAGAACTGGTTAACACCGGTTATATTAAGATATCCACCGGTCCAGGAACTTGGGAAAAGGATATCTTTAGGGCGACCACATTTGTACCAAATACTCAGTGAGAAGGTCTAAATTTTTTTGAGACAGAATCGTATACCTGTCAATTCTGCCTTTGGTTTCACGAACATGAATTGTCATGTTGGTACGTGAAATGTCATCATAATGAAGATGAACAACCTCTGATACACGTAATCCGGAAGAATACATAGTTGCAATAATCGCTTTATGCTTCAGATTCGGAGTGGCGTCAATGATTGCATTTATTTCATCGCGGGATAGAACAGCAGGAAGATTTCGCTCTCTTTTCATAGCCGGAACAGTGTCATCATCCCAGACAGTCTTCAGCACCTTTTTATATAAGAACTTGATTGCAGACCGATAGTGATTGTGAGTTTCAGGAGACCTTCCTTCCAGACGTTTGGCAGTAAGAAAACTTTCCGCATCTTCAAGTGTAAGATCAGAAACATTTTTTCCAATCCAACGAAGGAAGTAACTGACATCAGAGCAATACAGTTGAATCGTTCTTTCACGCAGGTTACGTTTTTCCGCTTCATTACGGATGGATTCAAAAATATCTTTATACATAATAAAACCTCCAGAATAAGTAGTGTTAATAATTACATCTACCTATTCGGAGGTGCATTAGCGTCATAATTCCGATTGCGGAAGAGACTGGAAAATGTTATTCTTATCATAGGCAGTGGAGCTTTCTTAGTTCAGTTGTTTCGTGTGGTAACTTAACAATAACGGATTATGAAAAGTAATTCCACTGCTTTTTAATAAAAATAAAACTGCGCCACAGCCTTGGCAGGCCATCGCGCAGCGATTTTGTTCAATGGTAATTTGTATTTTGCATTTCCATTAATAACATTAACAATCAAATCAAGATTTTCTTCATCAATAACTAATGGTGTGCGCAACACTTCAAGATTACCGTCTTTCGTAATATAACCTCGATCAATTAACATCGAAATAAAAAAGGTGTAAAAAATTTTGTATCAACATTTAATGCCTCTTCAATATAACTACGATCCAATCTCACTGCCATTTTCATTTCTGAAAAATTCATAATATAATCCGTATCCCATACAGCTCCATCTGACTCTCTCTTTTCAAATCGAACCGCAATTATATTTTTATTTCGGTATTCTTGAATCTCTAAACATTTATTCTCATCTTCATAGCGAACATTTCTTTCACCATTCCATTCAATGTCTGATATGATACTTTCCGGATGACCTTTCTAATTCCACTCAATTACTAAATTTATAAAATCACTTTTTGTCAATTTCAAGGATAGTTGAAAATAATAACATTCTTTTCCCTCTTTTATCTATAGTAAAATAAAATTTAGTTGTTGCCATGTCGAGAAACTGCTATTACAGTCCCCGTATTAAATAAAATCACAGCATTATGCTCTTTTACGATATTCTCTCAAATTGTTAATCCTGTCGTTTGCTATTTTTTCTTCTTGTTCGATATCCGAATTCTCTAAAATCTTCACAACACAAACTTCTCTATTTTTTCGGTATCTCCACATGTCCCATTTTTCAGAAAAATACGGATATAACTTGTTAGCGGTAAAGCGCTTCAATGTTGGTACTGCAATTGAAAATGTTAAAGTACCTACCACATCACCTAAGAATTTTGCCCTTTCTATTTTTAGCACCTCCAAAAATTCATCCTAAATTATTCACGGCAATATCGTGAATAATTTAAGTTTATCTATATTTTTTTCTGTTTTATACTTATTCTTGAACATCATCTGTAGTTTCACTAATAATATATCTTGGTCTTGCCTTTGTTTCCAAATATATTTTCCCAATATATTCCCCAATAACACCAAGCGAAAGTAACTGAATCCCTCCGAGAAACGCTACTATGCAAACCATACTTGCCCAGCCAGCAACCGTATTTCCCATAACCTGCATAATAATTGCCCATATAATAGCACAAAATCCAAGACATGAAATAATTGTTCCAGCTGCTGTAATCATTCGGATAGGTTTAATGCTCAAACTGGTAATACCATCAAATGCAAGTGCCAACATTTTTTTCAACGGATAATGACTTTCACCCGCAATTCGTTCATGCCGTTCATAATATACTGAAGTACTGTTAAAACCAACTAACGGAATCAATCCACGTAAGAAGATATTTACTTCTTTAAAATCAGAAAATGCATCTAATACTTTTGAAGAAATCAGTCTGTAATCTGCATGATTAAATACAACTTCTGCTCCCATCCAATTTAACAAATGATAAAAAGATTCTGCTGTAAATCGCTTAAAAAATGTGTCTGTTTCTCTCTTGCTTCGTACTCCGTAAACAACTTCAGCCCCTGCCATATATGCATCTACCATCGCATCCATTGCATTAATATCATCCTGTCCATCGCAATCAATCGAAATTGTAATATCCGCTGCTTCTTTAGCTGTCATCAATCCAGCCAGAACAGCATTTTGGTGTCCACGATTTCTGCTCTGTGCAATCCCTTTATAATGATATTCTTCCTTTGATAATTTTTTAATTAATTCCCATGTACCATCTTTGCTTCCATCATTAACAAATAAAATACGGCTTTCATCAAGAATCTTTCCTTCATTGACTAACTGATGAATTTTTTCCAAAAAAAGCGGCGCTGTAATAGGTAACACTTCTTCTTCATTGTAACAGGGAATAACAATATATAAAATTGGTACTTTTCTCATCATTTTTTCCTTTCGTTCTTACTGTAATTACTCAACCATTCTAACACTTTAGGGTATATTTTACAATCTTCTGCTGATACTCTGAAAATAAATTTTTATGTTTTTAGTTCTACTATCTAGAAAAAGCTCTTTGAAATACCGATTTTTCATCAGTCTTTCAAAAAGCTTCTTCATTTTTCGCCTTTTACAATATGTACTTACTTTTCAAGCTGGTTCATTAATTTAATAATACCCTGACCATACTCTACTCCCGTTGCCCAACCAGCGCCTATCGGATTTTCATGGGTGCCAAGCCATTCCACGTATTTTGCTGAGCCTTTGTTTACTAAACGAAATCTAGGATCAACACATGTATATTTTAAATCTTTCTCTGTTAAACCTGAAACTGCATATGCTTTAAGATGCTGAATCTGAGCTCTGACGCCCATTCTTACACCATTCTCTCCATATTTACTAAAATCAGCTCCGGAAGCTCCGTTATCAGTAGCTCCTAAACCAGCGAAATTGAACTGTTCTATTTTCACCTGTCCGCCAAATTGTAACCATCCTGTTTCCTTCATACTCTGGCACCATGCAACCGCTGGATCTACACCTTCCGCTGTTGCTTCTTCATAATAAATACTGGCAAATTTTTCTATACTTTCCGCTCCACCTTTTTTTAATTTTTCAGTTGGATACGTTTCGCCTGTATTTTTATAAAACTGTACCATCTGCGTCACATTTGTGGTAGATGTATTTACAATCAGATGGCTTGCTTCTTGCTGTTTTTCTACTCTTTTACCTGTATTATCATAATAATGTCCATTTATGGTAGTATTTTTTACCATTGCACCTGTCACAGCATCAAAATAATAATAGTAATTTCCTATTTTCTGTTCTTTATAGAGCATTTTTCCATCCGTTCCATAATATACAGTTTTTCCCGGCAAATTATAGAATCCCGTCGCCATCTTTCCAGTTATCGTATCAAAATAGTACCATGCATCACTGATCTTCTGTTCTCCATACTCCATGACACCACTTCCATTATAGTACACAGTCTTTCCTGGTAACTGGACGAATCCCTTCTGCATGACTCCATTCTTATCAAAATAATACCATCTTCCGTTTTCACAATATTCGCCGATCTTACTTTGTCCATTACTTTGATAATACCTTGTTTTTCCGTTTACTGTCTTCCATCCAGAATACATGCTTCCAAATACTGTATCAAAATAATAATAGTAATTCCCTATTTTTTGTTCTCCATACTGCATAACTCCGTTTTCATTATAGTATACAGTCTTTTCTGGTAACTGGACGAATCCCTTTTGCATGATTCCATTTTTATCAAAGTAATACCATTTCCCATTTTCGCAGTATTCACCTGTTTTTCCCTGACCATTACTTTGATAATATCTTGTTTTTCCGTTTACCGTCTTCCATCCAGAATACATGCTTCCAAATACTGTATCAAAATAATAATAGTAATTCCCTATTTTTTGTTCTCCATAAAGCATTTTTCCGTTGCTTCCGTAATATACCCACTTTTCAGGTAACTCACAAAAGCCAGTTGCCATCTTTCCGGTTATCATATCAAAATAGTACCATGCATCATTTATCTTCTGTTCTCCATACTCCATGACTCCGTTTTCATTATAGTATACAGTCTTTTCTGGCAAATCAACAAATCCGGTCTGCATAATTCCATTCTTGTCAAAATAATACCATTTATCATCAATCTTGTACTCTCCTATTGTACAACATCCATTTTCCTGGTAATATCTTGATTTTTTATTAACTGTTTTCCATCCTACATACATACTTCCAAATGTAGGATCAAAATAATAGTAACAATTGCCTATTTTCTGTTCTCCATAAAGCATCTTCCCATCTGCTCCATAGTAAACTACTTTTCCTGGTAAATCATAAAATCCTGTAATCATTTTACCAGTAGAAGTATCAAAACAATACCATGCATCATTTATCTTTTGTTCTCCGAAACGTTTCTTTCCGTCGGTTCCGTAGTAGTATATTTTTCCCGAAAGATTATAGAAACCAGTTACTCTCGCACCCGTAATTGTATCAAAACAATACCAGGCATTATTTATCTTCTGTTCTCCATAGCGCATCTTTCCATCTGCCCCATAGTAAACAATTCTTCCCGAAAGATTATAAAAACCAGTTACTCTCGCACCCGTAATTGTATCAAAACAATACCAGGCATTATTTATCTTCTGTTCTCCATAGCGCATTTGCCCATCTGATCCATAATAGACCGTCTTACCCGGTAAATTGTAGAACCCAGTAATTCTTGCACCCGTAATTATATCGAAATAATACCATGCATTATTTATCTTCTGTTCTCCATAAAGCATCTGTCCATCTGAATTATAATAAACCGTCTTACTTCCCAGATTCACAAATCCAGTCTGCATTACTCCATTTCCATCAAAATAATACCAGTGACCACCAATTTGTCTTTCTCCTGTCACTCTCTGATTATTCACATAGCAATATTTCTTTCCATTTACGGTTTTCCATTCTACTTTTTCTTTCGATAATCCAAGATAATTTGCAATTCCAGTCGCATCCGCAACACCTAATCTTTTTAGTCCAGCCTCTGTATTTAAGACATTATTCACATCACCACTATTCGTGATAAACGCATGTTCAACAATAATACCAGGAATTCCATTGTACTTATTAGCGACCTGTACTGTAAACCAATCTTCAAGTGAACCATCTGGATACTTGTACTCCGGCTCTGTTCCTGTCTTATAATACAGTCCTCTGTTATACAAACCAAGTGAAGTCAGTTCACTCAAAATCTTTGACGCAAGCTCTCTTCCCTGTGCACCTACATCTGATTTCCAGTTATAGTTTGGAATAATAACTTCTGCCCCATAAGCCGCTGTTGTAGCTGCCGCATTCAAATGAAAACTCACAAAAATCTTTGCACCTGCTTTGGCTGCTGCATTTGCTCTTGCGGTAATACAACCTCCTGCCGGCGTTTCATTTGGATACGGGCAAGCTGAAGAAGTTCTTGTCATGTATACTTCTACACCATAATACTGCTCCAGTTCTGCTTTACAATAATTTGCAATTTTCAGTGTAAGTGCTTCCTCTCGCAAACCATTTGCTGATGCTCCGGCATCTCTGTTATCATGTCCCGGATCCAATGCTACAACTATTTTTCCAGATTTTGCAGCATATGTACTGATTCCTGTATCATCATCAAGCGATAACGTTGCTGGTGTTGACGCAAGAATATCTGTCTGTGCAGCCTGAAGTGCATCTTCGATACTGTTCTGTTCTTCAATTGTTCCATCTTCATTAATAGTAGAAATGGATACATTTGCTGCATCCTCAGCTACCGCTTCTTCCTGTTCTTCATCAACCGGCTGAAGCTCATCAATACCATCATATTCTTGATTTACTCCGAACCTCGCTTCCACTCCAAGATCTGAAAGCGCATAATCTGTCGTTTCTCCATTTTCTGTTACACTGATTGAAACGACTTCATATGTTCCACCCTGATACTCATCTTCATAATACTTTTCAAACAGGTAAAGATTACCTTCGGATCTGCTGATGTACCAGTCTTCCCAGGTATCATCATCTTTCCGAACATGAAGTACCATCTGGTCTATGTATTCATCTTCCTTGCCCCAGGATACAACGATTCTCTGTGTATCCGGAGTTTCCAGATATGGACTTTCAACATAAGCATAATTCATTTTGCTCTGTTCCGTCTGATCTTCCTGTTCTGCTGCTTCCTCCTGTTCCTGAACTACTTCCCCTTGATTATTTTCACTGACTGACTGCTGTTCTTCTGTCGTCTGCTCTTTTTCTGCAGGCTGTTCTTCTTGTTGTTGTGACTCATCTGCCTGTGGCTCAGAAGCCTGTCCTTCTGTCTGCTGAGATTCTGTCGTTTGTTCTTCTGCAGCTGGCGCATCCGCCGCATATACCGGCATTGTTGTACCAATCATTGAAAAGACCAGCAATGCCACACTGCATTTTTTCAACCAGTTCTTCATTATATACTCCTCTTCTCTTACTCATCTGCTGTCATGTATCCTTTGAGTACGGTATGTCCGGTCTCTAAAGGCTGCCCGTTTTCCGTAATCTTAAATCGTTCACATTCATACGTTTTCAGGAAAGACTTTTTAATACATGTGAGTATTTGTTCTTCTCCTGTCGTCCCCATGCTTCTGATGTAAGAACCAGTTCCGGAATCTACATCGAGATCAATCGTTTTCTGTTCTTGATCAACATTACAGCTGTTCATCTTACACTCACTGCTAAGAACGCCTTCCCCTATTAAGCCGTTCCAGATATCGGTTGTCTGGAGCAGATTTGTTCTGATCTCTGCGCATTCGATTTCTTCACTGTCGGATATATAATATAATTTCAGAATCTGATCCTGAGCTTCATGGTCTCCGCTGTCTTCCGCTTTGCTGTCATTTTCTTCCGCCTGCTCATCCTTTTGTTCTGTTTTGTCCTGCGTTGGTTCTGTCTTTTCCTGACTGGTATCTTGCTTTTCCTCTTGCTTTGTATTCTGTGTCGTATCATTTGCTTCTTTTGAAGTATCTGTACCACTGCATCCCAAGAGCATAACACTGAGGCTCAACACCATTACAAATACCAATATTTTTCTCATCTCACACCTCCCTCCTTAATCTTGTCTATTATACAATAGTTCTCAATTTTTGTCTATTTTCGACACGAAATAATTTCCCGAAAATGGATATTTATTAAAAAGCAGGAATTTATCTCCACCCTTTTTCAACGAACATTTTGTTTTATGCCATATTTCCCTTCAAAATCAGCAAGGCAAGCTCCATAGTCTCATCCCATGTTGCTTGCCTTCTTAATCTCACAATATTTACTTTTCCGGATACAATCCCTTCTCAACCAGTGCCTTCACTTCATTAACAACCAATTCTTTGTCTTCTTTATAAGTTACCCCGAACCACTTATCATGTGATTTCAGCACTTTTACTTCGACTTTTCCTTCTTTCAGAAGATCTCCGATAATCGTTGGAAGCAGATACTCTCCTTTCAGATTGCCTTCTTCCTGTACTGCCACAAATTCTGCGAATCCTTTTTCGAGGATCTCAAAGAATTCTGGTGTGAGTCCCCACATATTCATGGAAACCGGCGTGTCTGCATCGATCGGTGTCTCTTTTCCATCTGTTGCAACTGCTGCACCTGCCTGTGTCTTGATGATATTGGATGTCTCTACAATCTCTGTAAGCATCTGGTTATCATCTACCTTACACACACCACGGGTTACTCCACCATTTTCACTAAGTGTGTTTTTAAGTACGAATCCAACCATGCTGATCTGCATTTTATCTGCCTGCTTTTCCGGTGTTGTCAGTTCTTTGAATGCTTCCACATAAGCTTCTTTTCCATAATAATCATCCGCATTGATTACCAGGAATGGCTCATTTACCACATCCTTGCAGCAGAGAATTGCCTGACCGGTTCCCCATGGTTTCGTTCTTTCTGCAAATTTTTCTTTAAATGCTTCCGGAATATCATCAACTTCCTGGAATGCATATGCAACTTCAACCTTCTTTTCAATCCGGTTGCCGATGATCTCACGGAAGTCCTTTTCCAGATCCTTTCGGATGACAAATACCACTTTGTCAAATCCGGCTTCCATTGCATCATAGATCGAATAGTCCATGATAATTTCACCATTTGGTCCTACTGGCTCCAGCTGCTTGATTCCTCCTCCGAAACGGCTTCCAATTCCTGCTGCCATAACAACTAATGTAGCTTTGCTCATCTTTTCTATACCTCCTGATTCGCTTTTCCTACTATTCTCCAATCCCACTCTCCACCAGCTCTACCATCGCTTCAAGTGCCTTCTCTTCATCTTTTCCTTCACACACAATCTCAATCGTATCTCCGGACTTAATGCATGCACCAAGTACGCTCAAAACACTTTTCGCGTTTCCTTCCGTATCCCGGTAATGAAAAGTGATCTTACTTTCATATTCCAGTGCCATCTTGCAGAAAAGTCCTGCCGGTCTCAAATGCAATCCCGTCGGATTTTTGATCGTTACCTTTTTACTGATCATTTTCTCCTCCACTGCTCTTTGTCAATGTGATCTGTACATTGATCGTATCTTCAAGTTCAATTCCGTCAGGAAGTGTAACCTGGATCGGAACATTATAGGTTCCCGCTGTCTTGCAATCGTTCAGATTGATTGACACACTTCCTTTTTCAAGAGTGAAATCATCCAGATCCTCTTTAGAACCACGCACAACAATTTCCAGATTTCCCTGTTCCGCATATGACACCTTGTAATCCTTTGGTGCATTCAGCAACGCAATGGAATTGTATGGGAATTCGACTGTCTTGGTTCCGAATTTTTCTACCTGGATCTTTACAACGATCGGTACGCCTCCTGCGCTGTCCTGGTCTGTCTTTGCCCAGTACGGAAGATAATTGGCGATATCTACTGTCTTTTCTATTGTCTGGTCCAGACCATCTTCTGCCAGCTCTTCTGCCGGAATCTCAATAGAATCCACCATTGCAAGCTGCTCTTCTGTACCTACGATCTGAATACTTTCCGGCTGGATCGTGATCCCACTGAAATGATATCCGCTGGCAGTGCCAATCATCGAAGTATCAAATTCTACCGGAATACTCTTTGTCTGAAGCATAGTTATCTGAACTTTCAGTCCTTCATCTCCCAGGTTATTTTCAATCTGTGTCGAATCTACGATCTTTCCATTGTTATCATAAAGGATCAGCTCTGCTTCTTTTTCCTCATCTTTAGACTGTCCGGAAACATCTACAAGTGCTACCACCTTATCGATCGAATCGATTACTGATTCTGGTCCGCTGATCTTGATCTTCTCCGGATTTGCTTTCAGCTCACCCACCTGATATCCGTCTCTCGGTGTTCCCGAGCTGGTTGCAGTGATCGGGAAAGTCTCTGATTTTCCAAGTTCAATGCTTACTCGCAGATTGATCGGGTTGGCAGTCGCCTCAAACCTTCCTGCATAAGAAGGAATCGATATATCAATCGGGATCAGGGATCTGGTTCTGACATCCAGGTTCTTCATATCCGCTGTTGCCCTGATATCATCGGTTTTAATTTTATTTAAAATAGAACGTTTTGCCTTTACTGTTACGGATACCGTCCTGCTGTCATCCAGAATCTGATATGTATTGCCCGGATTTGTTACGATTTCCGGATGGGTCACTGTCACCTGGATTCCGGAAAATGTCCGTTCGTCCACCGGGTCTTCAATATTCATAACAATTATCCATAAAAGGACAGAGAATACAAATGCCAACAACTTAAGACCCCAGTTTTTAGTCAACGCCTTTTTCATGCGATCTCCATCCTTTCCATATTTTTTTCAAACGTCCGATCTCCACACTCTTCTTACTGATAGATTCCAGACGTTTTTTCAGATATTCTGGTGTAACATTGCGCACAAGCTGTCCGCCCATCGCTACAGATACATAACCGGTCTCTTCTGATACGGTGATGATCAGAGCATCACTTACCTCACTCATTCCGACCGCCGCACGATGTCTTGTCCCCAGTTCCTTACTGATTCCCATATTGTCTGACAGTGGAAGATAGCAGGTCGCTGATACGATCCTGTCTCCACGGACGATGATCGCGCCATCATGAAGTGGTGTGTTGTGTTCAAAAATATTGATCAATACCTGCGGTGATACAATACAGTCCAGCGCGATTCCGGTACTCTCGTATTCTGTCAGCATGATTGCCTGCTCTACGACGATAAGCGCTCCTGTCTTCACTGCTCCCATCGCAAAGGATGCTTCTACGATTCCATCGATTGTTTTCTGACTGAAACGTACATTATCTTTTCCTCTTTTATCCAGTGCTACCATATTGGGAACAAACTGTTTTTCCCCCAGTTTTTCCAATGCTCTTCTGAGCTCAGGCTGAAAAATGATCACAACTGCGGTTGCCATGACCGGAAGTGAATTCTGTGCAATCCATAAAATCGTATACATTTTAAAAATTGCAGCCACCAGGATAAACAATGCAACAACCAGAATCCCCCTCAGCAACATCCAGGCTTTTGTATTCTTTATCCAGAGAATAATCTGATAGAATAAAAATGTAATAATCAGTATCTCAACAGCATCTACTACCCGGATCTGCGGGAAGTACCACGATTCTGATACAAATTCTTTTAAAACCTGTGTTAATACTGTGTTCAACAGTGTACCCCCTTTTTCTATCCGTTATTTATACCCCTGTTTTTTATAATATTTCCCTATTTGTTATCGCTATTCAGTTCATTTTCCACAATGCTCTGAATATCCAGTTCTTCCTTCAGGCTCTGTGCCAGAAGGATTTCATCTGTATTGCCCCCAACTCTTGTCGGCCGCTGAACTGCCGGACTCTTTGGACGTTTTACCTTAGAAGCCGTCTTTTTTTTGCGTACTGCCGGTTTTTCCGTCTGCCCACTCTTCGGTCTCGGTCTTCTCTCCGGCTCTGCTCCTGCAATCTCGCCAGTTTCTTTCCGCTCATTGATATGTTTGACAGTCTTCTCCGGAGCTGTCACCGAAATCTTAGGGATGGCTTTTACATAATAGTAATATTCATCATCCTCAAACTGAAGGCGTTCTGTTCTGGAATAATCCACTGAAAACAGGAAAAATTCCATGATAAAACCAATCACGACTGCTGCAATATTTCCAATGATCAGCATGTTGTAAGAGGTATGTATATCGAATGCAATATCTCCGATCACAATTACAACAATATTCACAA
The DNA here is from genome assembly GCF_027679115.1 of Coprococcus sp. TM115-187. Classification (NCBI taxonomy): domain Bacteria; kingdom Bacillati; phylum Bacillota; class Clostridia; order Lachnospirales; family Lachnospiraceae; genus Coprococcus; species Coprococcus sp. TM115-187. Next base: position 41,235 of record NZ_JAQEKS010000020.1, on the reverse strand, counting down.
CCGCACCGGATGCTGCTGCGATCTTCCACGCATGATCTACCGAAAGCCGGCGCACTGTATATACCACAAAAATAGAGATAATAAATGCGATTGCAGTGATCCACAGAGTCTTATCCTGGAATACCACTTTCACAAACAGCGAAATCTGCCTGGTAATTCCATCTGCACTGGTGATCGCTGTTGCCGAAGTTCTCACACATTCGATCATATAGTAAATGATCGTTCCAAATACAACCGGTACTGCTGAAATCGGCCCAAGTACAAGCGCACAGGCAACCGGCACTACATACGGAATATGAAGCATAAATGCTACTGGTGTGACCAGCAGAAGAAATGCCTTTTTCGGAGTGAATCTGCAGTAAAAGATAAACATTACCACAAAGATCAGTGCCGCTGCTGCTGCCACTCCCACAGACAGTTTGAACAGATGCACGATTACAAGTCCTGCCGCCACATATGCCGTTACAACCGGTGGAAGAAAGGTGCAGATCACTGCCAGCGCCACAGCTACAACCGGTGTCGCCACCGCTTTCATCAGTCCGATATTCTGGTTGATCATAAGAAATGTGACCAGTGCCAGAACAAACTGCACAGCTTTATCAATATAGATTGATTTCGTCGCGTATAATTCCTGTAATTTGTCTCTCCATACTATCAGATCATTCATTATCGTTTCTCCCTTTCATACATTCTGTTCAGTCTTGTAAGATCGTGATTGAATTGTTTCACACGCTTTCTTGCTTTTTCATGTTTGGTTCCGTAAAAATGGGAAGCAACGATTCCATAAAAAATAACAAGTACCAGATATCCAATTATTACAGCTGCCGCAAGCATCACAAGAAACTGCATATTCAGATTTCCCATCAGTTCATCCAGAAAAGCAATAACTCCGATTCCCACTGCAACAGCGTAGCCGACCGTGACCCATATGATCGTAGCAATGGTGTGAAAGCTCCGGTAATCTTTCTTATAATAGGAACTGATCTTAAAATCTTCCTCTCCCTGTTTGCTTTCGTACATCGCCATCCTTGTCATCAGCTTAACTTTGCTTTCATTTAACATTTTGTCACCTCATACGTTTTATTCGTATATGCATTACTTTCAGTATAACAAATATCAGATTCCTTGTCCAATACTTACCGTCAAAAAGTATACATTTTCGGCTCCTGCCTTTTTCAGCACTCTCGCCGCCTCGTCTAAGGTACTTCCTGTCGTATAAATGTCATCGATCAGAACAATATTTTCTCCTTTTACATTTTTCTGCACTGCAAATGCTCCCCTGATATTTCGTTTTCTCCCTTTATCGCCCAGCTCTTTCTGAGGACTGGTCGCCTTAATCCTCTTAACAGCGCCTGCATCCATGGCAATTCCGGTGCTTTCTGATAATACTTTTGCTACAATTTCTGCCTGATTAAATCCCCGCTTTCTTTTTCGCCGGGAATGCAACGGAACCGGCACAATCAATGTGATCTTTCTTTCCCATAGATAAGAAAGAAAATGCTCTGCCATTTCTTTTCCGAACGTCTGTCCGTAAATCCTCCGGTTCTGATATTTCATTGCATAAACTGCATTTTCCACTGCATCTTTATGTACCCAGAGGCTTCTTCCATCGACAAAAAAATGCTTCTGCCTGGTGCAGTCATAACAATATTCTTCTTCCGGATCTGTCAAGGGCTTTCCACAGCACATGCATCTTACTTCACCAATATAAGGAAGTTTTTCACGGCACGCCTTGCAGATTCCATTGTGTTCCGTAGAATGTTTCTTTCCTGCACTTACAATTTCTCCACAAAACGGACATTTCGAGGGATAAATTAGTTCCAGAATTGTTTCTTTGACCTTTTTTAAGTTTTCCATCCGCTTTTCGGATTTGATTTTCTACTTTTTCTGTGTAACTATCCGCAGAACTCCCGGATCCGTTCTGCCAGACTGGTGTTCCGGTTGTGTTCATTGGTATTCCGGATCATCTCCTGGAAGGTCTGGTCACTCCCGACAATTGTCACACATTTTCTGGCTCTTGTGATCGCCGTATAAAGAAGATTTCTGTGAAACAGCTGTCTCGGTCCGCTCAGAAGCGGGATGACAACCGCCGGATATTCGCTTCCCTGCGACTTGTGAATGGTGATCGCATAGGCGAGCTCCAGTTCTTCCAGCAATTCAAACGGATACTTTACCTTTCTTTTTTCATCGTATTCGACTTCCAGTGTTTCAGTATATGTATTGATCTCGGTGACAATTCCCATATCGCCATTGAAAATTCCCATTCCTTTATCCACCGTCAGTCCATACTTGGTTGTGATCTCCCATTCAAGCTGATAGTTATTCTTGATCTGCATCACCTTGTCGCCCACGCGGAATTTGTGATCGCCATATTCTTTTTCCGCTTTTCCCGGCTCCGGTGGATTCAAATACTCCTGCAAAATACTGTTCAACCTTTCCACTCCCAGCATTCCTTTCCGCATCGGTGTGAGTACTTGGATATCATATGGTTTTGCATTGACATATTTGGGAAGTTTCTTCTGGATCAGTGTCAGCAGAACACTGATGATCACATTCGGATCCTGTCTTTTCAAGAAGAAGAAATCCCGGCTCTTATTATCCAAAAGGACCGGTTCTCCCCGGTTGATCTTATGTGCATTTACCACAATATCACTCTCCTGTGCCTGTCGGAAAATCCGGGTCAGCATGACAACCGGAAAACATTCCGATGCGATGAGATCCTTCAAAATACTTCCCGGGCCTACTGATGGGAGCTGGTTACAGTCCCCTACCAGGATCAGCCTTGTCCCCGGTACAATTGCGGTAAGAAGTGCATTCATCAGAGGCAAGTCTACCATAGACATCTCATCGATGATGATCACGTCGGTTTCCAGTGGATTGTCTGCATTTCTTGCAAATCCGTTCCGGTTCGGGTTCTCATCCTCCTCCGGATTACCGTTCACCTCCAGAAGCCGGTGGATCGTCTGCGCTTCCCATCCGGTTGCCTCTGTCATTCTTTTTGCGGCACGCCCGGTTGGTGCTGCCAGCATAATTTCCATATTCTCACTGTGAAAATATTCGATCATGGCATTAATCGTCGTCGTTTTTCCGGTTCCAGGACCTCCTGTGAGAATCATAATTCCATTCCGCACAGCCGCCATGACCGCATTTTCCTGCTTCTCATCAAGCTGCATTTCGGCTTCTTTTTCAATCTGATGGATCTTTTTTTCGATCACTACATTGGCTTCTTCATATTCCAGATTCAGATCATGCAGCATTTTCGCGGTATTGAGTTCCAGATAATAGAAGTGGGACACGTATACCCGCAGACCTTCTTCAGATTCTTTGAGTACGATCTTCTTTTCCATCGACAGATCCATCAGGTATTTCTCAATATCCTTAATCTCCACTTCCAGAAGTGCAGATGCCCGACGAAGCAACACGTCCTTTGTCAGATAGACATGCCCTTCGGCAACACTCTGCTGTAAGGTATAAAAAATACCACTCCGGATACGGAAATCCGAGTCTGAATGAATGCCGATCTTCGTTGCGATTTCATCAGCGATCTTAAATCCGATCCCCTGAATCTGATCTGCAAGCTGGTATGGATTTCCTTCCAGTACCTGATAGGTCTTCGGACCGTAAAACTGATAAATCTTTGCTGCAAGTGTCGTCGAAATCCCAAATTTCTGAAGATAGATCATTGCCTTCCGCATATCTTTTTTCTCTTCTACCTGTACAGCGATCTCTCTTGCCATACGTTCGCTGATCCCACGCACCTCCGCAAGTCTTTCTGGTTCTTCTTCGATGATCCGGAAGGTGTCTTCCCTGAATTTTTTCACAATCCTGCCGGCAAGAGATGCACCAACCCCTTTGATCGCCCCTGATCCCAGATAGCGTTCAATCGAAAGCAGATCTTCCGGTGCTTTGATCTCATAATTGAGCACTCGGAGCTGTGTTCCATATACACTGTGAACCACATATTCTCCGTTCACCTCAACCAGCTCTCCCTCTGATAAATAGTTAAAGTTTCCGACACAGGTCAGATCGCCATCATCATTATTCAAATTAAATACGGTATATCCATTGTCTTCATTGCGAAATACAATGTGTTCTACGTAACCTTTTACTGTTTCCATACTTTTTTCCTTTTTAAAAAGGCTGTCTCTCTACAGAAACAGCCTTCTCATGTGCTTATCACTAGAAATCTTTTTTTCCGTTCATAAACTCCACATACTGACCGGTACCGATTGCAACAACCTTCATCGGGTCTTCCGCTGTCATCGTATTGATGCCTGTCCTTTCTTCGATCAGTTCTTCCAGCCCGCGAAGCAGCGCACCTCCGCCTGTCAGTACAATTCCACGATCCAGAATATCCGCGGAAAGTTCCGGCGGTGTTCTCTCCAGAACCCCAATGACCGCTTCGACGATCTGACTCGTAGTCTCATGCAGTGCTTCTTCGGTCTCAGAAGCCGTTACCGTGACCGTCTTTGGCAATCCTGTTACCAGGTTCCGCCCCCTTACTTCCATTGATTCATCTTCTACAAGAGGATATGTCGTTCCGATCTTGATCTTGATATCTTCTGCTGTCCTGTCTCCGATCAGCAGATTGTGCTTTTTCCGGACATAACGGACGATTGCTTCATCAAAATCATCACCTGCAACTTTTAATGATGTATTCACAACAGTTCCTCCAAGGGAAATCACCGCAATGTCGGATGTACCACCACCGATATCCACGATCATGTTGCCGCATGGTTTTGAAATATCTATTCCGGCTCCGATTGCCGCTGCAACCGGTTCCTCAATCAAATGTACTTCCCGCGCACCGGCTGCAAAAGCAGCCTCTTCTACCGCCTTTTTTTCAACCTCTGTAACACCACTTGGCACACAGATACTGATATTCGGCTTCTTAAATGTACGCTTTCCCAGTGCTTTCTGAACAAAATATTTGATCATTTTTTCTGTGACAATGTAATCGGAAATAACGCCCTGTCTGAGAGGTCTTACCGCAACAATGTTCCCCGGTGTCCTTCCAAGCATCAGCCTTGCTTCTTCACCGATTGCTTTTATCATATTGGTATCTCTGTCAAAGGCAACGACTGAAGGTTCTTTCAGTACAACTCCCTTTCCTTTCACATAAACGAGGATACTTGCTGTTCCTAAATCAATTCCTAAATCTATTGACATCACGATTCCCCTTTCACATACTCACCTTATTATAATCAAATCTCTAGTAAATAGGAAGTCTTTTTTTCAAGTTCAGGATTTTTTAAGATTTCTGTATCATTTTCTGTCCAGCATCATTTTGATGTATTTTCCTGTATATGAATTCGGGTTTTCTGCCACTTCTTCCGGTGTACCGCACGCAACAACTGTGCCCCCCTTGTCACCGCCTTCCGGTCCGATATCGATAATATAATCTGCTGTCTTGATCACATCCAGGTTATGTTCGATTACGATAACCGTATTGCCATCTGCCGCGAGTCTGCGCAGGATTTCCGTCAACTTGTGCACATCTGCAAAATGAAGTCCGGTCGTCGGTTCGTCCAGAATGTACACTGTCTTCCCAGTACTTCTCCGGCTCAGTTCAGTTGCAAGCTTGATCCGCTGTGCTTCACCGCCGGAAAGGGTTGTAGACGGCTGGCCAAGACGAATATAAGAAAGTCCCACATCGTAAAGAGTCTCCATTTTTCTGCGGATACTCGGTACATTTTCAAAGAAATGAAGAGCCTCTTCTACCGTCATATTCAGAACATCATAAATGCTTTTTCCTTTATATTTTACCTCCAGTGTCTCACGGTTGTAGCGTTTTCCGCCGCATACCTCACATGGTACATATACATCCGGAAGGAAATGCATCTCGATCTTGATGATTCCATCTCCGCTACATGCTTCACAGCGTCCGCCCTTGACATTGAAGCTGAATCTTCCTTTTTTATAGCCTTTCGCCTTCGCATCCGCGGTTGCCGCAAACAGATCCCGGATCAGGTCGAATACTCCAGTATAGGTCGCCGGATTGGATCTTGGCGTCCTTCCGATTGGAGACTGGTCAATGTCGATCACCTTATCCAGCATTTCCAGTCCTTCAATCCGCTTATGCTTTCCAGGAATCACACGGGCACGGTTCAGCTTTTTCGCCATACTCTTGTAAAGGATTTCATTCACCAGTGAACTCTTACCGGAACCTGATACGCCGGTTACACAGGTCATCACACCAAGCGGGAACTTCACATCAATATTTTTCAGGTTGTTCTCCGCTGCACCTACAACTTTGATCCAGCCGGTCGGAACTGCGCGGGTTTCCGGAACCGGAATCTTGATCTTTCCGCTTAAATATGCACCTGTGATCGACCGTTCTACTTTCATGATCTCCTGTGCCGTTCCCTGGGCAACCAGCTCTCCACCGTGTTCTCCGGCTCCCGGTCCGATGTCGATTACCTGATCTGCCGCAAGCATGGTATCTTCATCATGCTCAACTACAATCAGTGTATTTCCGAGATCACGGAGATGCTTGAGTGTTGCGAGAAGTTTGTCATTATCTCTCTGGTGCAGGCCGATACTTGGCTCATCCAGAATATAAGCCACCCCCACAAGACCGGAACCGATCTGCGTCGCAAGCCGGATTCTCTGTGCTTCTCCACCGGAAAGAGTTCCTGTTGCACGGGCAAGTGTCAGATATTCCAGACCAACATCCAGAAGGAACTGCAGGCGTGCTTTGATCTCTTTTAATATCTGTCCGCCGATCATCTGCTGCGTCTTTGACAGTTCCAGACTGCTGATAAACCGCTGAAGCCGTTCAATCGACATTGCTGTTACGTCTGAAATATTTTTATCTCCGACCGTTACCGCAAGTGCACCCTTTTTCAGTCGCTGTCCACCACATTCTCGGCAAGGTGTGATCTGCATGAAACTCTCATATTCTGCTTTCATAGTCTCCGATCCTGTCTCACGGTATCTTCGCTCCACATTTCGGATCAGTCCATCAAATGCAACGTCATAGATCCCTTCCCCGCGTTGTCCTTTATAATAGACCTTGACTTCTTTTCCATTAGTCCCACGCAGTAAAATATCCTGGATTTCCTTCGGATACTGTTCAAACGGCGTATCCAGGTCAAAATGATATTCCTTGCAGAGCGCTTCCAGAATCGCGTGAGTAAAACTGCTCTTATCGGTACAGGACTGCCATCCTGTCACCACGATTGCTCCTTTATTGATGCTGAGTGATTTGTCGGGAATCATCAGGTCTTCATCAAACTCCATTTTATATCCGAGTCCGAAACATACCGGGCAGGCACCAAATGGATTGTTAAATGAAAAGCTTCTCGGCTCGATCTCATCAATACTGATTCCGCAGTCCGGGCAGGCAAAATTCTGGCTGAAATTCAGCGGTTCCCCTCCGATCACATCCACAGCCAGAAGTCCCTCCGCAAGACTTAATACACTTTCTATGGAATCTGCAAGTCTTTTTTCAATCCCTGGCCTGACAACCAGACGGTCTACAACAATCTCAATATTATGTTTGATATTCTTGTCCAATGAGATTTCCTCGGAAAGCTCATACATATTTCCGTCAATCCTTACACGGACATAACCGCTTTTCTTTGCTCTGTCCAGAAGCTTGACATGGGTTCCTTTTCTCCCCCGCACAACCGGTGCCATCAGCTGGATCTTTGTCCCTTCCGGAAGTGCCATGATCTGATCGGTCATCTCATCCGCCGTCTGCTTCTTGATCTCTCTTCCACACTTCGGACAATGCGGAATCCCGATTCTCGCATACAGCAATCGAAAATAATCGTAAATCTCCGTCACAGTTCCGACTGTGGATCTCGGGTTGCGGTTCGTAGACTTCTGGTCAATGGAAATCGCCGGTGAAAGTCCTTCAATACTTTCTACATTCGGTTTCTCCATCTGCCCAAGGAACTGTCTTGCGTAAGAAGACAGAGATTCCATATATCGTCTTTGTCCCTCTGCATAAATTGTATCAAATGCAAGGGATGATTTGCCGGAACCACTGAGACCGGTCAGTACTACCAGTTTGTTTCTCGGAATATCTACATCAAGATTCTTCAGATTGTGCTCGTTCGCACCTCTGATCTTTATCAGTTCTTTCTTTTCTTCAGCCATCTGTTCTTCCTCTTCTATCTCTTCGCTTTACTCCATCTCATTCAAATGCTTTTTCAGCTCGATCAGCTTATCCCGCAGCTCTGCTGCCGCCTCGAAATTCAGCTCTGCTGCCGCTTTCTTCATCTGCTTTTCCAGCTTCTTGACCAGCTTTTCCAGCTCTGCCGCACTCATGGATTCCGGATCTTTTTCCAGCTTCATCTCTTCTGCTGCAACCTTCTTTGAAATACTGATCAGATCACGCACCGACTTCTTGATCGTCTGCGGCGTGATCCCATGTTCTTCATTGTATTTCATCTGAATCTCACGACGGCGCATCGTCTCATCAATCGCCATCCGCATCGAATCCGTCATGTTATCCGCATACATGATAACATGCCCCTCTGCATTTCTCGCCGCACGGCCAATGGTCTGGATCAGCGAAGTTTCTGAACGCAGGAAACCTTCTTTGTCCGCATCCAGAATCGCTACCAGTGTGATCTCCGGAATATCCAGACCTTCTCGAAGCAGGTTAATTCCAACCAGTACATCAAATACATCCAAACGCATATCCCGGATGATCTCTGTCCTTTCCAGAGTATCAATATCCGAATGTAAATATTTCACACGAATGCCAAGCTCCCGCATATAATCGGTCAGATCTTCCGCCATACGCTTTGTCAGCGTTGTGATCAGTACCTTATTCTTCTTCGCTGTTTCTTTATTTACCTCACTGATCAGATCATCAATCTGTCCTTCGATCGGACGCACTTCTACTTCCGGATCCAGAAGACCTGTCGGTCGGATTACCTGCTCTGCCCGCAGCAGTTCATGAGATTCCTCGTACTCTCCCGGTGTCGCCGATACAAACAGTACCTGGTCAATCTTACTTTCAAATTCCCCAAAGCTGAGCGGTCTGTTATCCTTTGCCGACGGCAGACGGAATCCATAATCTACCAGTGTTGTCTTTCTCGACTGATCGCCGTGATACATGGCTCCAATCTGTGGAATCGTCTTATGCGACTCGTCGATCATGATCAGAAAATCATCCGGAAAATAGTCAATCAATGTACATGGCGGCTCCCCTGCTTTCTGCCCGGTCAGATGCCTCGAATAGTTTTCAATTCCGGAACAAAATCCTGTCTCTCGCATCATTTCTATATCAAAATTCGTTCTCTCAGAAATACGCTGTGCTTCCAGAAGCTTATCTTCCCCTTTAAAATAACGGATCTGCTGCTCCAGTTCTTCTTCAATCTCCCCGATGGCACGCTCCATATTCTCCTTGGACACTACATAATGAGATGCCGGGAAAATTGCCACATGCCCGATCACATTCAACACTTCACCGGTCAATGTATCAATCTCTGTTATTCTGTCTATCTCATCATCGAAAAATTCAACTCTGTATGCAATTTTTTCCGAATACGCCGGGAAAATCTCAACCACATCTCCTCGTACCCGGAACGTTCCACGCTTGAAATCCATATCATTGCGGTCATACTGGATCTCAACCAACTTCTTCAGAACTTCATCCCTGTCTTTGATCATGCCCGGTCTAAGTGAAATCACCATCTCCTTGTAATCAATCGGCGAACCCAGTCCGTAAATGCAGGACACACTTGCCACAATGATGACATCATTCCGCTCAGAAAGCGCTGCTGTCGCAGAGTGGCGGAGCTTGTCGATCTCATCGTTGATGGCAGAGTCCTTGGCAATGTAAGTGTCGGATGACGGAACATAAGCTTCTGGCTGGTAGTAGTCGTAGTAGGATACAAAATATTCGACTGCGTTATTTGGAAAGAACTCTTTAAATTCCCCATAAAGCTGCGCAGCCAGTGTCTTATTGTGTGCTATGATCAGCGTTGGTTTATTCAATTGTTGGATGACATTCGCCATGGTAAATGTCTTACCAGATCCGGTCACGCCAAGCAATGTCTGACACTGATTGCCTTCTTTAAAACCTTCGACTAGTTCTTTGATTGCCTGTGGCTGGTCTCCTGTTGGTTTATATTCTGATACTAATTCAAAATGATCCATATGATTTCTCCTGAGCCGCTCTAATCTGGCGGTGATATTTTAGAAATAGTAGTTGTGTTCTTAGTATGTTACTTGTCTAGTATATCATTCAGGATAAAAAAAGTACAGAACAAATCGAATGTTTGTTCTGTACTTTTTCAAACAATCTGCACTTCAATTAATAACACCTTAAAAATCCCATTTTTCAAAAAGTTCCTCTGCATATTCTTCACATTGTTTTGCAGTCTCTTCTCCTGATAAATTCAAAGAATCTATTACTGCTTCACTTCTTGTATTATTCCCATCATAATATCTTTCTTCCAATGACGGTTGCAAAAATAAGATATTATTTCCACTTGTCCGGTTAGATCTATCGCTAGCTCTTCCTAGCCATATATTTTCATATGTCTCCTCGTTTCTATAATTATAATAACTTACTTGAACCCAATATATCAACTCACTCGTTATGTATTCTTTTCTCTTATTCGAATTCTTCCTGCTAAATAAACCTAAATAGTCATTGCCTAAAATCTTATCCGAGTCATTATTTTCCAAACTATATTCTTCTAGCATAGCTATATCTAACCACGTATCACTAAACGATATCAATCCATCATCTGTAATTTCATATTCATAAAAGCCAGCCAAGCCTTTAAAAGCTTGATTTTTAATTTCTCCATCAGTACCATATTGTTTAACATAAAGAATTGGCATTATTTGCAAATCACTATATCTGACCTCTCCTCCCGTGTTATATATCGTATAAATATATTGATCTCTTTCTTGATTATATTCTTGTTCAATTGAAAAAAATGGTTGTTTTTCTTGATTTATGTTTTCAATTTCCATTTTTGTTAGTTTTGCCTGTTGAATATCTGCCCAACACGATGCAATTCCAGCCGCTGCAACTGCTATTGAAACTAATAGTGGTATTATTGTTGTAAACCATATTTTATTGATTTCTAAAAAATGGCTCGCCCCATTTTCAGTTTCCAATTCTTCATCTTCTGTTTTTTGCTTTTCTTCTCCCATAAATTCTCCATCAAGCTTTATTAATTATCATTTTCCATCATCCTTCCGAATCTCATCAATAATCCGACCTATATTACACGTAATCTGTCCTTTACACTGATGAATATCCTCATTAATTTTCTTTTCCTGCTCAATAGCAATCTCTATATTTTTCGCCAGTTCTCCAATCGCAGAATTTTTCTTCGGATTGATTCCTGTTCTTGCAAGTAACAACTTATAGATAAATGTCTGATGTCCATCTTTTTCATTCTGGATAATCTGTTCAGCATTTGGTTCAATATCATCTTCGTATGAATTTTTATAATGTAACAACAGGAACAATTCAAATGCCGGATTGCTAACCGCTAATATATTATTCTTCTCACCTTCTGCTACCAATTCATCATAATCAAGTACTTTTTCTTCAAAAATATCCCCATCAAATACAACAATCATCTTATCCCGTTCTTTATCAAATGCTATTTCCGGATTTTCTTTCTAATTTTCTGCGAACTCAATCAAACGTCTTGGAAATGAAATATCTCTGTCTCCCTCTGTTTTTTCAAGCAAACGGATATCAATCAACGGATGAATATTTAATTCTTTTCGTATATCAATTAACTTTTTGAAATACCATGTTTCTGTATTAGCACCTTCACATATGAAGAAATATTTACAATAAGGCTCAATCTGTTCTTCTTCATCTGTAGTTCTGCTATTCCAATTCGTATAACTTCTTACTGGAGCCAAGGCTACTTCTCCTCTCTCGGTACAGAAATACTTTCTGCACTGTCGCAGCAGTCGTCAGGTGTCTGTGCAAGCACATCCGTCTGACTCGTTGCTCGCGCAAAATCAAATGTTGAAAATACCGGTATCGCACCATATCTTCCTTCCAGATATGCCTTGCTCAACACTTTATCGTATCTCTCCTTGAAACGATCTAAGGAATAAATAGAGCTTGCATTTTCTGCGTTACGTTCTACAAACCAGATTTCATCCCTTCTAAAAATAGCCTGATCCATAATAGATGATTCATGTGTAGTGAACAATAGCTGCATACGCTGCTCATCATGTAGCTGCATAAACAATTGCAAAAATCGTTCTGTCAATTTCGGATGTAAGCTTCTCTCCAATTCATCCACAACATAAAGAACATCTTCTCGTTTATTCAACAGCATATCCATCAAATCGAATAATCTTCTTGTTCCATCAGACTCTTCATCAAAACCGAACTCATAAAATGACTTATTATGATGCAATCGGATTGTTGTGACCTTCGGTTCAGAATGTCCTTCAACTTCGATATTAAAGAAAGTTTCCTTCGACCTCATCGTCATTCTGAATGATGGTTCTTCCTGCTCTTCCATTCTATTTTTTACATGCTGCATCATCTTATCAAATACTGATTTCGGCAATGCATTTGATAACTCATCCAATGTAATTTCTTCAATTTTTACCTGGCTGATACCCGTATCAAATGTTTTGATCAATTTGTTAATCAGCTTCAGCGAATTATCATCATAATAATATTCCAAATCAATCAATGGCGTATCCGGTGTGATAATCGAAATATGATTCTGAATCCAATCATATACATCCCGAAAGAACAATAATTTAGATCGTGTGCTATATTTTTTTCCGCGATTCATTTCTGTCAGGAACAAAGATGTTTCATTTCCTTCAAAATCATCTGCATAGGTTTCAAATTTATTTTTTTCTGTGTTTGTCAGCGTAATACCATCATTTACCACCGGACGTTTACTTCCTTCTCGTTCAAAGAGACATTTTGCTGAACCATTCTGATATAATTCATATAACCATTCTCCGGTTACTTTTCGTCTGCTTAAAACTGCCGAAAAACCATAAGCATAAAATTTGTCACCTACAGTAATCTGAATTTCAAAACTACTTTCTCGTTCCTTATTCTCCTGCCGATTCTTACAAAACATCTGTGTAGCTTCTATCGGAATACCATTGCAGACACTATCTTTAAAAAATTTAAAAAACAATGTCAAATTGGTCTTTCCAGATGCATTTGCTCCATAAACTACTGCATATTTTAATAACTGGGTACTTTTTATCTTTAACCTGTGATTTGCATTTGTTCGTATTTTATTTGAGGAAATCATTGTCAGCTCTGCTGCTTTATCAAAAGATTTAAAATTTTCAACACTTACTTTTACTAACATTCTTATACACCTCCACCTTTATTATATGTTTTACTCTTCTCTCAATCAATGTAAATTCTCTTATTTAGAGATTTTTTCGTTATATATTGTTTCTTTTTCTATTTTTAACAATTTTATTTTGAGTTATGCATATAATATCAATGTATAAGTCAGCTTTTTGTAGCGACACTATTTTACTAATGCCGCTACATGAAATATTACAATAAATAAAAACTTCTAATTCTTTTTTCTTCTATCTCTCCCATTCCATCCTTCCTGTCACATTCAACATCTTTTCTTCTCGGAAGCTGAGCATCTTTCCATTAGTTCCATCGACAATGATATGATCCAGCAATTCTATCCCCAGTAGCTGTCCGCACTTCTGCAGCTTTTTCGTAACAATCATATCCTCTTTTGACAGTTTCACATTGCCACTGGGATGATTATGAAGTCCAATGATTGCAGAAGCATTTGCCAGAATACTGCTCTTAAAAACTTCTCTGGGAATTACCAGTGAGGCATTGATTGTTCCACCATAATCTGCTCCTTTCGTTTCTTCCTTTACTTCTGTTTCCTCTGACAAATAGCTTATCACTTTGTTTGCCTTAATGCTTTTCTGTAACTCACTGATAATGCACAGGTCTGCTACATTTACTCCTGGCAAAGCAAGCATTTCATCCATCGCCATATTGACAATCTCTTTTTCCGTTCCGTATCCGGCATCAAATAAACGCTGTAATACTTTTATTGCTTTCTGATTTTTTCCCATTTCATCATCAAAGGGCAGCTTATCGCCGCCCTCTGTTTTACTCCTTCTCTTCTTTCTTTTCTTCAATTTCTAATTTCTTAACCTGTTTCTTTTTATTCCAGATACGAACTCCTGTGATTCCGGCTGCTGATAATACCAGAATGGCTATCCATAAAGCTGCATTTTCCGTATCTCCTGTTTTCGGAGGGTTACTGGTCTTTGTAGTAGTACCCGGTGTCTCTGGGGTTGGTGTTTCCGGTACTTCTTTGATGGTTACAGTCTGACCTTCATCGTTGATGTCCTTATGCTCTGTTACCTTTTTCGGTTCTTCCGGATTTGTCATATCATACAGTTCTTCAAAGGTTACAAGCTGCTTTTCACTTATCTACCTCATCCGCAGCAATCAATACTTTTTTCATTTGTATCCCTTTTCTTATGTTACTTCATTTTTTAAACAGAAAAGGCAGTGAAATCTCTCCACCGCCTTTCCTGTTTTTGATTTAATTCGTTAATTACATTTGTTCATTCGATGCATTTTCCTTTTTTATCTTCTTCACCAGCTCCTGAATCTTCCGAAAAGATTCTTCACTGATTGTGTGTTCCATCCGGCATGTATCATGATTTGCAGTTTCCGGAGATACCCCTATCCGTTCTAAGAATTCTTCCAAAAGCAAATGCCTTGCATAAACCTTTTTAGCAATCTTTTTCCCTTCCGCTGTCAGTTCAACATAGCCATGTTCATCTTTTATTACATATCCTTCTGACGTTTCAAGATATACATCGCTTCCAGATAATCCTCTTTGGATTCTCCAAGTTTCATCTACTACCTTCTCCCCTTTCGGAAAGTATTTCTTCTGCATTCCTGCTGTTAAGAAATTCTGCCGTTCTCCATTTCATACACCACATCTGCCACGTTCATTGTGGATACTCTGTGGGATACCAGGACAACTGTTTTCTTCTTGGTCGATTCTTTCAATGATTTTAAGATAATTCCCTCATTTAAAGAGTCGAGGTTCGATGTAGGCTCATCGAGTAGAATGAGGGGGCATTCATGGAGAAATGCTCTTGCAATTCCGATTCTCTGTTTCTCACCACCGGACAGCGTATCACCTAATTCTCCGACTTCTGTATCGTATCCTTTCGGAAGTGTCATGATGAAATCGTGGATAGACGCTTTCTTTGCAGCTTCCATAATCTCTTCTCTGGATGCTCCCGTCTTTGCGATGGCGATATTGTTTGCAATCGAATCATGGAACAGGTGTGTTTCCTGTGTCACGTAACTTTCCATATCTCTCAGATGTTTGGTCGGAATCTTGCGGACATCTGTACCGTCTACCGATACGCTTCCATCCTGCACATCCCAGAACCGCATCAACAGTTTTAAGAGTGTAGATTTTCCGGAACCGCTCGCACCATGAATCCCAGCGATCTTACCAGGCTGTAATTTCAGTGAATAGTTATCTAAAATAACCTCATTATCGCGGCCCAGACCGTCCTCTGCCCCAGGGCACCTTCCCGCCCTAGCGGGCTCCCCTTGTCTGTCTCCTTCGGAGCCATTTACCTTATAAGCAAATGTTACGTTCTCTGCCTCTGCTCCTGTAAATTCATGTTCCATGCTCTCTGCACCGGAAGTTTCCACGTCACCCGGAATTTCTTCCACAAGCGGTGTCTCTTCCAGAAGAGAAAGAACACGCTCACCACTTGCCAGTGTCTGATTCAGGTTATTGGAAAGGCTTGATAATGCTACTACCGGTCCGAAAGAACCCATCATTGCGATGGTGCAGGTTAAGATTCCCTCGAATCCCATCTCGCCCTTTGCATACAGCCAGATGGTCAGTGCCAGCATTCCAAAAGATGCAAGCAGGATAACCATGTTCGTAAATGAACGCTGTAAGCCTTCCATTTTGCTTAAATCTTCCTGCATTCCTGCAAGATTTTTGGAACGCTCAGACATCTGCTCTTTTCTCTTTTCACCCTGTCCGTACTGGATGGTCTCGTCCAGTCCACGTAAAGAATCCAGAACAAAACTGTTCAGTTCTCCGAAGTTTGTCCGAAATTCCATTCCCTTCTGGCTGCCACGTTTTCCATTCCACATCGGGATGGCTACACCGACAATCAGATAAGCTGCCAGTGCAAGCACTCCTGCTAACCAGTGATATCTTCCGATAAAAATCACCATAATGATTGAGGTCAGCGTTGCAATCGCAATCGGGGAAATGGTATGTGCATAGAACACTTCCAGTAATTCGATATCGGTTGTAATAATCGAAATCAGATTTCCCTTATCCCGTCCTTCCAGTTTTGCAGGGCAGAGCTTTCTCAGTGCCGCAAATACTTTGTGACGGATGATTGCCAACAGCTTAAATGCAATAAAATGATTACAATACTGTTCCACATAATGCAGGATTCCACGAAGCACTGCAATTACGATCATGACTGTAATAATCGTTTTTACTGGAGTAAATACCAGCCACATATTATCTACCGGAACAATCATTCCGGCTACTCCTGTCAGAAGTCCATGCACGATGACCTGTCCTGTCAGTATTGTCAGGAAGATTGCACACAAATACCCCAATGTTCCAAGGATGATTGCTGCCAGCATGATATGGAGCAGGGGTTTGACCAGACCAATCAGACTTCCCATGATTTGGATGGCACTTCTGCGTTTTGTTGTATTCGTATTTTCACTCATTATGCCACTCCTCCTTTTCCATAGTTTTCCAATGCCATCTGGCTTTCATACAGATGTCTGTACGCACCATTCCGGCTCATCAGTTCGTCATGCTTTCCGCTTTCTTTGATTTCTCCGTCTTTTAAGAAATAAATCTTGTCAGACTTCACAACATTTGCCAGTCTGTGGGAGATCAGAAGCACCGTCTTTGTCTTTGCCAGTTCGTGAATCACATTCATGATCAGTTCTTCACTTTCCACATCAATATTAGATGCGGCTTCATCGAAAATATAAACTGCACTGTCTGTCCGAAGCAATGCTCTGGCAATCACCAGTCTCTGACACTGACCGCCGGACAGGTTGCTTGCTTTTTCCAGCAATTGTGTCTGTAAGCCATCCTGTGTCTGTAAGAACCCTAAGAGATTGACTTTCTGAAGAACAGCTTCCATCTCTTCTTTCGTTGCGTCCGGTTTTGCCATCTTCAGATTTTCTTCTACTGTACCTTTGAACAGGTAGCTGTTATGGCGAACCAGAACAACCCTCTGCATCAGATTTATTTCATTTACTTCATTAAGCGGTACGCCACCGATGATGATTTCTCCGTTATATCCCCGGTTCTTTGCTGCAAGGATTCCTGCAATCGTACTCTTACCACATCCGGATTCGCCAACCAGAGATACAAAACTTCCTGCCGGAAGATTCAGATTGATTCCTTTTAAAATCTCTCTGTCCTCTTCATAAGAAAAGTGCACATCTTTTAATGTAACATCTAACGCGACCTCCGGCAGTATTTTTTCTCCAGCCTGTGGTTCCGGTAAATCTAAAATCTTGAAAATCTTATCACTCGCTGCCATACCATTCATTGCGATATGGAAGAATGAACCAAGCAGTCTGAGCGGCAGGAAAAACTCGCTGGCAAGCAGAACGATACATAACGTTCCTGTTACACTGATATTTCCCTTTAAGAATTCAGATACTGCAACTGCCATACCGATCGCAGCTCCGCCATACGCCACAATATCCATCACACTGGTTGAATTGAGCTGCATGGTCAGCACCTTCATCGTAATTCTGCGGAAATTCTGGGATTCCACATCCATCTCGTCTGCTTTCTGCTGGTCTGCCTGATAAATCTTCAGCGTAGTAAGTCCCTGTAAATTCTCAAGGAACGAATCACCCAATCCGGTATAGATGCTCCAATAATTATTTAATAATCTCTTCGCTACTTTCTGTACCACTACAATTGAAATCGGGATCAGCGGTACACAGATCAGCAGGATCACACTCGCTTTCAGGCTCACTCTGCAAAGAATGATAAATAATGTCAGTGGTGCGATCAGGCTATAAAATAATTGTGGAAGATATTTTCCAAAGTATGTTTCCAACTGCTCCACACCCTCAGTTGACACCTGTACGACCTCCGAAGAGGATACCTGCTCACTGTAGGAAGCTCCCAGCTTTAACATTTTCTCATAAATCTTTTCACGTAGAATCCGCTTTACATCCACACATGCCAGATAGGAAGACCTTGCTCCCATCCGTTCACATACGAACCGGATCACCACAACCAGGACTAAAATCAGTATCGTCCGTTCAATGATCGGTACGGTTACTGCCCGGTACACGACCCGTTCCAGTAAATCTGCGATAGAAAAGACTGCCAATACCTGCGACAGGAGGGCTGCCCACTGCCACAAAATCGTATACACGATATACTTTTTTGCGTGGGACAACAGCTCCACCAGTCTTGTTTTAATCATAAGTAACTCCTTACTTTTTCTTCTCTTTGTTGCTACACACCAGATGCCAGATAGCAAGCACCGGATGATACAACAGCATCCTTGGTCCTGAAAACCGCATAACCTGCCTGATCTGTTCTCTCATCTCCGGCTTATAACAATGTACCTTACAATTCGCACAAAACGTCTTTTCTTCCATAAATGGACACTTTTGACTTCTTTGTTTTGCATAATCCGAAAGTTTTTGACAGTCAGGACACATCTGCCCTTCCTGTCTTTTTTCTTTCGGATGTTTTTTTCGGCAATACAGCCGGATCATCTCTTCCACGACATACTGTTCTTTCTGCCGTTTCTTTTCTACTTTGTCCATCTTACTCTACGCTTTCTGCCATTTCAGCTTCAGGCTTTTCTGTCTTAACTCTTAAGAAGAAGTATAACAGGTGGCATACCCACACAACTGCGATACAGATTCTTCCGATTGGTACATTCTTCATACAGATAAAGCCGATTGCCATGACTACCGTTACCATTCCGATAATCTTGCATTTTGTTCCCATTGTCATGGCTCTTTTCTGAACAAAACTGTCCAGATGTTTCTTATAAAGATTCGTTCCTATGAACCAGTCGTGCAGTTTCTTAGAACTCTTTGCAAAGCAAAACAGTGTTGCCATATAAAACGGAACGGTTGGCAGGATAGGAAGTACAATTCCTATCGTACCAAGTCCCAGACAAAGAAATCCAAGCACGATCCATACTACTTTTAAAGGATTTTTCATCTTCTTACACCGCCAATACAAATTTTCTGCCATCAACCCTTGTCACGATATTCTGTCAGATTGGTTACTTCCAATGCCCACTGGATCATACGCTCATCTTCGGCACTGTCTCCCTGCATCATTTTCTTATGAGGGGTTCTTCCGAATGCCACCAGATTCTCAACAGTGATATCGTCTGATGCACTGTTATACTGCTGAACAATCGCAACCTTTCTGGCGAATTCTTTTAAGTTCAGGTTCTGGATGTTCTTACCCTTGAGGAAAATATTTCCTTTTCTCGGATAAAGGTTCTTTGTCATCAGGGAAAACAGTGTGGACTTACCGCATCCGTTCGCTCCCATAATCGTTGTAATCTTTCCTTCTTCAATCTTCAGGGATACGTCCTTTAAGACTTTATTTTTTCCATAGGAAAAATGCAAATCTCTGACTTCCATCGCAGGCTTGTCTGCCCACTTGTCCGCTTTTTTCGCTTTCTTTGCTGCTTCATTCTCTGTAGAAGTCAAATCCATATTCTTTTCTTTACTTCCCATACTTCTTAGACCTCCTTAACAGAATGATGAAGAATGGGCCTCCGACCACACTCATAATGATGAATGCAGATACCTCATACGGAGCGGCTATCGTTCTTCCGATGGTATCTGCCAACAGGAATGTAACTGTAACATCAGCAAGTGTTCCATGCGGATTTCCATACTTATCAAGTGTATAACCTGTTGTGAAATATTTCAGCTGACTTAAATATCCAAGTTTCTGTCCCACCGTCAAACCATTGAAGTTCAAAGTAATATAATATTTACCATTCTTTACAGTCAATTTAATAGTATGATCAATCGCTGCATCCGACATAGAAGCTGTTGTTTTATCAACTTTCACCATATTTCCGGTAATAGAATATACACCATCTGCAAGATTGCTGATATTCAATCCACTATTATTTCCATTAGCTTTTTGCTAATAAATCTTTAGTTATGATGTTTAGAGTTCTACGAGAATATTTTCGGTTACTCATTCCTAACTTCTTGTCTGAAAGATACCATAATTTGCCATCTGATGTCAACACCATTTTCGTACAAGTTTGTTGCCTGAATTGCAACAAATGAGCCGTTATTTCCTTTGTTTTTGTTGTTATTCAGGCAACAATGGACGTGAAAACGCCGTTATTGATAGCATTTTATCAACAACGGCATCTTATTGATTTTTTTCTTATTTTGTTACATGATATGCGCAAATGAGAATTTTTCTCATTTCTCATTTATACCCAGAAATATAATAATGCAGTGCTTTCCGGCATGTGAACCGGTCCTACACTACAGGTTACGGTAACTGGTACAATTCCCACTGTGCCGATTCCCGTCCATCGATGGATTCTGCACGCTTCCATTGGGATTTTCACAATATTATTCTCTATTTTTGCTTCTTCAAGAACTTCATTATGCTCATACTTTAGTGTTTTCAATTTTCCAGCCATCATTTCACCGTTCGCTCTGGAGTGTGCAGCCATCTCTTTCAGCTTTAATTCCAGATAGCTTTCTCCATTCTCCTGAACGATTTCGGCTATTTCTTCAAATCCTCTCATCGCCATAGAGTCTCTTCCCTGCCCCTGCTTTTTATTCATCCGGTAAAGCCGGAACACTACCGGATGCCTTTCACATTTCTGCAGATTGTGCTGTATCTCCTGATCCAGTTCATTCTCTTTTTTCTTGTATACTGATTTTTTCTCTGCATAGGCGTTAATCATCAGTTCCAGCATGTGGATGTCGATATTCTCCACTATAACATCCAGTGATTCCTCGATTTCTTCCGGTTTTGCACCGATTTCTTCCAGATATTTTTCAAGATTCTCATACAGGTTGGAATATCGTTCCAGCCATTCTTCTCCTGCAGGAGTAAATTCCAGTGATTCTGTCAGAATTCCTCTTTCTATGCAGTTTTTAAAATAGCGGTTCACCGTTGAACGGTTCACGCCATAATATTCTGCGATACTTCCCTGAGCTCCACGTTTCTTTTCTACTTTTGACAGGCCTTGTAAATATTGCAGTTGCAGCATTGTAGGTCTGTTCTGTCTCTTTAGATGTTCACCTTTTTCCATTTTCTTTTTCCTCTCTTCGTCACCATACATGAATATTCAATTCCCGATAATCGATTGGCAATGGCTTCTGTTCAAAACGGGTAATCGCAATAATTGCCACTGCTTCTGTGACCGGAATTCCTGTATTCGCAGTATAGGTAAAGATGTCTGTCGGCAACTGATAAACACCCTTTTCTTCTTTCGCCTGTATCCATTCTTCGTCTCTTCTGTACCATACACATCCGATAGATTCATCTTTTTTTGTCTTGAGCAGGAAGCAGTTCTGGGACTTTTTCACTCTCAATATGACGGAGTGTTCCAGTTTCTCATACTCTGTTGCAAGGAATCTCGGATTGCGTCGCTCCGGTTCATACACTCCAAATGCCATCGGGAAATCGCCATCCTCATAAAAGGTATACAAGTCCATATCGTCATAAACTCTATCGTATACGTCACCGTACTGCAGAAAGTTTTCAATTCCTTTTAATCCTTCCGGACTGATATAATGTTCCACTCTACAGGCATCTTCCTGCGCCCTCAGCTGATTCATTCCGCTTACCATCTGGAAGAACTGTGTCAGTTTCTCATGGCGTGCAAGGCACTCCATCCCTTCCAGTTTTCCCTTATCGGTCAGTTCCAGATGTCCGTTTTCCGGCTCACACAAAAATCCTTTTTTCACCAGACTCCGCACCAGGCCTGCCGCTTCATATCCGGTTATGTTCACTTCTCTGGCATACTCTTTCGATGTGATCTGTCTGCCCTGCCTCCATGTCCGGTAGACATATTCCAGAAGATCTTCTTCTAATTCGCCTCTGGCTTTTGTTACATCAATATTTCTGTTTTCAATCTTCTTTACCATTTTACCTTTCCCACCTGTCTTTTTTATATATTTGTCCGTTACACGATATCCGGTATTTTCTGCAAAAGCCTTCCATCCAGTAAGCATATCGTTTTTTTCTTGGAGCCTTCCTTTTTCTCTGCGACAAACCCCAGATTACAGGTGAAATGTATTTCACCCAACCACTGCTGTTCGTACTCTATGTGAAATGCTGTGGCAGGTATTTTGATGCTGTGATCATTTACTTCTGCCTTCTTCCAGATTCCATGCATATCCTGATACCAGATCGTTCTGTCATCCTCATTTTCTGGATGCTCCGTTAGTTCCAACCAAATTTCCCAAGGTTCTATGTGCAGCCAGCCATCCCTTTCAAACCGCATATCTTCAATAGCTGCTTTTCTCTCTTTTCCGATCTCTGTGGTGTAAAAGGAATACCACATCTGAAAAATCGTCCGCAGAATATCCTTTTGCAGGTATTCTTTTGCCACTTTCTTTGTTTCCATTACTTTTTTCCTCTGTTTTGTTTACCGATTACGCTTTGGTTAGTTTGCTCAAACTATGCAATTTTAATTATATTGTCCTTTTTTCAGGTTTGTCAATGCATTTTCCGCTACAACATTATAATTCCATATAAAAATATCCAAAAATATGTTTTTATTTCTTTTTTCACATACTTTTGGATATTTTCACTCTTAATTTCCTGTTTCCTTTAATTTTGACTCATCCGTAGTCTGTACGTCAACGCAGACTGCATGGATGGCAAGCCGCTTGCTGTATCCGTTCCCTGTACAGGTAGAAAGTGTCAGTATCTTGTTACTGGTCTGCGGCTTTACTCCTGTATCAACAGAAGTATTGATTCTCTTTCCAGAAACCGTCATCCTTATATTTTTCAGGCTCCCGAACATGCTTCCGTCATTCATATTGTGACCGTAGATAATGTTGTAATAATCCGAAAAATCAGATTTGTTAAGGCCTTCCAAAAAGATACACTCTGCGATGTGGCTGTTGCCATGCAAGTCGGTTCTCAGATATTTCTGATTGTCACCTGAATACAGAATTGGATAGTTGATGCCAAGTTCATCCTGATTATCAAATCGTATCCATCCGATAACATCTGAATTTTCAGCTTTCAGTTTGTCAAATTCTACTTTTACATCTGTAGCCCACCAGTCTTTTTTCTTCTGTCGTACTGTCTGTTGCCTATCATGTCCGGCTCTGCCTAAACTTCCATGAAAGTTGTTCTTTCGGCTGGTTGGTAAAAGATGGCATACGGTGCGGCGGTTCTTGGGTTTTTAAAGATTGTGACGCTGTATCGGGATTTGGTGATGATGTCTTTTTTAGTATAAAAAATTACTACTTTTTGCAATATTCATAAATATTAAACGGTTCTTCTCTTTTTTCAAATAAGATATCAGCTTCTTTCCTTTGATGAAAATCTGATTTCTGACACTCTTGGTCTTCTTTTTCCTGCACTAAAAAACGCCACAAATTGTGACGTTTTTTAGTACCTTTTATATTTCAGTGAGATTTCTTGATTCTAAAACTCACTTTTTCCATATTTTACAGTTACCACTGCAACAACTTTTTCATTTTCAAACACTTCATAAATGATAATATAGTTTTCTACAGTCAACTGCCTATATCCTTTAAAAGCATAAAATCCATATTTTCTTTCTGCCCCTCGATATGGCTGTTCTTCCAAACTTAAAATTGCTTTTTCAAGTTTTTCTGCCAGTGCAATTGCATTATCAGCATAATTACTAACAAGAAGTGCCTGCTCGTATATCTTATCAATATCTCCATATTCCTGTGGAAACATTTTTACGGTATATTTATCCCAAATGTTTCCTCCTGAGTTCTCCCAATGCCTCACATGCATCTAATAACTCTGCACCTTCTGCGACTTCCCGTTCTGCTTCAAAAATTGCCTTATCAATCTGATTTGTGCTGAGTAATTCTTCATAAGTTTCCATACTCATAACTACTAAATCTCCATAACCATTTTTTGTAATAAATACTGGTTGCTGTTGTTTGTGACATATTTCAGATATTTCATTTGTATTTCTTAAACCTGATGGAGTAGATCACTAACTTCTTTCTTCATTTTCCAAAACCTTCTGCTGATATCTCATGTCTGCCACCGTGTACACTGTGATGAAAGCCTTCGGATCAAGATTATTGATGTAATCCATGAGTTTCTGATACTCATTTTTATCTACGATCGTAATGATCTCGTGTCTTTTATCTAAATTGTACGCTCCGATGGCATCATAAATGGTTGCTCCACTATGAAGCTCATGCAGAATAAAATTCCGAAGTTCTTCTTCATACTTTGTAATAATACATACTCTTCGTTTCAGATTCTGCCCGAAGATAAAATGGTCTACCACCATCCCATTAAAATAAGTACCAAGAACACTTAAAACCACCGTCTTCTTATCATATACAAGTGCTGCCGAAAGCGCCACACACATACCGGCTAAAGACATGGCTTTCCCCAATTCGATGTGCAGATATTTATTCATGATCTTAGCCACAATATCAAGTCCGCCGGAAGAAGCATTCATATTAAAGAGAATACTGAGTCCTACACTGACTACCAGAACATAACAGAGGACATCCAGTTCCTGGGTTTTTGTCAGGGAACCGATATTCGGGAAAATCCGTTCAAAAATACCGATAAATACCGGCAGTAAGATACTGGTATACACGGTTTTCGTACCAAATTCCCGTCCACATGTTATGAATCCGATGATCAAAAGAACAACATTCAGGACCATTGTGATCACTGAAAGCGGTAAAGGTATAAAATTCGTAAGAATAATTCCAAGACCGGAAATACTGCTGACCGATGCATGGCTCGGCACCAGAAAGAAATAAACCGCTGCAGCGATAATTGCCACTGCAGCGGTAAGTGTAAATAGTTCCCATACAACTTCTTTGCAATTGATTTGTTTTTTCATTCTCAAACCTACCCTATCATGACATTTTTATAGAACTGCTATTTTACTTCTCTGCTCGGAAGGACTTGCAGTGCTATATATACAAGTATAGCGTATGCACAAAAAAATTGATAGTATTTTTTAATTTATGTAAATTTTGTTGAATCCTGTTGTTACTGTTCACTCCCGTGTCAATCACTACGCTGATTGGCACGGAGGATGCACGTTTTATCTTGAACGGCATCTCGCCCATCGCCAAAGGCGATTTAAAATGGCGAGATGCGTTGCTGGTCACAGGTACTGTGAACAGTAACATCCTGTCTTTTGAATCTTATTCAGCAATTGCATTCCCGGTGTACAACTGATAATATTTTCCCTTTTCTGAAATCAGTTGGTCATGGGTACCTCTTTCGATAATGCGTCCCTGTTCCAGAACCATGATACAGTCGGAATTCCGAACCGTAGACAGACGGTGTGCGATCACAAACGTAGTACGTCCATGCATCAGTCTGTCCATGCTTTCCTGAATAATACGTTCAGTACGCGTATCAATAGAGCTTGTAGCCTCATCCAGGATCAGTACCGGTGGATCTGCAACTGCTGCTCTGGCAATTGCAAGAAGCTGTCTCTGTCCCTGGCTTAAGTTTGCCCCATCCCCAGTGATGACCGTATCATATCCTTCCGGAAGTCTACGGATAAATCCATCTGCATTTGCCAATTCTGCTGCTGCAAAGATTTCTTCATCTGTTGCATCCAGTTTTCCAAAACGGATATTGTCTTTTACCGTTCCTGTGAACAGATGTGTATCCTGCAGTACAATTCCAAGGGAACGTCGCAGATCCGCTTTCCGAATCTTGTTTATATTAATTCCATCGTAGCGGATTTTTCCATCCTGAATATCATAAAACCGGTTGATCAGATTTGTAATGGTTGTTTTTCCTGCTCCTGTCGAACCTACAAAGGCAATTTTCTGTCCTGGCTCTGCATACAATTTCACATCATGAAGCACGATCTTATCATTATTGTACCCGAAATCCACACCATCAAATACTACATTTCCCTTAAGCTCAATATAATCTACCGAACCATCTGCCTGATGTGTATGCTTCCATGCCCAGCATCGGGTATGTTCCTTACATTCTATAAGTTTTCCATTTTCTTTTTTCACATTGACCAGAGTCACATACCCGTCATCTACTTCCACTTTCTCATCCAGAAGGGTAAAGATACGCTCTGCTCCTGCAAGTGCCATTACAATAGCATTCATCTGCTGGCTGACCTGATTGATCGGCATACTGAAGCTTTTATTGAATGTCAGAAAGCTTGCCAGTGCACCCAGTGTAAATCCTCCCACACCATTCAGCGCAAGGACACCTCCGACAATCGCACAGACTACATAACTGATATTTCCGATCTGCGCATTCAAAGGTCCGAGGTAGTTTGCATAGGTATTCGCACGGTCTGCGCTTACAAAAAGTGCCTCATTCAGCTCTTTAAATTCTGCCTTACTTTCTTCCTCATGGCAGAAGACCTTGACAACCTTCTGTCCATTCATCATTTCTTCAATATAACCATTGACTTTTCCAAGATTTTTCTGCTGTTCCAGGAAATATTTTCCGCTCTGTCCGGCGGCTTTCTTGGTACCAAATATCATAATTGCAACCATGATCATCGTCACAACCGTAAGTGGAATATTTAAGATCAACATACTGACAAATACACTGATGATCGTAAATCCGCTGTTGATGATCTGCGGAATACTCTGGCTGACCATCTGCCGCAGGGTATCGATATCGTTCGTGTAAATTGACATGATATCACCATGTGCATGGGTATCAAAATATTTGATTGGCAGCTTTTCCATATGTTCAAACAGCTCATTACGCATATTCATCATCATTCCCTGTGTCACATTGATCATGATACGGTTATATGCGTAAGTCGCAACGATTCCGATTCCGTAAAATACCGCAACCCTTTCAATTGCATGTGCAAGCGGTGAAAAGTTCGGTGTACCGTCAGACAGCAAGAACGGTGTAATATATTTGTCGATCAGATCTCTTGTAAACATCGTTCCCTGCACATTTGCGATAACTCCTACAAATATAAGGATAAATACTGCAATACAATGAACTTTATAATCACGGAAAATGTAGTTTATCAGACGCATCAAAAGTTTCCCCGGATATTTCACTTTATTCTGTGGTCTTCCCATCGGTCTTGGCATTATGCTTCACCTCCGTTTTCATCAAAATCTCCTCCGCCCTGAGTCTGCGATTCGTATACTTCGCGGTAAATTTCATCGGTCTTCAGCAATTCTTCGTGTGTACCAAATCCATGAACCTGCCCTTCATCCATAACGATGATACGGTCTGCATCCTGCACACTGGATACACGCTGTGCAATGATCAGCTTTGTTGTATCCGGGATTTCTTCACGGAATGCACGGCGGATCTTCGCATCTGTAGCAGTATCTACCGCACTGGTACTGTCATCCAGGATCAGGATCTTCGGTTTCTTAAGCAGTGCTCTTGCAATACACAGTCTCTGCTTCTGACCACCGGATACGTTGTTTCCTCCCTGTTCAATGTGGGTATTATATTTATCCGGGAAACGCTCAATGAATTCATCTGCACATGCAAGCCGACATGCTTCCATACATTCTTCGTCGGTCGCCTCTTTGTTTCCCCAGCGCAGGTTATCCAGAATACTTCCGGTAAACAGTACATTTTTCTGCAATACAACAGATACCTGGTTTCTCAGTACTTCCAAATCATAATCCTTGACATTCTTTCCGCCAACCAGGATTTCTCCGCCTGTCACGTCATACAGACGACTGATCAGATTCACCAGACTCGTCTTCGCACTTCCGGTTCCTCCAATGATGCCAATCGTCTCACCGGAATGGATGTCCAGATTGATATTCTTCAGGACTTTCTCTGCACTGCCTTTTTTGTAAGCAAAATCTACATTCTTAAATGAAATACTTCCATCTGCCACTTCATAAAGCGGATGTTCCGGATTATGGATATCGCTGGTTTCATCCAGTACTTCTGCTATACGCCGCATACTTGCCATACTCATGGAAATCATGACAAATACCATAGACAGCATCATCAGACTCATCAGAATGTTCATACAATATGCAAGAAGACTCATCAACTCTCCTGTTGTCAACGATTTCACTACGATCATCTTTGCACCAAACCAGCTGATCAGGATGATGCAGGTATAAACAGTGAACATCATGATCGGTGAGTTCCATATAACATTTTTCTCTGCTCTTACAAAAATATCGTAAATATTCTTACTTGCATACTGAAATTTACTTGTTTCCTGTTCTTCTCTTACATATGCTTTTACTACACGGATCGCAGATACATTTTCCTGAACGGATGCATTTAAAGCATCATATTTTGGAAATGCCTGCTGGAAATAAGCCGTTGCATGACGAATGATAAAGAAGAGGATCACTCCCAGAATCACAACTGCCACAAGGTAAATACTTGCCAGTCTGGCATTGATCATAAATGCCATCACCATTGCACAGATCATACTTGCCGGTGCTCTCATCATCATACGCAGCATCATCTGGTACGCATTCTGCACATTGGTCACATCTGTTGTCAGACGTGTAACCAGACCTGCTGTACTGAAATGATCAATATTTGCAAACGAATAAGTCTGGATCTGATCGAACATCTTATTTCTCAAATTCTTCGCAAACCCGGTCGAAGCCTTTGCTCCGTATCGTCCTCCTGCCATTCCGGCAAGCAGGCCACAAAATGCAGCCACGATCATAATTCCACCAACTTTGTAAATATGGTGAATATCTCCGGTATTGACACCCTTATCGATAATAGATGCCATCAGAAATGGAATCAATGTCTCAAACAATACTTCCAGAATCATAAAAAACGGTGTTGCGATCGATGCCGCTTTATATTCTTTTACTTCTTTTAATAAAGTCCGAATCATGAATTCTCTCCTTTCATTTTTTCCATATTGTAATAAACTTTATCGATCACATGCATAAATGCATGTAATTCTTCTTCTGTAATGCCTTCTTCCAACTGCGCATCCATTTTCTGAAAAATTTCTCCCAGTTTTTCATGGTTTTCCCGTCCTTTTTCTGTCAGCATTACTTTTTTCAGACGCGCATCATTTGCAACCGATGCACGGCAAATGTACCCTTTTTTCTCCAGAGTCTGGATAATATTTGTTACCGCTGAACGGCAGATACCAAAATACTTTTCTATATCTTTCTGATAAATTTCCTTATCCTGATGTTCATATAGATAGCGTAAGATCCAGCCATGCATCAGGGCAATCTCATCCAGTCCTTCTTCTTTTACACGCATTTCCAGCAGTTTTGAAATCGAACGGTCTATCCGGTGCACCTGATGTCCTACGTGGATTCGCTCTTCACATCCTTCACACAAATGACTTTCCTCCTTCCACTTTTTGCTTCTTCAAAAAAAGAAAACTGTTCACGAATAAATTGTTCATTCGTAAACAGTTTAATCTTAAACAAGTTTATCACAGATATTTCCCTGCTGTCAACCTGCTATTTACTATTTTCCATCCAATCAAAAAGCTCACAGTTTTTTGCGATCAAAACCGCTGAAACCGGCATTATCATTGTGCAGGAAATTGCTACAAAAATCATGGAAATACAGTTCTGAAAAAGAATTTTGGAGTTGAGCAACAGCTCAATGGAGTAATTCTGCATTCTCAAATACGCGAATAACAACAGCGATTCTCCCAGATATGCAAACAATAACGTATTAACCGTTGTTCCAATCACATCTTTTCCAATCTTCATTCCACTTTGAACCAGTTTGTTCATTTTGATATCCGGCTTATGACATTTCACCTCATATACGGAAGTTGTTACTGTCAGTGCCATATCGATCACAGCTCCTAGCGTGCTGAGTACAATTACGGCTGTTGCAACCTTGGGCATACTGATATCCAGGTTCATATTATAATAGAAAACATCTTCTCCGGCTGCCTGGATCTCATTCAAGCCTCCCGCCCCACTTTTCCATACGACCAGATAAATAAATGCAAATAACACACACATTGTAATTGCAACCGCAAGAAATGCACTCCAAGTTTTAATATTCGTCCCATTTTGATAAAACAAAGTGATACAGGAAATTAAAATTCCTGCACCGGCAGTAACCAGAAACACGGGTGCTCCGACGGCATAAAGCCAGATTGCAAGACTCAGGCACAAAATATTTCCCGCCAGAGCGATCAGAGACATGGCGCCTCTGTCCCCTCCGACAAGCACTACTACTATCATTAGAATCAGTCCCAATATGATCAACATCTTTTTTCCCTCTTTTTCACAGATAGTTTCATCATAACTGCTGTTATGAAAATAGACACTGGGATCGCCAGTACAATTCCGATACTTTCTACAAAGAAACGGCATAATTCACATGGAATATGCAATTTTACAATGGTAACAAAACGCACCTCATTGTTCATCCGGATCAAACATGTAGGAATCAGACCGCAGCCAAACACAAACAACAGCACATTGATCATTGTTCCCATAATGTCATATCCGATCTCTCTGCCCGAACGGAAAAGTTCCACAAATTTTACTTCCGGTTTCTGCTCAACAATTTCGCTTAAAGCCACCGATATGGCAACCGCCACATCCATGATGGCACCGAGTCCTGACAACAGGATCTCTGCATGGAAAATTTCATCCGGATTATCAATACTGCCCAGATATTCCATCGTCGAATAATCCAGTTCTTCCATATGCTGCATAACAAGATCAAATATCCCCATGATCATAAGCAGGACACATAGTGTTGTCAATAGTGCGGCAAAAGTTTTCCTGTGGATTCCATTTAATCCAACAAGCGTTACCACTGCGAAAAAAAGGATCAGTCTGCTACATACACTCAGAATTTCCGATGTGTCATCCGCCGTCCAGAAACCGATCACAAAAATCAGGATATTCAACATTGCTGTTATGATCGTCAAACCGCCCTGCCGTCCGGCAATCCCAAGGAGCAGAAGTGCAAGGAAGCCAAGCATAACAACCAGCATCGTATCCCGCTTTACTCCAATGATCGATGATCCCTTATAAAACACCCGGTCACCTTTATGGTATTTTTGGTCAGCCATTTCTGTTGTTGTGTATTCATTGGCAATCCGGACTTCTTTTCCTTTGTCTTTTCCGTTTAGGATCTTACCATAAAGACTCTGCTTATATTTCATTTCTTCTGTTCCACGTGTACTTTTGCTTTTCCCTTCTACAATTGTCACTACTTTTGTCACTTTCACGATCGGTGTCTGATACAGCCAGGCATCATTCATAACAAACAAAATTGCCAGCAGATACAACACACCTGCCACACAATAAAATCTTCCTTTTTTGTTTTTCATCAAATATCTGCTAATCTTTTTCCCGTATTCCTTCATGATCCATCTTTTCTCTTCTTATTTTTTTATCTGCATATCCGCATCTGTGATCCTGCAATACAAAGTCTCATCATTTGGTTCTTTATATGTCTCGAACGTTCCCTGAACGATAATTTCTGTTTCCTGTTCCGGATAATCTTCATCCGACAATTCTTCCTCATTTTTCCGGACAAATTCCAGTCCCTGCGCGCAGCACGCCAGCGCATCTTTGATCACGCAAAAATGATAGGTATTCCCTGTCGCTTCATCCTTACTTATATAATAATTCCCGTCGATCCGGATTGTTTTTCCTTCATACTGCTCCGGTTCCATCATCATCTGGTAAACTGTCGCGTAAACCATATCACTGTTCATTTCTGTAAGATCATAATCTACATCTTCTGTCTCCGTATTTTCTGAAGTGTCTGTACTTTCTTTTTTCTTGTCCTTTTCCTCTGTCTGTTCCTTCTGTTCTTCCGCTTTTGTCTGTTTCTCTAATACATCATTAACAGATTTCCCGTTATTCACTTTCTTGTTGCTGCTTGCATTATCTCTGCATCCGGTTATCAAAAGAATTCCCACAAACAATATCAGCCATTTCTGTAATTTTTTCACTTTATTTCCCTCCCGCGATTTTTTCGATCATGCAGCAGATCAAAAAGGCCACAATATCGGCTGCCACGATCGTTGAACCAACCGGTGTTCCTGCCAGGATTGACAAAAGCATCCCACTGATCGCACAGCACACAGATAATACAACCGAACATACCGTTACACTGAAAAATGTTTTAAAGATACGCATCGCGGATAGTGCCGGAAAGATGACCAGTGCCGAGATCAGTAACGAGCCTACCAGGTTCATTGCAAGTACGATGATCAGCGCTGTGATCACGGCGATCAGCAAATTATAACGGTCTGCCCGGATACCTGTTGCCTTTGCGAACGTTTCATCAAAGGTCACGCAGAAAATTTTATGATAAAATACGATAAATAACACAACAACCACAACCGACAATACCACACACAGCCACACCTGTTCAATCTTCAATGTCAAAATAGAAGTAGATCCAAATAATGTAGTACATACATCTCCTGAAAGATTAGGACCTGTCGCAAATACATTCATAAGCAGATAACCGATTGCAAGTGCTCCAACTGAGATCATTGCAATCGCCGCATCTCCTTTTATTTTTGTATTTTGTCCTGTCCGTAATAATAAAATCGCACATACGACCGTTACCGGAAGGATAAACAGCATATTGTTTGTAATATTTAAAACCGATGCCACCGCCATCGCTCCAAATGCAACATGGGATAAGCCGTCTCCGATAAACGAAAATCTTTTCAATACCAGTGTCACTCCAAGCAAGGAGGAACAAAGTGCAATCAGTACGCCAACGATCAGTGCATACCGCACAAAAGGATATCCCATATAAAATATCAGTTTTTCTATCATTTTTTCCCTCCTGTATTTTCCAGAGTTCTTCTCTTTGTATGCGCCCGCAGATAATTTTCTTTCGATTCAAAAATAATTTCCTGACCAATCTGCAGGATATGACTTGCATATTCCATTGCCCCACGGATATCATGCGAGATCATAATGATCGTTATCTTGTCTTCCCGGTTGATTTTCTCAATTAACCGATACATTTCTTCTGTCATTTGTGGATCCAGCCCGGAAACCGGTTCATCCAGAAGCAGGATTTTCCTGGTCGCACAAAGTGCTCTTGCAAGCAGAACTCTCTGCTGCTGCCCTCCGGACAATTCTCTGTAGCAACGTTTTGACAGATGAGTGATCTGCAGTTTTTTCATCATATCTTCTGCGTATTTTTTTTCTTTTGTACGGTAAAACGGCCAGAAGCCAAGATGATTCTGACATCCGGAGAGAACAATTTCTCTCACGGATGCCGGAAAATCTTTTTGCACCTCTGTCTGCTGTGGCAAATATCCGATTTCATTCTTCTTCAGTCCATCATGGAATTCTATTTTCCCGCTCACCGGTGATAAAAGTCCCAGTAAAGTCTTCATAAAAGTAGATTTCCCAGCCCCATTTTCCCCGATCACACACAGATAGTCCCCTTTCTTTACCGAAAGGTTTATATTCTGCACGACTGTTTTTCCTTCATATCCGATTGCCAGATCCCGACATATAATTTGTGCCATATTCCCTCCTACTGCAAAGCTTCTTTTAATACTTCAAGATTCTTTTTCATCACTGACAGGTAGGTTGTGCCATTCTTCACATCATCCGATGTTGTAGACTGCATAGTATCCAGTGTCAGGATCTTCTGATTTTTCTCTTTGGTGTTCTCAATGATCGTCTTTGCAATTTTCTGATTGGAATTTTCAATCGCCATGATATCCTTTAGTCCCAACTCATCTACTTTATTCGCCAGGAATGAAATTGTATCAAAGCTTGCTTCACTTTCTGCCGAGCATCCGACAAATGCAGCATAATAGCTTAATCCATAATCATCTACCAGATAACGGAATGGAAAACGATCGCCAAACAGCAGTGTTTTCTGTGACGCGCCATCAACAACTTCCTGATACTTAGCATCCAGGTCTTTCAGCTTTTCACTGTATGCAGATGCATTCTCCTGATAAATATCCTTATGATCCGGGTCTGCTTTTTCCAGCGCGTCTGCAATTGCCTTACTCAGCACTTCTGCATTTTTTACAGACAGCCATACATGCTCATCATATTCCGGTTCTTCTTCCTCTCCACCTTCTTCCTCTTCTTCAGGCTCCATTCCTTCGATCACTTCTTCCTCTTTCACACTGTTTCCAAGTACATCGAGCAGATTGACCACCTGCATATCTTTATTCTTCGCCTGTTTTAACGCATCATCCACCCATGCATCCGATTCGCCGCCAACATATACAAACAGGTCACAATCCGATACTTTCATGATGTCCTCTGCAGTCGGCTGATAACTGTGCAGATCCACACCATTGTCAAGAAGCATGGTGATATCCATCTGATCCGCTTCTTCTCCCGCAATCTGACGTACCCAGTCATATTCCGGGAAAATGGTTGTCACAACTTTAATATCGGAATCTTTCTGAACTTTTGTTTCTTTATTGGAATTTTCCTTCCGGCAGGCAGAAATGCCCAGAGTCGCCATCACAGCGACCAGTAGAATTGCTATATACTTTTTCATGAATAAAACCTCCATTATCTACACTTATTAAAAAATGGTACACCAAAGGAAAGGTATGACTTTTCATACCCTTTCTGCTTTATAAAAAGTTTTATTCAATCATTTAATCTTACCTTTTGATGAACTAACGAAATGGACAAAATGATCCAGAGCCCCGGTAAAGCAACAGTTTCTGCGATAAAGATCACCGGACTGGCGAAAAATCCTACTGCAGGTGTTGTTCCCAGATTCCGAAGGACCTGCTTTGCCTGATGAACGCAGGCACAGATTGGGCAGTCCTTTCCCGTACAGTTATGATTTTCCTCTCTGGCAACATAAAAAAGAGAAGCAAAGGTTACAAATATAAGAAAAATACATATAACCGCTGCCATACTTTTTTTCTTTCCTGTATCCATCTCCTTCTCCTTTCCCAGATTTCATCTGTTAATAAATTTTATCTATTCTTTCTTACTGCATTCACCGCAGATTCCGTAAAACACGGTACGATGCGGATCCATCTGAAAATCATGATGCTGCTGCATATGCTGTTTTAAGATTTCTACCTCATTGCACTGTAAATGGATCAGCTTTCCACATTTCTCACATTTACAATGATAGCAGTTTTCATGTTCTTCCCCATGATCTCCGATATATTCAAAACAGGCACTGCTCGAACCGTCTATCACATATTTTGCAACCAGTCCCTCTTTCACCATCTTCTCAAGCTGGCGGTAAATGGTCGTAGTTCCGATGGAAATCCCTTTTTCCCTGAAAAAATCACAGATTTCATTCACAGTAACATGTCTTCCCTGTACCGATTTCAGAAAGGTAAGAATCTCAGTCATTTGTTTTGTTTTATATGGTGCTTTTGCCATACTGACCTCCTCCCTTCAATTTGGAAATCGTTTTCATTTTATCACATTATTTTTATATGTCAATGAAATTTGAAAATGTTTTTCATTGTTCAAAAAATAACAGAAGCACCACACACAGATTACTCTCTGCATTGCGGTGCTCCTGCCTCTTTCTTTATTTAACCTTTTTCAATTTCTCTGGTTATTTTCTATTCGAATGACTGCTCTGTACGGTTGATGATCTCATCCTGAAGCGGTTTGCTTAAGTTACGGAAGAAATCACTGTATCCTGCAACACGCACGATCAGATCTCTGTAATCTTCCGGATGCTTCTGCGCTTCCTGCAGAGTCTTTCTGTCGATAACATTGAACTGTACATGATGTCCATCCATTGCAAAGTAGCTGCGGATCAGACTTGCCATATTGTCAAGACCTTTCTCTCCTGCTACGACGTCCGGTGTGAACTTCTGATTCAGAAGTGTTCCTGCTGTAGCAAGATGATCCATCTTAGCACATGATTTGATAACTGCTGTCGGTCCGTTCACATCTGCGGATTTTTCCGGTGAAATACCTTCTGAAACCGGGATGTGTGCTTTACGTCCGTTAGCTGTTGCTCCGATCACATCTCCGAAGTAAACATGGCAGGTTGTAGGAAGCATATCGACTCCGTACTTTCCGCCTCTCATAGTCGGACGTCCTGTGATCAGGTCATGATACAGATAAAATACGTCCTGCATCAGATCATCTGCGTAGTCATCA
Organism: Coprococcus sp. TM115-187; assembly: GCF_027679115.1. Lineage (NCBI taxonomy): Bacteria > Bacillati > Bacillota > Clostridia > Lachnospirales > Lachnospiraceae > Coprococcus > Coprococcus sp. TM115-187. The sequence continues at coordinate 4,988 of NZ_JAQEKS010000020.1, read as the reverse complement.
TCGTTACCATATTTTGGTGTCTTGTCATGAACCATACGGTAGATTGCATCGTATCCTTCAAAGTTGTGATCCATTGCTTCGATCAGTTCTTCCATTGTGAAGTTCTTCTTGTCAAATACATTGTATTTAACAGCTGCAATACAGTCTGTAACGGTTCCAATACCAACACCCTGAATGTAGTTCGTGTTGTATCTTGCTCCACCTGCATTGTAATCTTTTGCATTACTGATGCAGTCGTTTGTTACAACGGAAAGACACGGTGCCGGCATATTTTCTGCATATAATCTCTCGATTACATTGTTTCCACGGATCTTAATATCGATAAAATGCTTCATCTGTTTCTTGAATGCATCCCACAGTTCATCAAATGTCTTAAAGTCTTTTGCATAACCAAGCTTCAGTCCGAGCTGTTTGCCTGACATTGCATCATAACCGTTGTAAAGAGTCAGCTGGAAAATCTTCGGAATATTCATATAACCGGTCAGGATATATGCTTCACTTCCCCATGCACCTGTCTCTACACAACCTGAAGATCCACCACGACGGGCATCTTCCAGAGTCTTTCCTGCATTAACAAGCTCCATGATCTGTGCTTCTGTATTGTAGAATGCCGGCTGTCCCCATCCTTTTCTTGAAATATCGCATGCTCTCTTGAGGAAACGTGCCGGTGTCTTCTTGCTGATGGTTACATTGGAGTTCGGCTGTACAAGCTTCATCTCATCCATACAGTCAAGAATCAGGTAGCTGACTGCGTTTACACCGTCTTTACCATCTGGTGTAACTCCACCTGTATTGATATTCGCAAAGTCTACATAAGTAGCACTTTCTTTTAAGGTAATACCAACCTTAACCGGTGCCGGCTGGTTGTAGAATTTGATCCATAAGCATTCAAGCAGTTCTTTTGCTTTCTCGTCATCAAGGATTCCTGCTTCTGTATCTGCTTCATAATAAGAAATCAGATGCTGATCCAGACGTCCCGGACTGAATGCATCCCATGGGTTCAGTTCTGTTGTAACCGCAAGATGTGTAAACCAGTATAACTGGATTGCCTGCCAGAAGGTCTGCGGTTTGTGAGCCGGAACAACTTCCAGGTTGGCTGCGATCTGCTCTAATTCTTTCTTACGTGTAGGATCTGCTTCTTTTTCTGCCATTTCAAGGGCAAGCTTGTGATATCTTTCTCCAAGAATGATAACCGCATCACATGCAATATCCATCGCTTTGAGTTCTTCCATTTTATCGGTAGCTTCCGGATCATTCATGAAATCCAGCGCATCCATAGTCTTTTTGATCTTTTCTTTGTATTCCAGATATCCAACTTTAAAATTCTGTTCACCACCGCATGTATGTCCAGGTCCTCTCTGCTCCATAAACTCTGTGAACATACCTGCTGAATAGCAGTCATTCCATTCCGGAGTCATAGCTGCAAGGATCTTCTCTCTCATGCTTCGTCCTGACCAGTAAGGAATGATTTCCTTCTCCTGGATCTCACGATCTTCTTCTGTTGTATGGAAAGATACGAGGTCACGTTCACTCATAACTACCATATCTTCTTTGCTGTGGCAGCAAAGTTCCGGGAATGTAGGAGAAGCCTGTGGATCTTTTCCTTTTTCACCAACGATCAGCTCACCGTCTCCCAGATAAAGTGTCTTCTTTGAAAAATATTCTTTTAATACCATGGCTCTCATAACCGGAATCGAATATTTTCCATCATTTTTTCTGTAAAAATCTGTCTCGATTCTTGCTCTTTCGAGATCAATGTGAACCGGTGTTGTAACACTCAGTTCTCTCAGCTTCTGAATTCTTTCATTCATGCCTCTTGCCATTTTCTTATCCTCCTATTTTTGTGTTGGTATACCCTGCATCCTGAAAAAGCTTTACAAAACTTTCCATCTCTTCTTTTTCCGGTGCATGTAAATCAGTTCCCTTGTATTCCATACCCAGCTTCGGATATTTACTGCTTCCTGTATTATGGTAAGGCAGCAGATTAACCTGTGCCGGGTGAATGCCGTGTTTCTTCAGAAAATGAATGGTATCTTCCATGTTCTGCACATTGCCGTTCACTTCTTTGATCGTCGGGATTCGGATGTAAATCCTTGCTCCTGCATCTGAAAGCTTCACCAGGTTATCCAGGATCAGCTTATTGTCAACTCCGATATACTTTTTATGCAATTCCGGATCCATCACTTTTACGTCATATAAAAACGTATCTACATACGGTAAAATTGCTTCAAATTTATCATACGAAACATATCCGCAGGTGTCAATGGTAAGCGAAATTTCTTCTTTTTTAAGCGCTTTCGCGATCTGTAAAATATAATCCGTTGACATCACCATCACTTCCCCGCCGGAAAGTGTGACTCCACCGCCGGACTGTTCATAAAACATCCGGTCTTTCATCAGCTCTTTTACCAGTTCCTTTACCGGATACTCCTGCCCGACAATCTCCCGAATGCCTTGCGGACAGAAATTATCACATTTTCCGCAAAGCTGGCATTTCTCTTTGTCAAGCTCCGGCTTTCCATCTACCATAGTGATGGCACCGTTCGGACAGACCTTCGCACAGGTTCCACATCCGACGCACTTTTCTTTATCACACTGAAGCTCTCTCTCAAAACGCTGTGTCTCAGGGTTGTGACACCACTCGCACTTTAATGGACATCCTTTAAAAAATACAGTAGTACGGATTCCATCTCCGTCATGGATCGAATACTTCTGAATATTCGTTACTAAATTCATGGTAGCTCTCCTTCTTGTCATTTTTCTTTTTAGACTAACGTTTGTACCATAGTCTAAAGATACCAAAAAAACAAAAAATTGTCAATCCTTTGGCAAACTTCTTCTCAAATATTTTTACAATCCTGATCTTCTTTCCTTAAGTAGACGAAACTCTGCACTCAGCTCATCACATATATAAAAAAGAAGAGATACTTCACAGACTGTTTTTATCTGCAAAGTACCTCTCACTTCTCTATTGTACATTCTTCAAAATCACACACTGATTACCTCTGGAACGAAAAGCCGATTCAAACTGTGCTCTGTCATAGCTCACAATCCCTTCGATCGGGTCTGCAACAGTCACACTGTCTGCACTGTATCCGATCAGTACAACACAATGATCGTTCATCGCCCAGCTGGCTTCTCTTCCATCTTCCGTATTCCAGCTTTCCATTATCTGACGTTCTTCCATACCAATTGTTCCCCATACAACCACGGGGGTTCCTTCACTTACAAAACGATACAGCTGTTCCGGCTCTGATCCTGTCTCGTCCTCTGCTTTCATTGCATTTCCATTATCTGCAAGATAGCCATCTGCTGCCGTCACGATTGCTCCCGCTCCGCAGCTTAATCCATCCGTCTCTGACTGTGGATTTCCTATAAAATAATTGTAAATATCATTTCCATATAAAGTTTCATTGTCTCCGTAATAAGTGTTGGTCCATCCAACTGTCGGTAAATATTTGAGTGCCATTGCCATCTTATCTGCAGAATATCCATAATAATTCAAAGCCATTGTAAGAGATGTGATCTCACATCCGGTAGGAAGCTCCGGCATCTGTCCTGTAAATGCAAAATCAGAAATACTGCTACTCTCCGGAAGGGGTGTCTTTTTCACCATTTCCGCTTTTTTTATCTTCTGCGTCTTTGCTGTCGTTTTCTCCACTGCTGTAACAGACTGTCTTGCTCCTTTGATCTGTTCTAATTTTGCTTCTATATATGTAGTATCTTTTAATGTAAATCCTACGATAACGGCGCCAACCAGTATCCCTGCTGCCGCTGCAATCCATTTTGCTGCACTGCGAATCTGCATTCGTATCTCCGTTTCTTAACACTTCTGTAACAATTCCGTCATATATACTACAACTTTTTTCGTGTTTCGTCAAATCTGCGGGGGAGTTTTCACAAATATTTCATAAATGAGAGTTGGCAGCACAAGTGATTCCAAATAGAAGGATTGCCTGCGCAATGGGTGCAGATCCGATAAAAATTAATCTGTCCTGCTGTTTTTTATCAATCGAATGAAATCCTGGCAAATACTATGCCATATATTTCTTCTTCAGTTCTTCCACCTTCGCGGTATAAGCCTCCTGCTGCTTTTTCTGCATGATCTCACTCTTAATCTGCTCTTTTACATCATCAAGCTTCGCATCTTCGGCTTTTTTCTTATCTTCCACTTTGATCAGATGGTATCCAAACTGTGTCTTGACCGGTCCAACCACATGTCCGATTTCTGCTGCAAATGCGGCATCTTCGAATTCTTTGACCATCTGTCCTTTTCCGAATTCGCCAAGATCTCCACCGTTTGCTCCTGACGGGCAGGTAGAAGATTCTTTTGCAACATCCTCAAATGCTTTCCCACCACTTACGATGGATTCAAGTAGTTCGTTACATTTGTCTTCGGAATCAACCAGAATATGTTTTGCATGAACAGATGCTCCTTTTGCAAATCTTGCTTTGTTTGCTTCAAAATATTCTCTGACCTCTTCATCTGAAATTGTGATTCCCTCAAAGATCTTGCCGATCGCCATCTGTGCAAGGATATCTTTTCTTGCATTTTCCAGAATTGCTTTAAACTTTTCTGTCTCGTCTAACTTTTCTTCTTCACCATATTTTGCAAGTGCATAAACTGCGATCAGCTGATCAACACACTGTTTGCGGAAATCCGGATGGGATGCGTATACCTGCTGTTCTCTCGGAAGGCTTGCGATAAATGCATCTACCTCTGCTGATGTAATTTCATGTCCGCAGATTACTGCTTCAACTGTTTTTTCCATAATTTCTTTGTACTCCTTTTTTCTCGTAGTGTTTCAATTGTACCATTTCATACGGTGTTAGTCAAAGTTGGTTTTATTTCTATGAAACTTCTCTTCATCTGATATCTTTTCTTCCAACTTCATGTTATACTTCGTTTAGGTATGTTTTTTTAGTTTTTAGAGATGAGCAAAACACATTGATCCAAAAGTAGAACTTGGCAGTTAGCTCCCATAAAG
>NZ_JAQEKS010000002.1:0-291706 GCF_027679115.1 Coprococcus sp. TM115-187 | reverse complement strand
GGTTGTTTAACCAATTGACCTAAAAAATTTACTGTGTCCTTGACATGGGGTCCAGTTTACAGAAATGAGTTGATTGTAATTGACAAAACTCGAAATAAATCAAGAAAATTCTCGAAATGAATTGATTAGGATTTGAAAAATAGAAAAGCAAAGGAGAAATGTTTATATATATGTATGAATTAGAAAACATGCTTCTTCAGATGCAGGAACATTTGGAGAAAGTTGTTACGCAAGCTAAAGCTGATTTGAATACAACAGTACCAGAAGGACACCTCAGAATTTCAATAGATAAAAATAAGCCGCGCTATTATCAATGTATAGATGATAACAAAGGAGTCTACATTCCAAGAGATAATAAAGAATTGCCAAAGTGCCTGGCGCAAAAAGGTTATAATAAGGCAGTGGTAAAAAAGGGAGAAGCAAGGCTTAAACAAATAAAGAGAATAACAAAAAATTATTCAGATGATGAAATTGAGAAAATTTATACGTCTATGAATAATGCGAGACAATTACTGGTAACTCCGATCGAACCAACATGGGATCAGCTGCTTACAAAGTGGTATGAAGAAGAATATCAGGGGAAAGAGTTCAAGGAGGGAACACCATTAATTCTTACTGAGAAGGGAGAACGTGTCAGATCAAAGTCAGAGAAGATATTAGCAGATTATTTTTATAGAAAGAATATTCTTTACAAATATGAAAAGCCACTTCATCTGAAAGGGTATGGTACCGTGTATCCGGATTTTACATTTTTGTCAAGAAAGACTTACCGGGAAATATATTGGGAACATGAAGGATTGATGGATAAACAGGATTATGCAAGAGCAGCTGTGCGAAAAATAGAATTGTATCAAATAAATCATATATATCCAGGCGATCGGTTGATTATAACTTTTGAGACAGAACAAAATGTATTGAATTCAAAGATAATAGAGAATCTGATAGAAAAATATTTGATATAAAAGGACTTATGATATAATTAGCTTGTTGGGGAGAAGGATACTCTGATGGAGAGATAGAGCTGTTTGGAAAAATCTTACACCGCGATGAATATTTGCTATACAAGTATGCAGAGAATGAAATGTTTAAAAAGAATAAAGTCTAGGACGGAGGAGAACTACATGGAATTAGTAAACGGAAAACCAACAGACACACAGGGCAGAATGGACAAGGAAATCCGCGTATATGATTTCCTGGATTCGTTAGGAGTCATCTACCAGAGAATCGACCATGAAGCCGCAATGACAATGGAGGCATGCGAGGAAATCGACCGGACGCTGGAGGCGACGATCTGCAAGAATCTACTTTTATGTAATCGGCAGGAGACACAGTTTTATTTACTGATGCTTCCGGGAGATAAGGTGTTTAAAACAAAGGATCTGTCAGCGCAGATTGGTTCGTCCAGACTTTCTTTTGCAAAAGCGGAGTATATGGAACAATATCTGAACATCACGCCGGGATCTTTAAGTGTGCTTGGACTGATGAATGATAAGGACAAGATGGTACGGCTTCTGATCGATGAAGATGTGCTTACAGGAGAATATATCGGATGTCATCCATGTATCAATACATCGAGTCTCAGACTTAAGACAAAAGATCTGGTAGAGAAGATTATTCCGGCAATGGAACATGAGCCGACCATTGTGAAGCTGTAAATCAGGTGGAAAACAAAAAAAGTAGCAGAAAAAGCAATATAGAAAAAGTGAAAAAGAAAGAAACACCTTGACGAAAAGAAAGATTTCTCTTAAAATATGAAAGGTTGTGCAAAAGAAGGACAACTGCCGTGCATAATCATCTGGACACAGACGGATATACGGCAGTTTTATTATGTGACATATTAGGATTGCGGGAATTGCTTAGCAATGGAGCAATCTGATTACACCAGTGAGGGGCAAAATTTACTTTTGACACTCATATCATAAGATGTCAGGGTCAAAAGGTATTTTGACCCCTTTGATACCAGATTGCTACGTGCTTTGCACTCTCGCAATCCTCAAAAACATTCGTAATCCGCTCATTTTTCTTTGAAAAATGGCTACTTACTCATGTTTTTGGCGGGTCAAGAGGTCAAAAATCCTCTTGCAAGCAAACTTGCATCGGCTTTCTGACCTTTTAATCCTGGTATCATCATTTTATCATGCAAATAAAAGGAGAGATATACGGATGAAGTATGATGTAATTATTATCGGTGCCGGACCAGGCGGAATTTTTGCTGCTTATGAGTTGATGAAAAAGAAACCAGACTGCAAGATCGCAGTATTTGAAGAAGGTTATCCGCTGGAAAAGAGAAAATGTCCGATTGATGGCGAAAAAGTAAAGAGCTGTATCAACTGCAAACGCTGCTCGATCATGTGCGGATTTGGCGGAGCCGGAGCATTTTCAGATGGAAAATACAATATCACCAATGATTTCGGCGGAACTTTATTTGAGTATATCGGTAAAAAACAGGCTGTTGAGCTGATGAAGTACGTCGATGAGATCAATATGGAAAATGGTGGAGAAGGTACAAAGTTGTATTCCACAGCCGGAACAAAATTTAAAAAGCTTTGTCTTCAGAACAAGCTGAATCTTCTGGATGCATCTGTACGTCATCTGGGAACAGATATCAATTACGTCGTTCTTCAGAATCTTTATGATCAGATGAAGGATAAGATGGACTTCTTCTTTGATGCACCGGTTGAGACAATTGAGATTATCGATGGAGGATACCGTATCGTATGTGAAAATGGCGCTTATGAATGTAAGAAATGTGTGGTTTCTGTCGGACGAAGCGGAAGCAAATGGATGGAAAAGGTCTGCAAGGATCTTGCAATCCCGACCAAATCAAACCGTGTGGATATTGGTGTTCGTGTAGAGCTTCCGGCAGTGATCTTCTCACACCTGACAGATGAGCTTTACGAGAGCAAGATTGTATACCGTACAGAAAAATTCGAGGACAATGTGCGTACTTTCTGTATGAATCCGAACGGTATTGTGGTAAATGAAAATACCAACGGTATCATCACAGTAAACGGACACAGCTATGAAGGAAATGAAAAAAAGACGGACAACACCAACTTTGCCCTTCTGGTTGCAAAGCATTTCTCTGAGCCATTTAAGGACAGTAACGGATATGGTGAAAGTATCGCAAGACTTTCCAATATGCTAGGCGGTGGTGTGATCGTACAGCGTTTTGGTGATCTGGTACGTGGAAGAAGAAGTACAGAAAAGCGTATTGAAGAAGGTCTGGTAACACCAACCTTATCAGCAACGCCTGGTGATCTGAGTCTGGTTCTTCCAAAACGAATCATGGATGGAATCATTGAGATGATCTATGCTCTGGATAAGGTAGCACCTGGTACAGCAAATGACGATACCCTTCTCTATGGTGTGGAAGTAAAATTCTACAATATGGAAGTAGAGATCGATAAGAATCTGGAAAGCTGCCATAAGGGACTGTATGTGATCGGTGACGGAAGTGGTGTTACACATTCTCTGTCCCATGCATCTGCAAGTGGTGTTTATGTTGCGAGACATATTATCAGCGAAGAAGAATAGTCTGCAAATAAAAAGTCGGACTGGGATGGAAAAGTAAAATAAAGAGAAAATTAAAAACCGTAAATCCGGAGATTTGCAGTATTGTAAAGAGCAAATCCGGATTTACGGTTTTTTGTTGTATCGAAAAAGTAGTAGAACTTTTTGATGCAGATATGTCTAGTTTTTTATGGTTGCCTGCCGGTAAGTCATATAGGCGATCACAGCAGTTGCAAATTCGGTAATTCCGAATGCGTACCAGATTCCGGAAGCCCCGAAGATCCGGCTTAAGATAAATGCGGCCGGAATAATGATGATCGTATATCTGCACAGTGAGATGAGCAGGGACGGTGTTCCCTTTCCAAGTCCTTCGAGTGCACCAGAGCTGGTGATGGACACGGAAGAAACTAAAAATCCGAGGCTGATAATCCGAAGTGCCATTCCTCCTGCCTGAATGGTTTCCGGATTAGAACTGAACAGTGCGATCAGTGAATCCGGGAAGAGCTGGCAGAAAACGGTACCAAAGAGCATGATCCCAAGACTCAGATAAAGGGTATCGGCAAACAGTCTGTGGACACGCTTTGTCTCACCGGCACCGTAGTTGTATCCAATCAGCGGACGCATTCCCTGGATGATTCCATTTGCCGGAAGATACAGGAAGGTCTGAAGCTTGTAATAGATTCCGAGCACCACCACGTAAACCTGGGAGTAGGCGGAGAGAATCCCATTTAGTGCGGTGATAAGCAGGGATGGAAGTGCCATATTCAAAGTGGCAGGGATTCCAACCGCGTAAAGCCGTCCGACCATGGCACGGTCTACGTGGCAGCTTTTATGAATTTTCACCGGAAGCGGTCTGGTAAAATAAAAGGCAAGATACAGTACCAGTGTGACAACCTGACCAAGACCGGTTGCAAGTGCGGCTCCTTCAATTTCCATTTTCGGGAACGGTCCGATTCCGAAAATCAGAAGTGGATCCAGTACGATATTGAAAATACATCCGCTCATCATGCAGATCATGGACACGCGCATCCGTCCGACTGCCTGAAAAATTTTTTCCCAGGTAATTTCAAGAGAGATTACAATGGAAAATCCAAATGCGATCCGGGAGTAGGCATTTCCCATCTGAATAACGGTCACGTCTTTTGTAAAAATCTGTAAAAATAGCGGCATTACGGCAATTGTGACTACGGTAAGAACAATACCGTGGATGACAGAGAGAAAAAGTCCCTGTGTGGCAGCTGCATCCGCTTTTTTCTGATCCTGGGCGCCAAGGAAAAAGGAGATGGCGGCATTGATTCCGATTCCAAAGCCGACACCGACCGAGGTGATAAAATTTTGGATCGGGTAGACTAAAGACAGAGCAGTCATTGCTTCTTCACTGATCCGTGCAACGAAATAGCTGTCAACAATATTATAAAGAGAGTTGACCATCATTGAAATCACCATTGGCAGAGCCATGGAAAGAAGAAGTGGCAGAATCGGTTTTTCTTTCATGTAAGTCTGGTTCATAAACATTCCTCCTGATAAATGTAAAGCATAAGGTACAAAATCTGTAAAAAAGGGCAGAAGCCCGATATATAAAAAGCCACATAACTGTCGCTGTATGCAACAAGTTATGTGGCGAAAAGTAGATATCTATTTTGATATCCAGAAAAATCCACAAAGATTTTGGTATAAAATTACACAGATAGTTATTTTAAAAATTTTCCTTCCATTTGTCAATATCTTTTTTAAAAAATAACAATTAAAATATTGACAAAAAAGTAAGCCTAAACTAACATAAGTGTATGAAATATAACATTGCTACTATATGAGTAACTAAAGGAAGGAGTAGAGGAATGTTTTTAGAGATTAAGGGGATCAAAAAGTCGTTTGGAACAGGCGACAGCCGGGTAAATGTTCTGAAAGGATTTGATCTGGAAATTGAAAGAGGAGAGTTTTGTGTGCTTCTGGGACCATCTGGTTCCGGAAAATCGACTCTTCTGAATATTATAGGCGGTATTGACGGGGCAGATGAAGGAAGTATTACGATTGATGGAGAACAGCTGGAGGATATGACAGAGAAGAAGCTGTCCCTGTACCGGAGAAAGCATCTGGGTTATATATTCCAGATGTACAATTTGATTCCAAACCTGACACTTAGAGAAAATATTGAAATCGGTGCTTATTTAAGTAATCGTCCGCTGGATGTGGATGAGCTGATGCAAACGCTGGGTATTTATGAACATCAGAACAAGCTGCCGAACCAGCTTTCCGGAGGACAGCAACAGAGAACCGCGATTGGACGTGCAATTGTCAAAAATCCGGACATCCTGCTCTGTGATGAGCCAACCGGTGCGCTGGATTATAAGACATCCAAGGAAATCCTGAAGCTGATCGAAACAGTCAATCAGAAATATGGGAATACCATTATTATGGTTACCCATAACGATGCAATCAAGGATATGGCAGACCGGGTGGTAAAACTTCGTGATGGAATGATCCGCAAAAATTACTGTAATGAGCATAAACTTTCTGCAAGTGAGCTGGAATGGTAAGGAGGACGCGTGTTATGAAGAGTCCGTTGAGAAAACGGCTTCCGAGAGAACTGAAGGGAGAAATTGGAAAATACCTGGTGGTTCTGATCCTTATGATTGCAACGATTGGGTTTGTATCCGGCTTTCTGGTTGCTGACGGAAGCATGATAAAAGCATATAATGAAGGCTTTGAAAAATATAAGATTGAAGATGGAAATTTCCGGGTAAAGAAAAAAATTACCAAAGCACAACAGGAAAACATCGAGAAAAATGGTGTGACACTGTATGAAAACTTTTATCTGGAAGAGGCACTGGATAATGGAAGTACCATGCGTATTTTCAAAAACAGGGAAGAGATCAACCTGGTGTGCCTGATGGAAGGAAAGCTTCCTGAAAAAGCAGGAGAAATGGCAATTGACCGTATGTATGCGGACAATAATAAGATTTCTGTCGGAGATACACTGAAAAGTGGTTCACAAAAGTGGAAAGTCACAGGATTTGTGGCACTGTCTGACTATAGCTGTCTGTTCCAGAACAATAATGACAGCATGTTTGATGCAATCAAATTCGGGGTATCGGTTGTAACACCGGAAGAGTTTGAATCTCTGAATCAGGATAAGATTCAGTACAGTTATTCCTGGGTGTATGACAAAGAACCGAAAAATGAAAAACAGGAAAAAAAGATGTCGGAAGATCTGATGGAAGCACTGGGGGAAGAAGTCACTCTGGAGTCTTTTGTGCCACAGTATCTGAACCAGGCAATTACATTTACCGGTGATGATATGGGGAGTGACCGTGCAATGATCACAATGCTCCTCTATATGATCATTGTGATCATTGCGTTTGTATTTGGAATCACGATCAGCAATACGATCCGTAAAGAAGCAGGCGTGATCGGAACTCTGCGGGCTTCCGGGTATACAAGAAAAGAACTGATCGGACATTACATGGCACTTCCGGTGATCGTTACGCTGATCGGTGCGGTGGTCGGAAATATTCTGGGTTATACAGCACTGAAAAAAGTATGTGCGGGGATGTATTATGGAAGCTATAGTCTGCCGACCTATGTGACAGTATGGAATGCAGAGGCTTTCTGGATGACAACGGTGGTTCCGGTGCTGATCATGCTGGTAGTCAACTATGGAATCCTTCGTTATAAGCTGAGGCTTTCACCGCTGAAATTCCTAAGAAGAGATCTTTCTGGAAGCAGGCGGAAAAGAGCAGTCCGGCTAAGTCCGAAGCTTGGAATTTTCCATCGATTCCGGCTCCGTGTGATCTTCCAGAATATGAGCAATTACATTGTACTTTTTATTGGAATCATATTTGCGAATCTGCTTTTATTCTTTGGACTTTTGCTACCGTCAGTACTTTCGCATTATCAGCAGGATATCCAGAGCAATATGCTTGCAAAATACCAGTATATGCTAGAGGTTCCGGTAAGCGCCATGAGCGGAAATAAGCTGGACAGTATGCTGGAACTTTTGCAGTTCTCTTATGGAACAAAAACGGACAATGAAGATGCAGAAGTATTCAGTGCGTATTCACTTGAGACATTGCCAAGTAAATACAAAACAGATGAAGTGATTCTGTATGGAATTCAGCCGGACAGCAAGTATGTTGATGTGGATTTTATCGATGATGACGGAGTTTACATTTCCAGTGCTTATGCAGAAAAATTTCTGTTGGAGCCTGGAGATTCAATCACACTAAAAGAAAAATACGAAAAAACAAAATATACATTTAAAATCAAAGGAATTTACAACTACAGCGGAGGCGTCTGCGTCTTTATGTCAAAGGAACAGTTAAATGATACCTTTGATCTTGGAAACGATTATTACAGTGGATATTTTTCCAATTCCAAGATTACGGATATAGATGAGAAATACATTGGCTCTGTACTTGATCTGGAAGCACTGACAAAGATTTCGAGACAGCTGGATGTATCTATGGGAAATATGATGGGGATGGTCAACGCTTTTGCAATCGGTATTTATATGGTTGTGATCTATCTGTTGTCCAAGATCATTGTTGAGAAAAATGCACAGGCTATTTCCATGACGAAGATCCTGGGATATACCAATGGAGAGATCAGCAGGCTTTATATCTGGCCGACGACGATCGTGGTGATCATCTGTCTGCTTCTCAGCCTGCCGATTGAGAAAGCAGTTATGAATGTGCTGTTCCGGGAAATGATGCTGACTAGTATTTCCGGCTGGATCGCGCTTTGGATCGATCCGAAGATCTATGTGGAAATGTTCCTGATCGGGATTGGAACCTATGCAGTTGTGGCAATGTTAGAATATCGAAGGATTAAACATGTGCCGATGGATGAGGCACTGAAAAATGTAGAGTAAGGGAGTAAAAGAAGAGAATTAAGGTACGGATCAGGGCAGACTAAGCTGCCCTGTAGATTGCCGGGACAATCTCGCGGAGGAGAGCAAGAAGCGCCTGAAACTGTGCGTGATGATAAATATTTTTCCGATAGACAGCACAGATGTCCCTGGTGTCATGAAAGTGATCCGGGGTAAAGAAATGAATGTCCGGAAAGGAAGTAGTCCGTGCATAAATTTCAGGAAGAAAGGCAATCCCCATCCCTCGTCTTGCAAGAGAAAAGGCAGTATTACTGCTGGTGCAGATGCAGCGGATATTTGGATGGAAAGCAGCAGTATCGCAGATCTTCCGGCTGATCTTTCCGAGATCGTGATCTTCTGAAAGCAGAATAAAAGGAACTGCAGATAACGCAGGCAAATGAATTTGAGGAGTGGCAGAGATGCCCTCCTCTTTTGGTGATGGATCGGAAAAAGGACACAGTTTGTAGATAAACGGAAGCTGATCACAAAAGAGGAACTGCTGGATATGGTTGCGGTTGGAAAGTCAGTTCCCGGAATTATGATCACCAATATCAGTATGCTGTTTGGCTATTATGTAGGTGGCTGGTTCGGAGGTGTCTGTGCAGTACTCGGAATGACCTGTCCGGCGGTTCTGATCCTGTCGTTTGTTACTGCATTTTATAAGGTGCTGAAAAGTAATGTCTGGTGCTATGCGGCACTTCGCGGAATCCGCTGTGCGGTAGTTCCGATTATGGGAAGTGCGGCACTTTCACTGGGGAAAGAAGCGTTCCGCAGAAAATCAGCAATCCCGATCTGTGCGTTAGCACTGACGCTCTGTGTATTTACGGATATCAGTAATGTGGTGATGATCGTAGCGGGAGTGATACTGGCGCTTTCTATAAGAGCGGTGAAACAGACAAGAGGAGGACAGACGGCATGATCTATCTCAGACTTTTTACAGCGTTTATGAAAATCGGATTTACCAGCTTTGGCGGAATGTCGATGATCCCGGTTATTATGCAGGAGATGAAGGTCAATCAGTGGATGACGGCGGAGGATCTGACTAACTTGATCGCTATCGCAGAAATGACACCGGGACCGCTTGGGATTAACTGTGCGACTTTTGCCGGGATGCAGACGGCAGGTGTTCTGGGTGGGATTGCAGCGGTTATGGGCGTGCTGATGCCAGCTTATACGCTGACGCTTGGCGTAGCGGTGTGCTTCGCAAAGTTCCGTGGCAATGATATTATGAGCTGTATGTTAAATGTGATCAAGCCAATCTGCATCGCAATGATCCTTGCGGTGATTCTGGATCTGATGCAGGAAAATTATTTTCCGGATGCGAGGATTGACTGGTTTGGGTGCGGGATCGGAGCGGTGATGTTCTATCTGATATTGAAGAAGAACTGGTCTGTACCGAAGGTGATCACTCTTGCGGCGGTGTTTGGAATAGTTGGATATGGTGTGCTTGGGATTGGATAGATTTATAGATAGAACAGGAGCGCCACTGGCGCTCAGCAACGCGCTCGGCGCGAGAATGTGCCGAGGCACAATCTTTTTTAATGCGATTTTACATAACTATGATCATGAGAAAGAAAAAATGATAGAAGAAAGAAAATTTAACCTAAACTTAACATAGATTTGATTGGAATTGCATAGACCACAGATAAAATGGAAAATGAGCTGAAAGGGAAGACATCATTGTAAAAAGTAAGTTTAAAAGATATTAACAAACACAGGGTAAATTGAGAGAGGAATTAATATGAACGAGAAAATTCAGATCATTTTCGGACTGCTTGGCGGTCTGGCAGTTTTTATCTATGGAATGAATATGATGAGTGAATGTCTGCAAAAGGCGGCGGGCGATAAGATGAAAAGCATTCTTGCACTTCTGACGAAGAATCCGCTTCTGGGAGTGCTTGCCGGTGCGCTCACAACCGCGGTACTCCAGAGCAGCAGTGCGACGACAGTTATGGCGATCGGTTTTGTAAGTGCGGGACTGATGAACCTGCCACAGGCAATTTCCATCATTTTTGGTGCAAATATTGGTACAACCATGACAGCACAGATTATTGCGTTTAAGATCAGTGACTATATTTATGTGATTATTTTTATAGGATTTCTGATTTCATTTGTAACAAAATCAGAAAAAGTAAAAAGTATCGGCCAGACGATTTTTGCCTTTGGTCTTCTGTTCCTTGGAATTGAGACAATGGGAGATGTCATGAAACCATTGGCATCCAGTCCGGTATTCACAGACCTGATCGGACGGGTTGCACATATTCCGGTACTTGGTGTGGCAGTTGGTACACTTATGACGCTGGTCGTACAGAGCAGTAGTGCGACCATTGCGGTACTGCAGAACTTTGCTTCCCAGCCGGGATCGGACGGGGTTACGAGTATAATAGGGCTTGCAGGAGCAATCCCGATTCTTTTAGGTGATAATATCGGTACAACGATCACAGCACTCCTTGCCAGTATCGGACAGTCAAAAGATGCAAAGAGAACCGCTGTGGCGCATTGTATTTTTAATATTTCCGGCTGCTTTTTGTTTATCTGGTTCGTAAAACCATTTGCGGCACTGATCCAGAGCATTTCACCGAAAGGTCCGGAGATTGAAGTGATTTCCAGACAGATTGCAAATGCACATACTGTATTTAACATTACAATGACACTGATCTGGGTATGCCTGATTAAACTGATGGTGAAGATTGTCATGACACTGATCCCGGATGGCAAAAAAGGTGTCGAAGATCCAGGCAGCCCGATTTATCTGGATGAAAATATCATCAGTCAGCCGGCAGCAGCGCTGCAGCTTGTAGCAAAAGAGATTTTCCGTATGAGTGACCAGGTAAGAGATATTCTGAAGAAAACGATTGAGCTTGTGAAAAATGAAGAAGTGAAATCCATTGACGGTCTGAAAGAAAACGGAGAACAGGTTGAACGCCTTGGAAAATGTATTACCGAATATCTTGCAGCTTTGTTTTCTTCCGGTTCATTGACCGAGCAGCAGGCAGCGCAGACGGCGAGCCTCATGTGTGTGCTCAGCGATGTGGAACGTATGGGAACCTTAAGTGTGGAAATGGCAGAATGTATGCTGGAAAGATCAGACAGGAAGTATAAATATACACCGGAAGCGATGGATGAGCTGCAGAAGAGTCTGAAGGTTCTGAATAAGATGTTCTGTGATTCTCTGAAGGCACTGCAGGGAGATGATGGTATTGAACCAGGCAAGATGATGAAGCGAAAGGATAAGCTTCTGGATCTGGATATCAAGATGCGGAAAGCGCATATTGAGCGTGTCAATAAAGGAAAATGTAAGGCGAGTCTTACTGCTCCGTTTACCAATATCCTGCATCTGATCGACCGTATGGGAAACAGTTGTATCAACCTTGCGGATGTGGCGGAAAGCGGAACAAGTATGAAATACTTTATGCTGGAAGAAAAATAAGAAGATGGAAAAATCCACGGACTTTAGAAGATTCAAAGTCCGTGGATTTTTTTAATCATGATAAACGATTTTTCCATCACAGATTGTATATTTCACTTTGCCATACAAAGGAGTTCCGGTAAATGGTGAGTTGGATGAAAGGGATGCATATTCGGTCGGAGTCCAACATTCGTTTTCATCGAAGATCACAAGGTCAGCTGCCTTTCCTTCGGCGAGCTGTCCGTATGGAAGGTGGTAAAGCTTTGCCGGATTGATGGTCATTTTTTCCAGAAGCTGAATAAGAGATAAATGTTCCGGTCTTACAAGGCTTGTGATGCCAAGGGCAAGGGAAGTCTCCAGACCGATGATTCCGCTTGGAGCTTCGGTGATTGGTTTTGCTTTTTCTTCTTTGCTGTGCGGTGCATGGTCGGTGGCAATCAAGTCGATGGTTCCATCTGCAAGTCCCTGAATAATCGCCTGACGGTCCTTTTCGGTACGGAGCGGCGGATTCATTTTCGCAAGTGTTCCATGCTCAAGGACTGCGTCTTCCGTCAGTGTAAAATGATGCGGTGTGGCTTCGGCGTGAAGTTTTGCACCCATTTTCTTATAAGTACGAACCAGATCGACAGAGATACCGGAGCTGATATGCTGGATCACAACATCGGCGCCGGATTTCAGTGCCAGCATGCAGTCTCTTGCAACCAGAGATTCTTCTGCAATGGAAGGAGAACCGTAGATGCCAAGCGCATCGGATACCTTTCCGTGGCTGATTCCGTTGTTGCGGATGAAAGAAGGATCTTCTTCGTGAAGGCTGACCGGTACGTTAAGCTTTGCCGCCTTTTCCATTGCGTGGAAGCAGAATTCTGCGTTTAGAAGTGGGATCCCGTCATCGGTAAATCCACATGCGCCTGCTTCTTTTAAGGCGTCCATATCGGTTTCTTCCTGCCCTTTCAGGTTGCAGGAAATCGAAGCAGCCTGGAAGATACGGATCTTTTCTTTGGAAGCACGCGAAAGGTTGTCTTTGAGAACCGGAACAGAGTCCACAGTCGGGGAAGTATTTGCCATGCAGATCACGGAAGTAAAACCGCCTTTTGCAGAGGCAAGTGCGCCGGTGTGGATGGTTTCTTTATAAGTAAATCCCGGATCACGGAAATGAACGTGGGTGTCAATCAGTCCCGGTGCAACCACAAGCCCGGCTGCGTCAAGGACTTCCTCTCCTTCTTTTGTAATCAGGGATGCCATTTCTTTGATGATGCCATCTTCAATCAGAAGATCCATTTTTTCGGAAAGTCCGGAAGCAGGATCGATGACAAGTCCGTTTTTGATAATCATAGTAGTTAAGCCTCCTTGCAGGATATTAGTCTGCTTCTAGTATACGGGATGGGAAAAAGGTTTGTCAATGCGACAGGAGAAGTTGAGAAAATAAGACTGGCTACAGAATCCAAAAGAGATTTCAGTTTTGATGTATCCGATCTGGTATGTATCAAAATTGAAATCTTTTTTCTTTTATGCATGTCTCATATTCTTTTCAAGAGCAACTCTCTTCTTCCCAGTTGCACGGTAGAATTCCACGTGTTTTCCAAGAAAACTCTGGATGGCGGAAACGGTTTTTCCAGTCAGGAATGCACAGAAGACAGTGCCGATTCCGATGCCGTAGAATCCGTGGAGGATTGTAAGGGAAAGAATCACAGTAGTCGTCAGACAGGTGAGATCGAAGGTTGTCTTAACGATTTTATAGTTCTTTTTTACAATACCGGACAGATCGCGAGGGAAGATATCTGTCGGGATGATTGGAAGCATACAGTTGTTGGCAAGGCAGATACCGAAGCACACCAGTAAGAATCCTGCCAGGAAATAAATCGTGTGAAGAGGCAGGGAGTTCGGCAGAGCCTGGATCCATGCGTTGTGTACGTCGATCATTTTTCCAAATCCGATCCCGACTACGAAAGAGAAAAGGTAGCCGGGGCAGAATGAACGCTTGAGGATCATCAGTGTAATGACAAGCAGTGTCTGGAAAATATAATTCCATGTTCCGAAACTGAACACCGGGAAGGCGATGTTAAATACAAGCGGCACTGAGGAGATCGTTGAGATCCCGAATCCGCTTTTTGACATCAGATCCACGCCGAGTGAATTGATCAGCAGGACGATGAGCAGAGCGACTTCTCCGGCCAGATGAAATTTTTTGTTATTCATAGGTACAAATCCTTCTTTCCTGATAGATAATAATTTACAAAAATTTTATATTTAAGCTGTTTCTCATTATAATGAAGAAAACTGATAAAAACAAATGATTATTTTGAATATACTAATTCTAAAATAGAATGGAATATGTTAAAATAATGGAAAGTAAAGAGTTGATTTTGAAAAATAAGATGACTGCGAAAGATAACAGAGGGAATATATGAATAGCGAATATTTAAAATATTTTTCAGAGCTGGCAAAAATCCAGCATTATGGAAAGGCGGCAAAGGCACTGAATATTTCACAGCCGGGGCTCAGCCACGCAATCAAATCGTTAGAAGAAGAGTATGGAGTTCCGCTTTTTCAGAAGGAAGGGCGGAATGTGAGTCTCAGCCGCTACGGCAAAGAACTGATGAAAGATGTGGATGAGATTCTGGGAGCGTATCTTCGTCTGGAAGAGCGGGCGGTAGGACTTCGGACGGAGGAGAAGACAGTACGGATTGGCAGTGTGTATCCTCTGGCACCGGGGACGATCCCACATATGCTGAAAGAGTTTGGGGCGACATTTCCATTTATCATCTATAACCGGATGACACCGGAGATCGCAGAAGGACTTTTGGATGGAAAATATGATATCGGCTTCTGCTCGGATCTTCTGAAATCGGATGAAATCGAGTATTATCCGATTCGGGATTCGTATATCGCGGTAGTTGTTCCGAAGGGGCATCCGCTTGAAAATAGAGAACGGATCAGTCTGAAGGAGACAGCCGGATACCCTCAGATTATGTTTTCCAAGACCAGCGGTTTCCGTACTCTGCAGGAGCAGATTTTTGCAGAGGACGGGATGAAGGTAAAGCCGGTGTGTGCTGCGGAAGAGATTGAAGTTATCACAGGACTTGTGGAGAATGGATTCGGGATTGCCGTATTGCCGTATATGGATATCGTGCGGCTGCACAATGTGGTGACGATTCCGGTGAAGACTTCAGGGTGGAATTCCAAATTCTACATTGCGAGAAGAAAGTATGGAATCCGCTCAGAGCAGGAGGAGGCATTTTTTCAGTACTGGAAAAAAGAACATCATTAAAATTCATTAAGAATCCTTGCATTTACAGAGAAAAAAAGTCTATAATCTGTTTTATGAAATATCGTTGTGAAAATCAAATGGGAGGTTGCACAGGATGATAGAACAGATTGTAGAGTATAATAAGAAATTCGTGGAAAATAAAGGTTATGAGCCGTACCTGACCAGCAAGTACCCGAACAAGAAGCTTGCCGTGCTGACCTGTATGGATACCCGTCTGACAGAGCTTCTTCCGGCAGCGCTGGGACTGAAAAACGGAGATGCGAAGATTATCAAGAATGCAGGTGGAGTCATTACACATCCATACGGAAGTGTGGTCAGAAGCCTTCTGGTTGCTATCCTGGAGCTTGGTGTGGAGCAGGTTATGGTCATCGGACATACTGACTGCGGTGTACAGGGAATGGATGGAAGTGAGCTGTTAGAAGAACTGGTAGAGCGCGGAATCGACAAAGAACATATTGATATCGTAAGACACAGCGGAATTGATCTGGAAAAATGGCTGGGTGGATTTGAATCTGTGGAGAAGTCGGTAGAAGAGACTGTGCATACACTGAAGACACATCCATTGATGCCGAAGGATATTGAGATCAAGGGATTCATTATGGATTCTGAGACCGGAGAGCTTACGGAAGTGTAAGGAAAAGAAAGTTGCCCTTGTAGGTCTTTGTTATGAGATTTTCAAGGGTAAATGGAAATAGCCGCCAACTACAATAGTTGACGGCTGTCATATAAATAGCTGTTACTATATAGGGGAGCCGCTTGCGGTTTCCCTTCTTTTCATTTCATAGGAAATTCCGAAGGAACTTCCTATGAAACAAAAGGCACTGGATGGGGATATGAAGGAGATTAAAGCTTATGTGATCAGACAGGGAAAAGCAGAAGAAATCTCGCTTTATGTGGCAGATATGACACCGGATGAGCGGAAGATTGTAAAGGCCGGATGCCTGATCAACTATAACAGAGCAAGAAAAAATCAGTAGAATGATTTAAAATTACAAACCTTAACAATTATTAAGAAAACCATAGGTGTTCCTGTAAGGTAAGAGCCCTATGATAAACACAACGAAGCAAATACTAATGCAAATGGATGTTAAGGAGGAAGCACGAATGGAAATCAAGAAACCTGCAATTGCAGGAACATTAGAATCCAGTGACTGCCAGGTAACAGTAGAAGCCGGAGAAGGAAAAGTTGATTTTTCACTGGAAAGCGCAGTGATCAATCAGTATGGAAACCAGATTAAGAAAGTAGCTTATGAAACACTGGAAAATCTGGGAATCGATAATGTAAAGCTTACAATCGTAGATAAAGGAGCCCTTGACTGTACGATCAAAGCAAGAATCGAAGCAGCTGTTTACCGTTCGGTAGGACAGATCGAAGATTTACCGTGGGGAGGTGCGATCAGATAATGAATCCGAATAAAAAAAGACTTAGAAGAACTATGATGTTTTTAAATGCACAGAAACCGGGACTGATCAAAGATCCTTATATTTACAAACCGGATTCCATCATGCTTGATCTGGAAGATGCGGTTGCAGAAAACCAGAAAGATGCAGCTAGATTTTCTCTTTATCATGCACTTAAGACGATTAATTATAGAGGATGTGAACGTGTTGTCAGAATTAACGGACTGGATACTCCTTACTGGAAAGAAGATATCCGCTGCGCAGTAGCAGGCGGCTGTGATGCGATCCGTATTCCAAAGACAGAATCCGCACAGGACGTAAAAGTGGTAGAAGCTGAAGTTGTTCAGGCTGAAAAAGATTTCGGACGTGAAGAGGGAAGTGTTCTGATCATGGCAGCTATTGAATCAGCACGAGGCGTGATGCGTGCACTTGATATCTGCGAATCTTCTGAAAGACTTTTCGGTATTGCCCTTTCCGGCGGAGATTACACCAAAGACCTTCAGACACACATTACCGGAACCGGAATCGAGCTCATGGGAGCAAGACAGAACATGGTAATCGCAGCAAGAGCGGCAGGTGTACAGTGCTTTGATACAGTATACACAGATCTGGATGATATGGATGGTTTTCGTCAGGATGTTGAGAATATCCACCTGATGGGGTTTGATGGAAAATCCATCATCAACCCAAGACAGATCAACATTGTACATGAAATCTTTACACCAAAACAGAAAGATATCATTTTCGCAGAAAAAGTTGTCCGTGAAATTGATACAAAGAAAGCACAGGGAATCGGTGTATTTACAGTAGACGGTAAGATGATTGATATCGCTTTCTATGACGGAGCAAAGAGAACAATCGAGCTTGCAAAAGCTTCAGGTGTGTATAAGGGGGATTTATAAAATGATTAACGCAGTAGGTAGAGATATCCCGGAAGAGATTTTAAAAGCAACTGGTAAAGAAGTATTTCAGGGTGTTCATCATTTTGACGGACATGTCTATAAAAAACACGGACCGGAAGTAGAATGTGTGATCAATTCCAACGGAAGCAAGATGGTAGACAGTATCCATGATGTTCTTATAAAATGTGGCATCAAAGACGGTATGACAGTCAGCTTCCATCACCATTTCCGTGAAGGGGATTACGTTGTAAATATGGTAATGAAAGAGATCCATGATATGGGGATCAAGGACATTACTATCTGTGCAAGCTCTCTTGGAAAAGCACATGATCCTCTGGTAGAATATATTGAAGATGGAACCATTACAAATATCCAGTCATCCGGTGTGCGTGGAAAAATCGGAGAAGCCATTTCTAACGGTAAATTAAAAGGTCTTGCGATCATGCGTTCCCACGGCGGACGTGTACGTGCCCTGGTAACAGGTGAGACACAGATCGATATCGCATTTATCGGAACTCCAACCTGTGATGAGTACGGTAACTGCCGTGGTATTGGTGGAAAATCTGACTGTGGTGTACTTTCCTACGCAATGTCAGATGCTTTCCATGCAAACAAAGTCGTAGCAATCACAGACTGCATGGTTCCGTTCCCGAACTTTCCGGCACATATTTCAATGACAAAGGTAGACTATGTTGTAGAAGTAGACCAGATCGGTGATCCGAAGAAGATCGCAACAGGTGCAGCAAAACCGACCACAGATATGAGAAAGCTGATGATGGCTGATTACTGTACACAGTTCGTTGTAAATACACCGTATTTCAAAGATGGATTCTCTTATCAGACAGGTGTCGGCGGAGCTTCTATCGCATCTACTATTTCACTTGCAAAGGTAATGAAAGAAAGAAATATCCGCATGCGTTTTGGTGTGGGTGGTCTTACAAAGCCGATGTGTGACCTTCTGATCAACGGTCAGGTAGATGCACTTCTGGATACACAGGACTTTGACCTTGCAGCCGTAGAATCTGTAAAAGATCTGCATCATTTCCGGATCAGTGCAGGTGAGTATGCGAACCCGTTCAACAAGGGTGCAGTTGTCAATAAATTGGACTTCGTAATTCTTGCAGCTCTGGAAGTTGACGTACACTTCAACTGTAACGTTGTTGTAGATTCTAATGGTATGATCACAGGAGCGCAGGGTGGACATCCGGATACAGCGGCCGGAGCAAAATGTGCCATCGTTATCGCACCGCTTCTTCAGGGAAGAACACCGGCAATCTGTACAGACGTAACAACCGTCACAACACCGGGAGAAAGTGTAGACGTTGTCATCACAGATTATGGTATTGCAATCAATCCGAAGAGACAGGATCTGATCGAAGCAATGAAAGATGTAGACCTTCCGTTTAAGACCATCGAAGAATTACGTGATATCGCTTACTCTATCGCTGGGGAACCACAGAAGGTACAGTTTGGAGATCGTGTTGTCGGTGTCATTGAAAGCCGTGACGGTACCATCATGGATGTTGTCCGTCAGATCAAGCCGTTTGAATTTGATGATTAAATTATGATCGGAAAGCTTACAGGTTATTGGCAATTGGATATAAAAGGAGAACCGTATGGGAAAGAACCAGGCAGTAGAGAAAGCAGAATACTTTGCAGAATCGATTGGCCGGATGGCGTATCAGGCGCTGCTTGAGGAAGTCTATACGGTTCCCAAACCGGGGCTTGTAGATCCGTATTCCTGTGGTGCCCACACTGATATGGATGTGCAGACCTTTGAAAGAAGTGCAGAGGCGTTGTATCCGTGGTTTGTCAGAATGGCATACCAGGGATATCAGCTGACCTGTACGCCGGAAGATCTTTTCCGTGAAATCCGTAAGACCGGAATGCTTGCGGAGGAAGCCATGTATCGGGCAACCGGACATGTGAATACACATAAAGGGATGATCTTTACCCTTGGAATATTCAGTGCGGCAGCGGGAAGATGTATCCAGGAAGACGGAACGGTTACTTTACAATCCATCCTTCGGATGGAGCAGAAGATGACTGCCAGGATCTTAAGAGCCGAAATTGAAATGTTGGGAAAGGAACCTGCGAAAAGTAACGGTGAGAAAAATCTCGTACAATACGGGACTACAGGGATTCGCGGGGAAGCGCTTGCCGGATACCCATCTGTTTTTCATATTGCGCTTCCGGTACTGGAGGATGGACTTTTGCGGGGAATGGAGTGGAACCGGATCAAATTACAGATCCTTTTTGCACTGATGAGCCGGGTGCAGGATTCCAACATTTTATCGAGAAAGAATCCGTCAGTACTCTATCAGGTACAGATGGAAGCGATGCAGTTTCTGGAGGAAGGCGGAGCCTACTCAGAAGATGCGTTAGACAAACTGATCCGTATGGATGCGGATTATATAAAGCGTGGTATCAGCGCGGGTGGGTGTGCCGATCTACTTGCCACCTCACTGTTTCTTGCAATGCTGTGCAATAAAATTCCAAACGAGAACGGGGCAATCCTGAACCTCTTTCCAGTTGTAAAATAGAGCGTATAATAACTGAGAACGGGAATCAAATTTTCTGCCATGAATATGGACTGCACCAGACTGGTGAGGAATAAAAAAGATGACTTTTCACAAATGAGCGGGTGAAAAGTCATCTTTTTATTTCATAGGAAATTCCAAAGGAACTTCCTATGAAATAAAAGGCACTGCGTGCCGGAGATGCGCACTCGCACGAAGATGAAGAATGTCGCAAGCGACCGCGCTCGGCGCGAGAATGTGCCGAGGCACATTCTTTCTTATTCATTAGGAGAAGATTCAGGATGGAGCCTCTTCTTGATGAAAAGGTCGTTTACGGAACAAAACGGTATCCCAGTCCGCGGATCGTCAGGATATACGCCGGATTCTGTCTGTCGTCCTCGATCTTACCACGAAGCCGGTTGATGTAGACCATGATTGCATTGTCATCAACGGCAACCGTATTGCCCCAGACATGCTCATAGATCATGTCCTTGGTGAAAACCTGCTGCGGATGCTTCATAAAGAGCAGAAGAAGTGCAGACTCCTTGGAAGAAAGGATAAGTTCTTCGCCATTTTTGTAAAAACGCATGGTTGTGGTATCATAGCTGAATGGACCGCATTCCAGAGTATCGGAATTGTCGAGTACCAGATTCTTGTTGCGGCGGATCAGTGCTTTTACTTTAGCACCAAGTACAAGCGGTCGGAACGGCTTGGTGATATAATCATCCGCTCCAAGTGAAAGCCCGTACAGAGAATCATAGTCTTCATTACGTCCGCTGACGATCATAACCGGAGTACTGATCCCCTGATTGCGAAGCCTTTTGATAACTTCAAACCCTTCCATATCTCCCAGCATGATATCCATAAGGATCAGGTCAAATGTATGATTTTTCAGGATGGACAGCGCATCCATGCCACAGTTTACTGTTGTTGTTTCCAGCTCATTGCTGTGCATTACTTTTTCCAGCAGCTTACAGATTGCCGGATCATCATCTACGATCAGTATTTTGTCAGCCATTGAGGCAACCTCCCAAAAGTAAAAATTTCAATAAATTCTATACAACTTATAAAAAACATTATAATATTAGAAAGAGAACAAGTCAATTGATAACAAACCGGGGACGAGAATATATGAAGAAAAACAAAAAGACACTGATTGCTGCGATTCCACTTTTTTTAATCGTAATTCTTGTATTTGCAGGATTTGGTGTCTGGAAAAAGTACAGAGATACTTTGATGCAGAACCAGGAGGAACAGATGCTCCTGACAACCAGAATCCTGAGTGAAAATATGGCGATGTCCACAGAGGAATATGAGGAAAGTTTAAGCTTTCTTGCAAAAACAGCAGAGAACAGACCGCAGGATGAGGCAAAACAACTATATCGGGAATTTATAGACACACAGACCAGTTTTATCACGAATCTGTACCTGGAAGACGAACAGGGAAAGCTTTCAGAGAGTGTCAAGGATGTACAGATTGTAAGTTCACAGCTGCTCACTCAAAGCTCGGCAAAGAATAGCATTTATATGGAAAAAGATACAGGTGGGAAAATCTATAATGTATATAAGCGTGTTTTGAAGGATGGGAGAAAGATCTGTCTGATGATCGATGCGGAAAAATATTATCAGAAACTGATTTCGGGAATTCACATCGGAACGAATGGATACATTGTTGTCAAAGATGCAGAAGGAACGATCATCATGCATCCGAAGAAAGAACAATGGGGAATTCCGGTTATTGCAGGAAGGAAGAAAATGTATCCGGATCTGGATTACTCCAGTCTGGAGAAGATGATTGAGGATCAGAAGAAGAGAAAAGAAGGTATTTCTCATTATTATTCGTATTGGTGGACAAATGAAAAACGTCCGAGAGTACAGAAAATCAGTGCATATTCTCCGGTTCAGATCGGAGACAGCTTCTGGGTAGTCAGTGCGGTGATCGACTACGATGATCTGTACGAACCGATAGCTGAAGGTTTCTTGAAAATGGTATGTATTTTTGTTGGTATTTTGTTGGCTGCCGGTATTGCGGTTGTCTTATTTGGCAGAGTGATGCGTGATATGAGAAGAGCTGTGCGGGAGATCAATGATCTGAAAGAACTGAATGAGCAGTTGGAAAAAATGCATCGGAGCGAGCAGAGTATCGCACATCAGCAAAGACTTCAGATCATGGGAACTATGACAGGTGGTATCGCACATGAATTCAATAATTTTCTGACTCCGATCATGGGATATGCAGAGCTTTTGATGATGGAACTTCCGGAAGGATCAGAAGAACAGGACAGTGCAAAAGAAATTTATGAGGCTTCGGAAAAAGCAAAGGATGTAGTGCGCCAGATTTCGTCCCTGAGTCGAAAGAATGTAGAGACCGTTTATAAAAATATTTCGATAAAGAAATTTATGACGCGTGCAGAAAGGATGATGGAATCTGTCTGTACGCCTCTGATCCATATGGAAAGTGAGTTTTGTGTAGATGATGAAATGATCCTTGGAAATGCGACACAGCTGAACCAGGTGCTTTTAAATGTCTGCGTTAATGCGGTGCATGCGATTGGAAAAAATCAAGGAAATATCAGAATATCCTGCCATTCAGAAGAAAAAGAAAAACTGGCTCAGGGAGTGATTGAAAAGCTTTCGGATGTATGGAAAAAATATATCCATATCCAGGTGAAAGATAATGGGTGTGGAATGGATAAAGAGACGCTGCGTCAGATTTTTGATCCATTTTTTACAACGAAAAAAGGGGGAGAGGGTACCGGACTTGGACTGGCACTTGCGGAGCAGATTATTACTTCACATAAGGGATATATTTATGCAGAGAGCAAAAAAGGAGAAGGAAGTACCTTTCATATCTACCTTCCGGTACTGGATACAGAGCATATGCCACAGATTGTGCAGAATATTCCCAGAAAGGATTATCGGATCGTGGTGGCAGATGACAATGCAAAGGTATTGCAGCTGCTGAAAAAGAATTTTGAGAAGATCGGGATCCAGATTCAGACCTGTATGAAAAGAGAAGAACTGCAAAAATGTCTGGAACAGCAGGAGGCAGATGTACTGGTAGTAGACGAGACGATGGAGGATTGCAGTGGAGTGGATTTCTGTATGTCGCTTGCAGGCAGATATCTGGACATGCTGAAGCTTATTATTATTGATGGAGTCAGCCGTGAGGTGGCAGAGGCCCGGCAGAAAGGAATCATTGACGGATATGTAGAAAAACCGGTATCGGATACCGCAATTCTCGAGGCAATTCGGAATCGTGCCAACCAGCCGATATAAGAAAAAAGACGCAGATATCTGTAAGGTGTAAGATAAGACAAACCCAACCTTAATACTTTTAAAGATTTACCTTAACAAAATGTAAGGAGGAATCTGTAAGAGTGTAAGGTTGGGTTTTTATAATGGAATCATCAAATAAATGGTACGAAAAAGTACCCGTACAAAAGGAAGGAGAAAATGCCATGAGTGAAGCAATGCTTGCCTTATTGGGATTTGCAACCATCATTATTGTGATTGCGTTGCTCTTAAGAAATGTAACGGTACCGGCTCTTGCATTTGTCAGTGTATCAACTGTAACAGGTGCAATCCTTGTAGCAACCGGAACATTTACGATTGAAGAAATGGGGGAATTTGTAACAGCCGGTGTAGCAGGAGTACATGGTACTGCAGCGCTGTTTATCTTCTCTGTACTTTTCTTTGGAATTATGACAGATGTAGGAATGTTCGACAAGATCATCAATGCATTGATGAAGAAAGTCGGAAGTAATGTAGTCGGTGTTGCCATGATGACCTGTATCATTGCTATGATCGGACATCTGGATGGAGGCGGTGCCTCTACATTCCTGATCACAATTCCGGCAATGCTCCCGGTTTACAAACGTCTGAATATGAGACCAACAACTCTGATGCTCATCTGTGTATCTGCAATGGGTGTAATGAACCTTCTGCCATGGGGCGGACCGACAATGCGTGCGGCTACTGTCCTTGGAATTGAACCAAATGCACTGTGGAAACAGATCATTCCGATGCAGGTTGTAGGTATTTTTATTGCACTTGGAACAGCATTTATCTGGGGAAATATCGAAAAGAAGAGAGGTGCAGGCACTTCTTCAGCAGAAAAGATCGAGTATGGCGGAATTGAAGATGAAGCCGTAACAGATGATGAAAAGAATGAGCTTGCAAGACCGAAACTCTTTGTGTTCAATGTAATCGTAACACTGGTAGTGATCGTAAACCTGGTTCTTGCAAAGGTACCGTCTTACTATATCTTTATGGTAGGATGTGCAGTAGCACTTTTTGTAAACTACCCGGGTGCAAAAATGCAGGGTAAGATCATTAAATCCCATGCAGGTCCGGCACTTACCATGGCATCTACGATTCTTTGTGCAGGTGTATTTCTTGGAGTGATGCAGCAAACAGAGATCATGACTCATATGGCTAATGTACTTGCAAATGTAGTTCCACAGTCTATGGGAAGATTTTTACCGCTTATCGTAGGTCTGGTATCTGTACCGCTTACACTGATGTTTGATACCGATTCCTTCTTCTTCGGAATGCTTCCGGTACTGATCGGAATCGGAAACGAATTCGGTGTAAATCCGGCACATATTGCCATTGCAATGGTTGTTTGCCGTAACTGTGCAACTTTCATCAGCCCGGTTGTTCCTGCTACTTTCCTTGGAACCGGACTTGCCGGTGTGGAGATCAAAGATCACATCAAGAACAGTTTCTTCTGGATCTGGGGTGTAAGTATTATCTGTCTGATCTCAGGTATAATTCTTGGAGTTATCAAATTCTAGTTAGATAAATAAAAAGATCCTGTATTTCATGTGATTTGTACATGGAGTACGGGATTTTTTGGATATGCATATAAAATGGTCTGATGATTGAAATGCAACGAAAGTGCTCGAAAATGTTATGCAGGGTATAAGATTTCAGGAAAATGTGATAGAGTTATTTTACTTCGATTTAGTTCTAAAATCGAAAAAGTATCTAATTAACCATAATCAGAAGGTATCTCATTTTCGGTGCTCAATTTTCGAGTAAACTCCCGACAATGAACAAAGCAAAAGAAAATATAGAAGTATGGGAGTTTGCCTTTACAAAGGATGACAGTATGTTAAAATATTTATAGTAGAAAAGTCAGATTTTCCTTTCTATATTTTTACAATGCAGAAAGGGGAATCATATGACAGAAGAAAAGAAACAATTAACAGAAAATCAGGATAGCTTTATAATGCATCCAACGGTAGATTTCTGCTTCAAAGAATTAATGGAGAATGCAAAAGTAAGACAGGGATTGATTGCGGCAATTCTAAAGAAAGATCCAGAAGAAATTCAGAAAACAAAGTTGATGCCAACAATTTTAAGGAAAGAATATCCGGAAGATAAATACGGGATTCTGGATGTAAGAGTTCTCTTGAAAAATGGAGAGCAGATGGATTTGGAAATGCAGGTGGTGCCATTTGAATTCTGGTTTCAGAGGAGCTTTTATTATCTGTCAAAGATGGTAACGGATCAAATGAAAACAGGGGATACTTATGATAGAATTAAACCGTGCATTCATGTTGGAATTTTGGACTTTAATTTCTTTGAAAATGATACCAGATGTTATCATGCGGGAATGTTCTGTGATAAAGAGACTGGAGAAGTGCTGACGGACTTGCTGCAGATTCATATTCTGGAATTGAAAAAGTTGCCACCGGAAAGTCAGAATGAAACTGGGATCATCCAGTGGATGCGATTTATGAGCGGAAAGAACAGAAAGGATTTTGCAAAGATGGCAGAGCAAAATGAATATATTAAAGAAGCTTATGAATGTCTGGAGAAGATGAGTGCAGATGAAAGAAAAAGAAGAGAATACGAAGAAAGACAAAAAATTTTGTGGGATCATAATTCGTTTATGAAAAGTGCAAAAATAATTGGGATGCGAGAAGGTCGTGAAGAGGGACGTGAAGAAGGCCGTAAAGAAGGTCATAAAGAAGGGTACAGGGAAGCATTAGTTTCAATTGTTATAAAAAAATTGCAAAAAGGGATGTCAGCAGAGGAAATTGCAGACTTTCTGGAAGAGGATGTCTTGACGATACAGAGAATCTATGATATTGCCAAAACCTATGCACCGGAATATGATATAGAAAAAATAGTACAAAAGTTGGGAAACACATCGGGAATGAAACAAAAGTAAGAAAAGAGTAAGTCAAATCAGATAGATGAGTGATTTGACTTACTCTTTTTTTCGCATGTAATTAGTTGTTGTTCACTTATAAAGTAAAAACACCATATGAGGATGCCCTAAGGAATAGGCATTAGTATGAGGAATGTTTTACTTCAAAATTTTCCGCAAAATACAAGTAATAATTCCCACCACGCAGAATGGAAAATATGCCGGGTAAAGAGAACCAAATACCAGGATACCGCCTCTGATACCGGTCAGCAACTGAACATCAGCAGGAATTGCAGCTGCGGCTAGACTGAAGAGGTAGGACAGAACATATACCAGGACAAAATAAGTAAGTCCGCGTCCGGTTCCGTGTCGGATGCCACTTAATGTGAAAAAGAACGTAGACAGCATCCAGATCAGCATAACCGCTCCGACAGTCAGATAAGCAATCAGCGTAAGATCTGGATTGGATGTCAGTGTATTGATATCTCCATAATCAGACAGCTGATTCCAGAATGAAAAAAAGGTAATCGCCAGGATGATGGCGGACATCAGAACCGGTGCCGGGCGAAGGATGAAAGTGGTCAGTTTCTCAGCGGCACTACTTCCGGTGCGGGCAATATTCCGGATTGGAGCAGCCAGTTCTTCGGAAGAGGAATCGGGACGTCTGCGGGAATTTCTCCGTTCTGTCCGTCTGGCTGGTCTTTGGCGGTCATAATAAGAATCCTCTTCTTCATAATCATCGTCATAATCAGGAGCAAGCCTGTCTGTTTCATCGTAGTAGTCGTCAGTTTCATAATCGTTAAGGTAGTCTGTGTCGTCATAACGGTCGTCATAATCATCCTGCCCCACAGGGATCGACGGGAGATCGCCTGTATAAGTTACTTCAAAGTTGTCATCAAAATAGTCGTCTATATTTTTTTTATTATTCATAAAACAAATACACCCTCCTTGTGCATAAGTGTATGGTAACTGTTTTGACAGTCTGTGTCAAATAAATAATGAGATGATTGTGAAATCTGAAAAATTGAAAATGGGTTAATGTAGCAAAGATGGAAAGAGAAAGAGTGGTAGGGGACATCATTCTATGGTAGAATAAATCTGTATGAAAAAATAAATGAGGACAGAAAAATATGGCAATCAATATAGCAACAAAAGCAATCCTGAAAATCCTGTCTTTTGGAGGGATTGATGTAGAAGTATCAAGGCAGCTTGCGGATCTGAAAAGACTGGATCCGATGAAAATTTTTTATAAAAAAATGGATCTGCAGGTATATAACGGAGATTATGAAGTTCCGATCCGGGTATTTTTCCCGGATGAAGCATCGTGTCTGGAAAAAGATCAGATCAAGGGACGAAAGATCATGCTTTTCCTTCACGGAGGAGGATGGGCGACTGAGCATGTGGAAAATTATGAGAGAGTATGTTCCCGGATGGCACAGGCGACGGGGCAGACTGTAGCAGCAGTAGAATACCGCCTGGCGCCGGAGCACAAGTTCCCGACCGGGCTTATGGACTGTTATGCCGTGGCAAGAGCATTGTATACGCATCCGGATACAAAGCCGGAGGATATTACTCTGATTGGAGACAGTGCAGGTGGCAATCTGGCAGCTGCATTGTCCATTATGGCACGGGACCGTGGCGAATTTATGCCAAAGAGACAAATTCTGATCTATCCGGCAGTCAATAATGATTATTCAGAGAAGAGTCTGTTCTCTTCTGTAAGGGAGAACGGGCAGGATTATCTTCTGACGGCAGGCAAATTAAAAGATTATATCAATCTTTATGCAGGTTCGGAAGAGGACAAGCTAAGTCCATATTTCGCACCGATTCTGGAAAAGGATCTGACCGGGCAGCCGGATACACTGATCCTGACGTCAGAATTTGATCCGCTCCGGGATGAGGGAGAAGCGTATGGAAGACGTCTTGCAGAGGCAGGTAACCGGGTGGAAGTACACCGGATCAAGGATGCACTTCACGGATATTTTGCACTGGGAATCCGGAGTCTGCATGTACAGGAAAGTTTTGAATATATCAATCATTTTCTGGAGGGGGAATAGAAAATGCCGCAGACAAATGTAAAGCACTGGAGAAGGCTGGACAATGCAGCGAAGCTTTTTCCGGCGGCGAGCAGTAAAAGGGATACCCGTGTATTCCGGTTTTACTGTGAATTGAAAGAGGATATACAGCAGGAGATCCTGCAGAAGGCGGTAGACAGGACACTGGAAAAATATCCGATCTTTCTGTCCGTGCTGCGAAAGGGATTGTTCTGGCATTATCTGGAACAGAGTAATAAAAGACCGGTTGTAAGAGAAGAGTATAAGGAGCCGTGCAGCAGCCTTTATATCCGTGACAAGAGAGACCTGCTTTTTGAAGTGACTTATTACAAAAAGAGAATCAATTTTGAGGTCTTTCATGTGCTGACAGACGGAACCGGTGCCAGTGAATTTGTACGGGAGCTGGTGAAAAATTATCTGTATCTGGCACATCATGAGGATGGACTGGAGGATGTGGTTCTGTCAGAGTATTCGGAGAGCCTTTCCGATCAGGAAGCGGATGGATTTGAAAGATATTATTCCCGCCAGGCAGACCGCAAAAAGGAGAAAAAACCGGCAGCGCATCAGCTTCGCGGAAATAGTCGTGAGCTTGGAAGTCTGCAGACGACAGAGGCAGAAATTCCGGTCGAAGAACTGAAGCTCCAGGCAAAGAATTATGGTGTATCGATGACGGTATTTCTGACTGCGGTATATCTGTGTGCGATTCACCGGACAATGGCAAGACGGCAGGAAAGCAAGCCGGTTGTACTGATGGTTCCGGTAAATTTGCGTAATTTCTTTCCGACCAATACAATGCTCAATTTTTTCAACTGGATCGAACCGGGATATCATTTTCAGGGTGGAAAAGAAGAGTTCGCAGATGTTGTGCAAAAAGTAAATGCATGCTTTAAAGAAGAACTGACAGCGGAAAAGATGGAGAAGCGGATGAACGATTACTTCGCCTTGCAGGTACATCCAATCCTGAAATTTGCGCCGCTGGAACTGAAAAATGTCTGTATCAATATCGGGGCGAGGACGGCAGAAAGTGATGTGACCGCTATTTTTTCCAACATGGGAATCATCCGGATGCCGGAAAGCTATGAGACGTATATCAGGTATTTTGGCGTTTATACAAGTACGCCGAAAGTAGAGCTTTGTATGTGTTCCTTCCGGGATAAGATTTATCTGGGATTTACGTCCAGATATGACTGTGATGCAATCAAAGAGAATTTTTTCCAGATTCTGAAAGAGCAGGAAGTAAAGCCTGAGATCCTTGAAGTGGAGTATCCGGAAAGTGTGATGACAGAAGCGAAAGGAATGCAGATTTTCAAAATATTTACATTTCTTTGCATGATCGCGATTGTGGCGGCACTGGGAGTGGATTATAGCATTGATACGAATTTCCATCTGTCACTGTTTGTGTGCGGCGGTGCGTTCAGTATGTGGTTGGCGCTCGCAGTCGGTTTCTTCAAGCGGTACAATCTGCTGAAGAATGCCATGTGGCAGCTGATCATTGTGACAGTCGGCTGTATTATCTGGGACTGGCTGACCGGCTGGCATGGCTGGTCGATTGACTTTGTGCTTCCGGGAGTCAGTGGCTTGATTATGATTTCGATGCTGATCATATCGAGGGTGTATTACCGTCAGGCGAAGGACTATCTGGTGTACTTTGTGATGGCGGCGCTTTACGGAATGATCTTACCATTTATCTTTTTGCTGACTGGTAAGGTACGAATTGTATTTCCGTCTGTGATTTCAATTGGGATGGGCGTGCTGATGCTGATCGGACTGGTGCTTTTCAAGGGAAAAGAAATGCGTCAGGAAATGGAAAAGAATTTACATGTATAAATCGGTGGTGCCGCAAAATTATCTGGATTGATGATTTTGCGGCACCATATTTTTTGCATTTAAATATCTGACGAGTGCGGTGATCTGGATCAGAAGTTCTTCCTGATGCTTTGCATCGAGTTCTTTAAATAAAGAAAGAACTTGGAATTCAAAACGAAGCAAAGAAACAGAAGGATCCGGTTCACCAATTTCCAAAGCTTCATCTGCAGAGATGCCATACAGATTGGCAAGGGTTGCGAAAGTGGAGAGATCCGGCTCGGCAACGTTATTCTCATAACCGGACAGAGATTTTCTGTGGATACCGGTCAATTCCATCACTTGTTTCTGGGTATATTCTTTATTCTCACGGGCGTTTTTCAGAATTTTACCAATATCTTTCATGAAAATGTTCCCCCTTCAAACATAGTATAAGTTCATTATAAATGGTCAGAGCAGGAAAAAGCAATGACAATTTATTTTGATTTTTTATCGAGATAGTCTGCGAGAGATTGAAACTGAATCAAAAGCTCTTCCTGGTGGCTGGTGTCAAATTTTTGGAAAAGAGTAAGCATTTTTCGTTCGCAGCGCGAAAGGGAAAAATGCGAGGGGGGGGGGTAGAAGTCTTAATTCCTAATACTTCATCCGCAGAAAGTTGATATAAGCGGAGTAATCTGGCAAATGTGTCAAGATCTGGTTCAGCTACACTGTTCTCATAGCCGGACAGAGTCTTGCGGTTGATACCGGTCAGTTCCATTACTTTCTTCTAAGTATAAAAATTATCTTCACGTGCTGTCCGGAGAATTTCTCCTATATGTTCCATGGGCGATCGTCCTTTCGAAGATTTCATATATAATATAAGTGAAGTGGTATGTACTATTGCTATTATATAAGAAATAGACGTTAAAAAGAGTAGAATTCTTAGAAAAAGTACTAATAAATCAAAAAGTCTTAAAATTAAAGATACACATGTGCTATCATATTCAAACTTTAATCTCTAAACTTTAATTTTTCCGCCTCTGATCTCTAACGAAATAGGAATTGTGAGACTTGCGGCGCCATATTTTTTGTATGCAAAAATCTGACAAGTGCGGTGATTTGAATCAGGAGTTCTTCCTGATGTTTGGGGTCAAGTTCTTTAAATAAAGAAAGAACCTGGAATTCACATTGAGGCAGAGAGTCGGAAGAAGCTTTTCCACCAATATCTAATACTTCATCGGCAGAAATACCATAGAGATTGGCAAGAGTCGCAAAGGTTGATAGATTTGGCTCGGCAACGTTGTTCTCTTAACCAGAAAGCGATTTCCTGTGGATGCCGGTTAATTCCATTACTTGTTTTGGGTATATTTTTTATTCTCACGGGCATATTTCAGAATCTTGCCAATGTCTTTCATGAAAACGGTTTCCTTTCAAATTTACTCCTTTCTTATTATAAAGCACAAAGATAAGAAGACGCAATTTTGAAAACTATGGTTTTTTATCGAATTATTTATAAAGAATTTGCCTATTAAAATACTGAAAAATAGGGGAAATAACATTAAAAACCCACTGTTATAGTGAAAGTGTTAATAAAACATTTAATTGTTTTGAAAAAGAAAAGAAAAAAATAAAATGTTTTGAAAAAAGTATGTTAAAAAGACCAGGAAGTCCTAGAAAAAGAGATAATACTGTTGACTTCTTAAAAATTAAGACTTATAATAACCAAGATAGGATACGTATGCAAAAAAGCATATAATTTTTTAAGATGAGAAAGAGAGGAAATTAGAGATGAAAAAGAGAAGAGTACTTCATCAGGCATGTGCGTTCTCTGTCGCAGTAATGCTCGTTGGAGTAAATGCTGTACCGGTTGTTGCGGCTGATAACAATAGTTCTGCTACAACTGTTGCTACAGATGAAAAAGCATTTAAAATTACAGTAACTTTCAATTACTGGGATTATGCAGTGGGTGCAGACGGACAACACTTTTTAACTAAAGAGATGACGAGCGGTGAGACTATCACGCCACCAACACTTACTGTTGAAGAGGGATATGAGTTCAAGGGATGGACAATTAATGATACGTTTTTTGATGCTACTGCCCAAATGAGTTATGAGGATATTGTAAGAGCTGCTGGTACTTCAGAGTTTGTAGCTATTCAAGCAGTTATTAAACCAGTAGAGATAAAGAAAACTGCTCATGTTGCTTTCAATGTTGATCCTGAAAAAGGAAAATTTACAGACCCGGCTGGAGCTAAAGTAGTAACTTATGATTTAGATGAAACTGACGGAAACGCGCATCCTATTCCGAAAGTGGAAGCAAAAGAAGGATATGAATTTACTGGATGGCATGTTACTGGAGCTAATGAAGCAGATTGGTCACCAGAGTCAGAAACATTTTATGTTTCAGGATTAGCATTCTATGAAAAAGACAAGAATGATGGATATGTGGCATTCGAGGCGACATTCAAAGAAAAAGAAGCTGCAGTAGAGAAAAAAGATGCTGAATTACGTGTACATTACGTTGATGTAAATTCAGACAATTATATTAAAGATAATATCCAGACCATTAAAAAGAATGGTAAAGTTGGAGAAAGCGCTGAGTTTACTGCAAAAGATCTTACAATTCCAAAAGGATACGAACTTGCAGATGATAAGTGGAGTACTTCTGTAGAATATGGTAAGGATGCAGATGTTAATGTTAATGTAAAAGCTAAAGAAGAACCAGCTGAAGAAAAAACAGTAGAAGTATATTTCAATATTGTTGATTCAGAAAAAGGATCATTCCCGGATTATGCACCATCAACAGTTGTTTCTTTCAAAGGTATTGCTGCAGACACAGACCAGCAGTTTGAAATTCCGGCAGTAAAAGCAAATGATGGATACAAGTTTACTGGATGGAAAGTTGAAGGCGCTGAAACACAGAATTGGGATGCAGATGCTAAAACATTTGGTGTGACAGGACTTGCACATTTCCCAGAAGGATCTAATGTTGGTTATGTAACAATTACACCTGAATTTGAAAAAGTTGAAGAAACACCGGCTGTAGCAGTAGCAAATGCAACAGTTGTAATCGATTCAGTAGCAGGATCATTCGAAGGATACGAAGGAACAACAGAACTTCATAACGAAAACCTTCAGGATAGCA
This sequence comes from Coprococcus sp. TM115-187, assembly GCF_027679115.1. Taxonomy (NCBI): domain Bacteria; kingdom Bacillati; phylum Bacillota; class Clostridia; order Lachnospirales; family Lachnospiraceae; genus Coprococcus; species Coprococcus sp. TM115-187. The sequence goes on along the minus strand of NZ_JAQEKS010000002.1, from coordinate 258,683 downwards.
AATACAACCTTGGATTCCTTCCGACAGTAGTAGCAAATGAAGGATATACATTCAAAGGCTGGAAAGTAACAAACGAAGCCGGCGAAGAAATCTACAACCTTGATGCAAATGCAACATCAATTTCATTCCCATACTATGCAACAGTTGTAATCGATTCAAACGAAGGATCATTCGAAGGATACGAAGGAGCAACAGAACTTCATAACGAAAACCTTCAGGAAGCAGAATACAACCTTGGATTCCTTCCGACAGTAGTAGCAAAAGATGGATATAAGCCGGCGAAGAAATCTACAACCTTGATGCAAATGCAACATCAATTTCATTCCCATACGGAGTAGCAGATAACTACACAGTAACAGCTGTTCTTGAAAAGAATGAAGAAGAAGTAGCAGTAGCAAATGCAACAGTTGTAATCGATTCAAACGAAGGATCATTCGAAGGATACGAAGGAGCAACACAGCTTGATAACAAAAATCTTCAGGAAGCAGAATACAACCTTGGATTCCTTCCGACAGTAGTAGCAAAAGATGGATACACATTCAAAGGCTGGAAAGTAACAAACAAAGCTGGCGAAGAAATCTACAACCTTGATGCAAATGCAACATCAATCGCATTCCCATACGGAGTAGCTGATGACTACACAGTAACAGCTGTTCTTGAAAAGAATGAAACTCCAGTTGATCCGGATCAGCCATCAGTTGATCCTTCAAAACCAAGTACTCCAGAAGAAAAACCGGGTACTTCAATTGAAGAGAATAAGAAAGATGACAAAACATCTACAACAGTAGCAAAAGATGACAAAAAGACAAACAAGAAGGAATCTGCTAAGAAAGCAAATGAGCAAAAATCTGATACAGTTCAGACTGGTGATCATAGCAACGTATTCGTATACGTAGCAACACTTCTTATTGCAGGTGCTGCAGCAGTTGTAGCATTCTTCAGAAGAAGAAACGCATAATCTGGTCTTAGCAATAAGCACAGATGATGTGAATTTAATCAGGTGGCTGTGAGTTCTCTCACAGCTACCTGAAGTTTATAAAGGATATTTCTATATGAATAAGCATACGAATCTAACTATCGTAAAAAGACCAAAGAAAACTCATCGTGACCGCGGGACAGAGATAGGTTCTGTTCTTGTCATACTTCTTGCATGTGTGGTGATTGGTGGAGGTATTTATTTTGTACGGCAAAATTTGAATGGGGGAAAGAATACCACACAAAAAGTTGGCGATACAATTACCATCACACCACAGAAGTTAGACAAGACGCAGTTAAAAGCATTAATTGACAACACAGAATCTATTAATACAGAGACCTATACCGATGAATCCGTAAATGAGCTGAAAGCAGCTGTAGAGAAGGGAAATACACTTTTACGTGGGGTTCCCGGACAGGATGCAATCGAAGAAACGTATATGGAAATTGTTAACGCGATCCAGGGGTTGACCAAAAAAGACACGCAGTAATGCGTGTCTTTTTTTGGTTCTATATTGAAGTAATGGAAGAACAATTAACCAACTGTTCTATATTTTTTATCTACTACGTTAAGAAGTTCATATCCGTCTTCTGTTACGAGAACGAGGTCTTCGATACGTACACCGTATTTGCCTTCGATGTAGATTCCCGGTTCGATCGAGAAGATCATACCCGGTTCAGCTACGTTCTTGTTGATCGGGCTTACATCACCGTATTCATGGTCTTCCTGGCCGATGAAATGTCCAAGACGAATCTTCCAGTATTCTCCGTATCCTGCTTCGCCGATGAGATCTCTTGCCTGCGCATCGATATCACAGAAACGTACGCCTGGTTTGATGATGGCTTCTGCTTTCTCAACCGCTGTACGAACAAGGTCATGGATTGCGGCCTGTTCTTCGTCTACGCTCTTGCAGTAGAAGGTTCTTGTCATATCTGAGCAATAACCGTTCCAGATGCATCCCATATCGATCAGAATGCATTCTCCGGCTTTCAGAGTTCTTGTCTCGCTTGGTGAGTGATGTTGGTCAGCAGCGTTAGCACCGAAGCATACGATTGTATCAAAGCTGAGTCCTGTTGCGCCTTCTTTGTAGTATTCTGCTTCAATGAAATCAGCAATCTGTTTTTCTGTCATGCCTTCTTTAATGTAGGCAGCAGCTCTTTCCATAACCATGTCATTGATTACAGATGCCTGTCTCATGATCTTGATTTCTTCTTCATTCTTAACAGCACGAACACCGTCTACACAGTCAGATCCCCATACCGTTTTCAGTTCCGGGCAGCGTTCCTGAAGCGGGATCAGGAAACGAGCAGGAAATGTTTTGTCGATACCGATTACGCCCTTGGTATCGATATGTTCTGTCAGAACCCCGATCTGATCATCCATATCACTGAACCATACTTCTTCAAATCCTGTATCAGATACATAATACAGATAGTTCAAGAACATGGTGTGCTTTCCGTTTGTACGAAGCAGCAGAGCGTACAATCTTTCCCCTGGATGTACCATGATGCCCGTTAAAAAGCGGATGCTGAGTGGATCAGATACAAGTAACTGATCGATTCCTTTTTTTCTCATTTTTTCCAATACGCGTTCCATTCTTTCGTTCATTGCTATAATGCTCCTCTCTTAAATACACTACACCAATCATAGCACATTACAGGTAAAATATGAAGAGAAAGCTGTCATCTATTTTTTTAAATATGTCTTACGAACAGTGCAGGATCTTCTTTGCATTTTCTACGCGTTCTCTCGAAGGTGGATTGATCCCTTTGAGTGGATAATCAAGTCCCAGCTCTTTCCATTTGTAGGCACCAAGTGTGTGGTAAGGCAGGATTTCTACTCTTTCTACATTATCAAGTGTCTGGATAAAATCATTTAACCGGTTTAAGTATTCATCATAGTCGCTGCGCTCCGGTACGAGCACATGGCGGATCCAGACAGGTTTTTTGATATCGGAGAGAAAACGGATCATATCCAGAATGTTTTTATTCGTTTTTCCGGTCAGTTCTTTGTGAGCTTTTTCATCGATATGTTTGATATCAACAAGAAGAAGATCGGTATACTGCATCAGCTCCTGAAATTTGGAGAAAAATGATTCTTCTCTGGTAAAAGGACCGCCTGCAGTATCAATCGTTGTGTGAATACCTTTTGCGTTTGCTTTTTTGAAAAGATCCAGCAGAAAATCAATCTGAAGGAGAGGTTCTCCGCCGCTTACGGTGATTCCACCGCCATTTTTCCAGTAAGTGCGGTAACGCAGAGCCTGCGCAAGAAGCTCATCGGCACTGCGCCAGGTGGTGCCGTTTTTATCTGTCATATTCCAGGTGTCAGGGTTATGGCAGAACTGACATCTCAGTGGACATCCCTGAACAAATATAATAAAACGTACCCCAGGCCCGTCAACAGAACCAAAGCTTTCTGTAGAGTGAATAAGTCCTTTGATTTGAGTCATATGAAAATCTCCTTTTTCATTGTGTGATTGGAAAACTGCGGATCAGGCAGAGTCTTTTAAATGCCTTAGTATGCAGGAAAAGTTGCCAGCAGCATCTCTGTATGTGCCGAAAGTCATGCACTTTAAAATGCATGACTTCCAGCATAACGATATGTTTGGCAAAAGAGTGTAAGTTCGGTAATTACATACGATCGTGGCAGGTTCTTGCGATCACATCGAGCTGCTGTTCGCGTGTAAGGTCGATGAACTTAACCGCATATCCTGATACACGGATCGTAAAGTTTGCGTATTCTTCTTTTTCCGGATGTTCCATAGCGTCAAGAAGTTTTTCTGTTCCGAATACGTTGACGTTCAGATGGTGAGCACCCTGAGAGAAGTATCCGTCCATAACATTTACCAGGTTGTTAATGCGTTCCTCCGGAGTATGTCCGATTGCATTCGGGTTGATGGTCTGAGTGTTAGAGATTCCGTCAAGTGCCCATTCGTAAGGCAGCTTGGCAACGGAGTTCAGGGAAGCAAGAAGTCCGTTCTGTTCAGCACCGTAGCTTGGGTTTGCTCCAGGTGAAAGCGGTGCGCCTGCTTTTCTTCCATCCGGAAGAGCACCGGTAGCTTTTCCATATACAACGTTTGAGGTAATGGTAAGGATAGAAGTTGTCGGTTCGGATTCACGGTAGGTGTGATGCTTTTTCAGTTTCTTCATAAATGTCTGAAGAAGCCATACTGCGATATCATCTGCGCGGTCATCATCATTTCCGTATTTCGGGAAATCACCGGTTGTCTCGAAATCTACAACGAGTCCGTTTTCGTCACGGATTGTTTTCACTTTTGCATATTTGATCGCACTTAAGGAGTCAACTACATGAGAGAATCCTGCGATACCTGTTGCAAATGTACGACGTACATCGGTATCGATCAGTGCCATCTGAGATGCTTCATAGTAGTATTTGTCATGCATGTACTGGATCAGGTTCAGTACGTTTACATACAGTCCGGCGAGCCAGTCCATCATCTTGTCGTATTTAGCCATTACTTCATCATAATCAAGGTATTCAGAAGTGATCGGTGTGTAAGCCGGTCCTACCTGATCTTTTGACTTGCAGTCGACACCACCGTTGATCGCGTAAAGAAGGCATTTTGCAAGGTTTGCTCTTGCTCCGAAAAACTGCATTTCTTTACCTGTCTGTGTTGCAGATACGCAGCAGCAGATAGAATAGTCATCGCCCCATACCGGACGCATTGCATCATCATTTTCATACTGGATAGAACTTGTTTCAATAGAAATATGTGAAGCGTAGTCCTTGAAGTTCTTCGGAAGACGTTCTGTGTAAAGTACAGTCAGGTTCGGTTCCGGAGAAGGTCCCATGTTTTCCAGGGTGTGCAGGAAACGGTAGTCTGTCTTTGTTACCATAGAACGTCCGTCCTGTCCCATTCCGCCGACTTCCAGTGTAGCCCAAACCGGGTCACCAGAGAAGAGCTGGTTGTAAGATGGGATACGTGCGAACTTAACCATACGGAATTTCATTGTCATATGGTCAACTAATTCCTGAGCTTCTTCTTCGGTAAGGATTCCTGCTTCCATATCTCTCTTGATGTAGATATCAAGGAAGGTAGATACACGTCCGACACTCATGGCAGCTCCGTTCTGAGTCTTGATTGCTGCAAGGTATCCGAAGTACAGCCACTGGAATGCTTCTTTTGCATTTTTTGCTGGCTCGGAAATGTCGAATCCGTAGACAGCAGCCATTTCTTTCATACCCTTGAGGGCACGGATCTGTTCTGCAAGTTCTTCTCGCTGACGGATGACATTGTCACGCATGGATCCGTATCCGCAGTTTGCGAGATCGTCCTGCTTCATAGCGATCAGAAGATCAATGCCGTAAAGAGCAACACGACGGTAGTCACCGACGATACGTCCACGTCCGTAAGTATCCGGAAGACCTGTAAGGATCTTATTGTGACGTGCTTTTTTCATTTCCGGAGTATAGGCATCAAATACTGCCTGGTTATGTGTTTTATGATAATCTGTAAAGATTTTATGGAATTTCGGGTTTGGTTCATATCCGTAAGTTTTGCATGCTTCCTCAGCCATTTTAATTCCGCCGAACGGCATAAATGCACGTTTCAGAGGTTTGTCAGTCTGAAGCCCCACAACCTGTTCTTTATCTTTCAGTTCTTCGCAGATATATCCTGGACCGTAAGCGGTAAGAGAAGATACAACTTCTGTTTCCATATCCAGAACGCCGCCTTTTGCACGTTCTTCTTTCTGGAGTTCCTGAAGCTTGCCCCAGAGCTGGTTTGTTGCTTCGGTCGGGTCTGCAAGGAATGAAGAATCTCCCTCGTAAGGTGTGTAGTTGTTCTGGATGAAATCACGAACGTTGATTTCTTCTTTCCAGAGTCTTCCTTCAAATCCCTGCCATTGTTCTTTCTGCATCATTTGGTTATTCCTCCTTCTTGTGGGTGAGCCATAGTACCTATGACCCGGTTATTATACACTGTGTTGCTGCAATTTATGCCCGGAAAGTTCTGGCAAATTCCAGACATATGAAAAGGTTCAGCCAGAAGAACCGATGGATGTTTACGCCTTTTATATAGCCCTGATTTATGATAATCTTATAAAAATGCGTAAAAAAAGCCGGCATCTGAGCTGAATCGCCCAGACGGTCGGCTAAATAATCAAATCCTCATATTTCCCTGTGGTTCATTCCACTTCCGTCAGTCATATGAGCAACTTTAATTTAACAAATTGCTATATAAATGTCAATGACAAATTTGTTTTTTTGAAAAAACATAATAATGATGTGAATGTCAATAAGTATAAATACCGAGAAAAGTTTAACATTTATCAAGAAATCTCTCAATCGAATTGAGGCATGTACCTGGAATAGAATATAAAAAATGTTAAAAAAATATCAAGCATCTATTGAATTCTGTTTTTTAGAGGATTATAATAAAAACATCAGGTGATTTACAAAATAAAGGAGGATTTTTATCATGGCAAGAAAAGTTGTTTTAGCAGGAGCATGTCGTACAGCAATCGGTGTAATGGGCGGACAGTTTGCAAATACATCGGCTGTAGAACTTGGAACGATCGTAATCAAAGAAGCTCTCAAAAGAGCGGGCGTTTCTCCGGATCAGGTTGACGAAGTGTATATGGGAAATGTTATCCAGGCAGGCAACGGACAGAACCCGGCACGTCAGGCAGCTGTATATGCAGGAATCCCGAATGAAGTACCGGCAACAACTATCAACGTACTTTGTGGATCCGGTCTTCACTGTGTAAACCTTGCAGCGAAGCTGATCGCAGCTGGAGATGCAGATATCATCGTTGCAGGTGGTATGGAAAATATGACAATGGCTCCGTACATGTTGAGAAACGGACGTTATGGATATCGTATGGGAAATGCGACAATCGAAGATGCTATGATCAAGGATGGTCTGACCGACGCATTCCATAATTATCACATGGGAATCACAGCAGAAAATATCTGCGAACAGTGGGGACTTACAAGAGAAGAACTGGATGAATTTGCAGCATGGTCTCAGAACAAATGTGAAAAAGCAATGGCAGAAGGTAAATTTAAAGACGAGATTGTTCCGGTCGAAGTGAAGAAGAAAAAAGAAACGATTCTTGTAGATACAGATGAAGGTCCTCGTAAAGGAATCACAAAAGAAGGTCTTGCAAAACTTCGTCCTGCATTTAAGAAAGACGGTATGGTTACAGCAGGTAACGCATCCGGAATCAATGATGGTGCAGCTGCACTTATCGTTATGAGCGAAGAAAAAGCAAAAGAGCTTGGCGTAACACCTATGGCAACATGGATCGGCGGAGAACTCGCAGGATGTGATCCGGCGATCATGGGAATCGGACCGGTTTATTCAACACGTAAGGTTATGAAGAAGCTGGGAATGGAGATCGGAGATTTTGATCTGATCGAAGCAAACGAAGCATTTGCAGCACAGTCAGTAGCAGTTGGAAAAGATCTTGGATTTGACCTTAGTAAGCTGAATGTCAATGGTGGAGCAATTGCTCTCGGACATCCGGTTGGCTGCTCAGGTGCAAGAATCCTTGTAAGCTTGTTGTATGAGATGCAGAAAGAAGATGTACATACAGGACTTGCAACACTTTGTGTTGGTGGCGGAATGGGATGCTCTGCTGTAGTTAAAAGAGATTAGGGATAGAAAAAAAGGGTGGATACTTTTTTAGTGTCTGCTCTTTTTTTGAATAATTTAGGTTGTGTTGACAAATTGGGCAAAAGATAATGCGTCTATTCTAGTTGTGCAAACCATTCCGATGAACCCCCTAAAGCGAAAATCGTGTTCAGCAGAGGCTTCCACGATTTTTTGGTTTCATCTCCATTGCACAAAAGACGAATAGACGCATTATCTTTTGCCCAATTTGTCCCTCGAAGCTATTGACACTATTAAATAAAAGCGTAGTAACTAAAAAAGTCTGGCGAGGTGTGCCAGACTTTTTTCTACGATGAGATATATGCGTTTTGCATCTTTTAGGGCTTTGAAAAAAATTAATATACCAGAGGTTTTTCTTCGCCGTTTAATACACGGAGAGCGCCTTGAGCGAGGGCGAGGAGTTCATCTTCACCCGGGTAGACGGTGATTGGGGCGATGAAGCCGACCTTTTCTTTGATCTCAGATGTAACGTAGTCGCTGTATGCGATACCGCCGGTGAGAAGGATCTGGTCTACTTTACCGTTAAGTACGGCTGCCATGGCGCCGACTTCTTTGGCAACCTGGTAAGTGAATGCGTGGAATACACCGGCTGCTTCTTCGTCACCCTTTTCAAAGGCACGTTCTGCAACGTCGCGCATGTTGTTGGTTCCAAGGTATCCGTTGAGACCGCCTTTCCCGTTGATCTTTTTATATACTTCAGCCTGTGTGTACTGACCGGAGAAACACATTTTTACGAGTGCGCCTGCCGGTACACCGCCGGAACGTTCCGGTGAGAAAGGTCCGTCTCCGTCAAGCGTGTTGTTGACATCGACAACTTTGCCATTTTTATGAGCACCGACAGATACACCGCCGCCCATGTGTACAACTACAAGATTCAGGGAATCATAAGATACATTCTGTTCTTTGGCGTAGCGTTTGGCAACTGCTTTCTGGTTCAGTGCGTGGAAGATACTGATACGCGGAAGTTCCGGGATTCCGGAATATCTTGCAACAGGTTCCATCTCATCGACAACAACCGGGTCAACAATGTAAGAAGGAACTCCAATCTCATCACCGATTTCGCGGGCAAGGATGCCTCCAAGGTTCGATGCATGCTGCCCTTGCACACCTGCTTTTAAGTCAGCAAGAAGTGCGTCAGATACTGGATAGGTTCCACCTGGGATCGGTTTTAAAAGTCCGCCTCGTCCTACTACAACATTCAGAGATTTGATGTCGAAGCTGTTCTTTGCGAGAATATCTACAATCAGTTCTTTACGGAAATCTTTCTGGTCAACGATGGTTGCATATTTTGCAATCTCTTCGGTGGAATGACGGAGTGTTTCTTCGAATAACAAAGTTTCGTCTTCGTACACACCGATCTTGGTAGAAGTAGATCCCGGGTTGATTACTAAAATTTTATAGCTCATAAAAAGATCCTCCTTAGTCTGTGATTGATCCTGCGATTACGGTCGCAAGTGCAATAGAATTCAGTTTGGTTTCAAAATCGTCCGAACGTGAAGTAAGAACCACCGGAGCGCTTGTTCCGACAAGTACGTTACCGATCTTGACCTTTGCAGTGCGGACAAGAATCTTATATGTGATATTTCCTGCATCGATATTCGGGAAGAGGAGAATATCAGCATGTCCGGCTACTGGATTAGTCACACCTTTGTGAACAGCTGCTTCCGGATCGATCGCAAGATCCATGGAAAGTGGTCCGTAGATCTGGCATCCTTTGAAATCGCCACCCTCGTACATCTTGGTGAGATTATCGGCATCAACTGTTGGCTGCATCTTTGGATTCACTGTCTCAACTGCACACAGAGGAGCAACCTTCGGGCATTCGATGCCACATGCATGTGCGACTTCTACTGCATTGTTGATGATATTGACTTTATCTGCAAGGGTTGGATATGTATTGAAAGCTACGTCTGTGAAGAACAGAAGACGGTTAATGCCTTCAATCTCAAATACACATACATGGGAAAGCATCTTTCCGGTACGAAGTCCGACTTCTTTATTCAATACGCTCTTTAAGAATGTCTTTGTTTCAAGCAATCCTTTTAAAAGGATATCAGCTTTGCCGTTGTGTACAAGCTCAACAGCCTTTAATGCAGCTGCTTCGGTATCAGGCTCATTGATGATCTCGAAATCTGTCAGATCCATATCAATAGAAGCGGCAATCTCGCGGATCTTGGCTTCATCACCGACAAGGATGGCTGTTGCGATATTTTGCTCTTTTGCAGCTTTGACAGCCTGCAGTACCGGCTCATCCTGTGCGTTGGAAACAGAGACTTTCTTTAAGGTTTTTTGATTTGCTTTTGAGATTAATTCTTCAAAACTTTTGCTCATTTTCACACCTTCTCATTCATAATTTAATTATAGTATTCTGGTTGAATAATTTTTAACAATCTTAAGTGTAGCACCATATCTGGGAAAGGTCAATATAAAAGTGGTGTGTTGGAAATGACGAATAATGCAGATGTATTGTAAAAAAATGTTGGTGAAAATGTTAAAAGAAAATTAAATGATAAAAAATGATTGATAAATATTTGACAGAACAGGAAATGGGTAGTATATTAAAAAAAGAGGACAAAAAAGTCCCTTGCGAAAATCTTAAAAACGGAAAGTAAAACAGTATATATTTAATAAGAAGTGATACTTACCATTAAGATGTAAAAGGAGGAAAAAGTGATGGCAAAGAAAATCGTGTTAGCAGGTGCGTGTCGTACAGCAATCGGAAGTATGGGTGGAGCTCTTTCTACAACTCCGGCACCGGAATTAGGATCTATCGTTATCAAAGAAGCTTTAAATAGAGCAGGTGTTGCTCCAGAACAGGTTGATCATGTATATATGGGTTGTGTAATCCAGGCAGGTCTTGGACAGAACGTTGCACGTCAGGCTTCTTTAAAAGCAGGTCTTCCGGTCGAGACACCGGCAGTTACGGTTAACGTTGTTTGCGGATCCGGACTTAACTGTGTGAACATGGCTGCACAGATGATCCAGGCAGGAGATGCTGATATCGTTGTAGCAGGCGGTATGGAAAATATGTCTATGGCTCCATATGCACTGAAAAACGCACGTTATGGATACAGAATGGGTAATGCACCGATGATCGATACAATGGTAAATGACGCACTTTGGGATGCATTCAATGACTATCACATGGGAATCACTGCTGAGAATGTAGCAGAACAGTGGGGACTCACAAGAGAACAGCTTGATGAATTTGCAGCAGCAAGCCAGCAGAAAGCCTGCGCAGCAATCGAAGCAGGAAAATTCAAAGATGAGATTGTTCCTGTAGAAGTGAAGAAGAAAAAAGAAACCATCGTAGTTGATACAGATGAAGGACCGCGTCCGGGAACAACAGCAGAAGGAATCGCAAGACTTCGTCCGGCATTCAAAAAAGATGGTATTGTAACAGCAGCAAATGCTTCCAGCATCAATGACGGAGCAGCAGCAATCGTTGTTATGAGTGAAGAAAAAGCAAAAGAGCTCGGCGTTACACCGATGGCAACATGGGTAGCAGGAGCACTCGGCGGAGTAGATCCATCTATCATGGGTGTCGGACCGGTTGCAGCTACGAATAAAGTAATGGCTAAGACAGGGCTTTCCGTAGATGATATGGATCTGATCGAAGCAAACGAAGCTTTTGCAGCACAGTCACTTGCAGTAGCACATGATCTGAAATTCGACATGGATAAAGTAAATGTAAACGGTGGAGCAATTGCTCTCGGACATCCGGTAGGAGCTTCAGGATGCCGTATCCTTGTTACACTTCTTCATGAGATGCAGAAACGTGATGCAAAGAAAGGTCTTGCAACACTTTGTATCGGTGGCGGAATGGGATGCGCTACAATCGTAGAACGTGATTAATAAACCAGATCAAAAGGAGATGTTGATGATGGAATTTATTACATATGAAGTAGAAGGACAGGTTGGAATTATTACCATTAACCGTCCAAAGGCACTGAACGCACTGAATAGTGCAGTTCTTGATGAACTTGATGCAACGATCGACGGTGTTGATCTTGATGCAGTCAGATGCCTGATCCTTACAGGAGCAGGAGAAAAATCTTTTGTAGCCGGTGCAGATATCGCTGAGATGAGTACTCTTACAAAAGAAGAGGGAGAAGCTTTTGGTAAGAAAGGAAATGATATTTTCCGTAAGATCGAAACACTTCCGATCCCGGTAATCGCAGCAGTTAACGGATTCGCTCTTGGTGGTGGATGTGAAATCTCCATGAGCTGTGATATCCGTATCTGTTCAGACAATGCAGTATTCGGACAGCCGGAGGTTGGTCTTGGAATTACACCTGGATTTGGTGGAACACAGAGACTTGCAAGACTTGTCGGACCTGGTATGGCAAAACAGATGATCTACACTGCAAGAAATATTAAAGCTGACGAAGCTTACAGAATCGGTCTTGTAAATGCCGTATATCCGCAGGAAGAACTGATGCCGGCAGCAAAGAAGATGGCAGCAGGCATTGCAAAGAATGCACCGATCGCAGTAAGACACTGCAAACAGGCAATCAATGAAGGTCTTGAAAAGGGAATGGATGAGGCAATCGTAGTAGAAGAAAAGCTCTTCGGCGGATGCTTTGAATCTTACGACCAGAAAGAAGGAATGGCAGCATTCCTTGAAAAGAGAAAAGTAGAAGCTTTCCTTAATAAATAAGTTCGTTTAATAAAGGGGAGAATTAACTCTCCCCTGGAAATTTAAATTTATAAAATGGAGGTAATTTCAATGAAAGTAGGAATTATTGGTGCAGGAACAATGGGACAGGGCATTGCAAAGGCATTTGCTCAGGTAGATGGATATGAAGTAGCACTCTGTGACATCAAACAGGAATGGGCAGAAGGCGGAAAAGCTAAAATCGCTAAAGGCTATGACAGACTTGTTCAGAAAGGAAAATTAACTCAGGAAGCAGTTGATGCAATTCTTGCAAAAATTACTCCGGGACTCAAAGAAGATCTCTGCGCAGATTGTGATCTGATCGTAGAAGCAGCATTTGAGAACATGGAAGTTAAGAAAACTACATTCGGTGAACTTGATAAGATCGCAAAACCTGAATGCATTTTCGCATCAAATACCTCCAGCCTTTCTATCACAGAAATCGGCAACGGACTTACCCGTCCAATGATCGGTATGCATTTCTTCAACCCGGCAGACCGTATGAAATTAGTAGAAGTGATCGCAGGCGTAAATACACCGGCTGAAACTGTAGATGCAATCAAGAAGATCGCAGAAGAAATCGGAAAGACACCTGTACAGGTTAATGAAGCAGCAGGTTTCGTAGTAAACCGTATCCTTGTTCCGATGATCAATGAAGCAGCTTTCATCAAGATGGAAGGTGTATCTGATATCGCAGGAATCGATGCAGCAATGAAGCTTGGTGCAAACCATCCAATGGGACCTCTGGAGCTTGGTGATTTCATCGGACTTGATATCTGCCTTGCTATCATGGATGTACTTTATGCAGAAACAGGCGACAGCAAATATCGTGCATGCCCGCTGCTTCGTAAGATGGTCCGTGGTGGAAACCTTGGAGTTAAGAGCGGAAAAGGATTCTATGTATACAATGCAGACCGCACAAAAACTCCGGTTGATGCACAGTAATGGATGTTCTAAATAAAGACATGGAGGAAGAATAAATGGATTTCGGATTAGATAAGAAACACGAAATGGCGAGAACTCTGTTTAAAGAATTCGCAGAAAACGAAGTAAAACCACTTGCACAGGAAGTGGACGAGACAGAAGTTTTCCCAAGAGCAACAGTTGAAAAAATGGCGAAATATGGATTTCTTGGTATTCCGGTACCGAAGGAATACGAGGGACAGGGATGCGATCCACTGACATACGTAATGTGTGTAGAAGAACTTGCAAAGGTTTGTGCCACAACATCTGTAATCGTATCTGCGCATACCTCTCTTTGTATAGACCCGATCCTGACATACGGAACACCGGAGCAGAAAGCAAAATACGTTCCGGATCTTGCATCAGGAAGAAAGCTTGGAGCTTTCGGCCTTACAGAACCTGGGGCAGGTACAGATGCACAGGGACAGCAGACTAAGGCTGTTCTTGACGGAGATGAATGGGTATTAAACGGATCAAAATGCTTTATCACAAACGGTAAAGAAGCAGATGTTTACATCATTATCGCCGTAACAGGTATTGTTGAAAAACGTGGCAGAAAGATGAAAGAGATTTCTGCATTCATCGTAGAGAAAGACACTCCGGGATTCACATTCGGAACCAAAGAGAAGAAGATGGGTATCCGTGGATCTTCAACATACGAGCTTATTTTTGAAGACTGCCGTATTCCAAAAGAAAATCTCCTTGGAGCACAGGGCAAGGGCTTCGGCATCGCCATGCATACTCTGGATGGCGGACGTATCGGTATTGCCGCTCAGGCACTTGGAATCGCTGAAGGTGCACTTGACAGAACAATCGCATATGTAAAAGAAAGAAAACAGTTCGGACGCACGATTGGCCAGTTCCAGAATACACAGTTCCAGCTTGCAGATATGGCTACAAAGGTAGAAGCTGCAAAGATGATGGTATACAAAGCTGCCATGGCAAAAGCTACACAGAAAGTTTACTCTGTCGAAGCTGCACAGGCTAAGCTTTATGCAGCAGAAGTAGCGATGGAAGTTACCACAAAGGCTGTTCAGTTACATGGTGGATACGGATACATCAGAGAATATGATGTAGAACGTATGATGCGTGACGCAAAGATTACAGAAATCTACGAAGGAACTTCAGAAGTTCAGCGTATGGTTATTTCTGGAAACTTATTGAAATAGGAGGTACGAATCGTGAAGATAGTTGTTTGTATAAAACAGGTACCGGATACAAAAGGCGGAGTTCAGTTTAATCCGGACGGTACACTTAACAGAGCTGCAATGCTTGCAATTATGAACCCGGATGACAAAGCAGGTCTTGAGGCCGCACTTAGATTAAAAGACCAGTATGGAGCAGAAGTAACTGTACTTACAATGGGACTTCCAAAAGCAGCCGATGTGCTTCGTGAAGCACTTGCAATGGGAGCTGATAAGGCAATTCTTGTAACAGACAGAGTACTTGGAGGAGCTGATACATGGGCTACATCAAGCACCATCGCAGCAGCACTCCGTAAACTCGATTATGACCTGATCATCACAGGACGTCAGGCAATCGATGGTGATACAGCACAGGTTGGACCGCAGATTTCCGAACATCTGGACATCCCGGTAATCTCTTATGCACAGGATATCAAAGTAGAAGGCGACAGCGTGATCGTACAGCGTCAGTTCGAAGACAGATATCATGTACTGAAAGCAAAAATGCCTTGCCTTATCACTGCACTTTCAGAATTAAATGAACCACGTTATATGACACCAGGCGGAATCTTTGATGCTTGTGATGCTGAGATCACAACATGGGGAAGAGCAGATCTTACTACCCTGGATGATGCAAATATCGGTCTTGCAGGATCACCTACAAAGATTGCGAAAGCATCTGACAAAGTAAGAAAAGGGGCAGGAGAAAAAGTTACTCTTGATCCGGAAGAAGCAGTATCTTACCTGATGGGAAAATTAACAGAGAAACATATCATTTAATAAGAAGGAAAAGTGGTGAATATCATGAACTTAGAAGAATATAAGGGAGTATATGTCTTTGCTGAACAGGTAGACAACAAACTGAGCGGAATCGCATTTGAACTTCTTGGAAAAGCAAAAGACCTTGCAGCAGACTTAAATGCAGAAGTAGCAGCCGTTCTGATCGGTTCTGACGTAAAAGGACTTGCAGATGAGCTTGCAGCATACGGAGCAGATAAAGTAATCGTAGTAGATGATCCGGAACTGAAAGAATATAGAACAGAGCCATACGCACATGCACTGGCATCTGTTATCGAAAAATATAAACCGGAGATCATGTTAGTCGGCGCAACTGCAATCGGACGTGATCTTGGTCCTAGAGTATCCGCAAGAGTACAGACAGGTCTTACAGCAGACTGTACACAGCTTGAGATCGGTGATTTCCCGATCAACCCGGTAGCAGGAAAAGAGCAGAAGCACAATCAGCTTCTTATGACTCGTCCGGCATTTGGTGGAAACACGATCGCTACCATCGCCTGCCCGGATAATCGTCCGCAGATGGCAACCGTTCGTCCTGGTGTTATGCAGAAGATCGCTAAGATCGAAGGTGCAAAGGCAAATGTAGAAGAGTTTAATCCTGGATTTACACCGGATAATAAATACGTTGAGATCATGGAAGTTGTCAAATCTGTATCTGAGACGGTTGATATCATGGATGCCAAGATTCTTGTATCCGGTGGACGTGGAGTCGGAAGTGCAGAAAACTTCAAGATCCTGGAAGATCTTGCAGAAGCACTCGGCGGAGAAGTAAGCTGCTCACGTGCAGTTGTAGATAATGGCTGGAAACCAAAAGATCTTCAGGTAGGACAGACAGGAAAGACAGTTCGTCCTCAGGTATATTTTGCAATCGGTATTTCCGGAGCGATCCAGCATGTAGCAGGTATGGAAGAATCTGATCTGATCATTGCAATCAACAAAGATGAGACAGCTCCGATCTTTGATGTAGCTGACTATGGTATCGTTGGAGATCTGAATAAGATTGTACCAGAACTTACCAAACAGATCAAAGAAGCAGTTGCTGCTAAAAAATAAAGAATAGCTGGTAAAACAAAGATGGTGTCGCAAAGAAGCGGCACCATTTTTTTGTATACAAATCGAATAGAAGTTAGCCTGCTCTATTTTCGTGCGGAAAGCTTGTGCGTCTGGGGGATATTATGGTATACTTTATAAGATATAGACTTTGTAGTTATAGCTTAAGTAGGAGTGTGAATAAATGGCACAAAGAATTAAAAGCAGACGAAGGAAGGCTGTAAAAAAGCAGGCGGTTCATTATTTTGATTACAGTCTTCTGGCGATTATTATATTTCTGATGTGTTTTGGACTGGTAATGCTATACAGTATCAGTTCCTATGAAGCGCGAACGGAATACGGAGATGGGATGTACTTCCTGAAAAGGCAGGGTCTCATCGGACTTGGAAGTATTGCTGTGATGATGTGGGTTTCTCGCCTGGATTATCATATGTTTTCCAAATATGCAGCAATGAGCTACTGGGGATCCATGCTTCTTCTTGCACTTGTTAAATTTACACCACTTGGTATTGAGGTAAATGGTGCACGAAGATGGTTCCGGCTTCCGGCTAACCAGTCATTCCAGCCGGCAGAGATTATGAAGATCGCTGTGATCATATTTATCCCATACCTGATCTGCAGAATGGGGAATAAAGTACACACCCTGAAAGGATCGCTGGGAGTTGTGGAGTGGGGAGGTTTGGCAGCACTGGGAGTTTATGTGCTGACTGATAATCTAAGCTCTGCGATCATTGTAATGGGAATTTCCTGCTGTATCCTTTTTGTCGTACATAAGAAGCAGAAGATTTTTCTGTGGATTGCAGGCGGCGGGCTGGCTGTTTTTGTGGCGGGATCATATATCCTCGGAAGACTTCTTGAGAACAGCACCAGCTTCCGACTCAGACGTATCATTGCCTGGCTGAACCCGGAAAAATATGCGTCAACGATTTCTTTCCAGACGGTACAGGGACTATATGCGATCGGATCAGGTGGCTTTTTCGGGAAAGGACTGGGAAATGGTGTGCAAAAGACGGTAATACCGGAAGTGCAGAACGACATGATCCTGTCAGCAATCTGTGAAGAGCTTGGGGTATTTGGAGCGATCATTATCCTGGTTTTGTTCGGTCTTTTGATCTACAGACTGCTTTTTATTGCACAGAACGCACCTGATCTGTATGGAGCACTGATCATGACAGGGATTATGTCACATATCGCGATCCAGGTAATTCTCAATGTTATGGTAGTTACGAACATGATGCCGAATACCGGAATTACATTGCCTTTTATCAGTTATGGTGGTACATCCATCCTGTTCCTGATGATAGAGATGGGAATGGCACTTGGAATTTCCAGAAGAATTAAACTGGAAGGGTAAAAAAAGCTTTTTTTTCAAAGAAAAGTGTGATATGATGTTATAAGTGGTAATGAAAACCACGTATAATGGATGCAAATGACACGTTTCGGAGGTTTGGATTATGAGTTATAAAGTGATTGTGGACAGCTGTGGAGAATTGACAGCAGAGATGAAAGCTTCAGGTCGGTTTGAGACAGCATCACTGGGACTGGAGGTTGGAGATTGTCATATAATTGATGATGAATCTTTCAATCAGGCTGAATTTTTGAAGAACGTAGCTGAATGCCCGACATGTCCAAAGTCAAGTTGTCCGTCTCCGGAGACATTTATGGAAGGATATCACTGTGATGCGGAGCATGTATATGCTGTTACGTTGTCTTCTGAACTGAGCGGTTCTTATAACAGTGCCGTACTGGGCAAGAATTTATATGAAGAAGAATATGGTGAGAAAGATATTTATGTGTTCAACTCAAAATCTGCATCAGTAGGACAGACGCTCATCGGGATGAAGATTGCGCAGTGTGAAGAGCGGGGCATGACATTCAAGGAAGTGGTAGCTGCTGTAGAAGCATATATTGAAGAGCAGCACACATATTTTGTTCTTGAGACGCTTGAGACTCTTCGTAAGAATGGAAGACTTACAGGATTAAAAGCAATTGCGGCAACAGTACTGAATATTAAGCCGGTGATGGGGGCTACTCCGAAGGGAGAGATTTGTCAGTTGGGTCAGGCGCGCGGAATTAAAAAAGCACTTAAGAATATGGTGGATTGTGTGATCGCAGATCTGAAAGATCCGGAGAGCAAGGTACTTGCAATTTCGCATTGTAACTGCCCGCAGAGAGCACAGGATGTGAAGAAGATGCTGGAAGAACGTGTGAAATTAAAAGACATTATCATTCTGGATACCAGAGGTGTCAGTAGCATGTATGCGAATGATGGCGGAGTAATTATTGCAGTATAGCTTGTATCAATCGTAAAAGTGTGATAAAATATACTGGTTAGATGATTGCAAAGGAGACTTGCAGATATGAGTCAGAAAAAAGTAGATTATTATAAACAGGCAAAAGCGAACAGAAAGCGTGAAGAAAAAAAGAAAAACTTGCGAAAAGCTTTTGATTATACGATCCTTGGGCTGATTGCACTTGCAATCGTTGTCTGGATTGGATGGTCCGCTTATGATATGTATGAATCAAAGCAGCCAAGAGCAGTAGCAGAAGTTGATTATTCTGCTGTAAGTGATTATGTCCAGTCACTTAACACTGCTGAGTAGATGAAAAGAAGAAAGTGGAGAGATGGTTCCATTGTGGAACGGTTTCTCCACTTTTTTTATGCACTGTGTGGGGAATGGAGTATAAAACGCTCCACTTTTCACCACAAAATGAATGAAAAATGGGAAAAAATATGATTTATCGGACTTTTTTCAGAATGGATAAATTCGAAAAAGTGCTTGAAAAGGGCGGAAAAGTGGGGTACAATGGATACAAGTGGTAGAAAGTGGAGCGAAGTGGAGCAAAGTGGCATGGAAAGTGGCAGACCACTTTGAAAGAAGGTGATCCTATGTTGACTGGAGAATTTAATCATAGTATTGATTCAAAAGGCAGGCTGATTATTCCTTCCAAATTACGAGAGAGTCTGGGAGAACATTTCGTAATTACGAAAGGGATGGACGGCTGCTTATTTCTGTATCCGGACAACGAATGGAAAGCCTTTGAAGAGAAGCTTAGAACCTTACCGCTTACAAACAAAAAAGCCAGAGACTTTAAGCGTTTCTTTCTTGGAAGTGCTACGGAAGGAGAACTTGACAAACAAGGGAGAGTTTTGATATCTTCTTCTCTTCGCGCTTATGCAGATCTTGAAAAAGAGGTTGTTCTAGCAGGTGTGCTGGACAAGGTCGAGATCTGGAGTAAAGAGGCGTGGGAAGCGCGTACAGCTGATGTTGAGGAAAATATCGAGGACATTGCAAGTGACATGGAAGATTTGGGACTTAGCATCTAAATAGATCTTTTAATTAGGAGGACACCATGGCATTTAAGCATAAATCAGTATTACTGGATGAGACAATCGAAGGACTGAACATCAAGCCGGACGGTATTTATGTTGATGGCACACTTGGAGGAGGCGGACATGCATACGAAGTATGTCGGCGTTTAAACAACAAGGGGAGTTTTATAGGAATAGACCAGGATGCAGCGGCGATTGAAGCGGCAGGCACCCGATTAAGCGACTTCGGGGAGAGAGTTACAATAATCAGGAGCAATTATTGTGATATGAAGTCGAGGCTCCATGAAAAAGGGATTGACAAGGTCGATGGAATCGTACTCGATCTGGGCGTATCATCTTATCAGTTAGATACGGCAGATCGTGGTTTTTCCTATCGTGTAGATGCGCCTTTGGATATGAGGATGGACACACGCCAGACTTTATCTGCAAAGGAGATTGTCAATGGCTACAGTGAGATGGACCTTTTTCGGATTATTCGCGACTATGGTGAGGACAAATTTGCGAAGAATATAGCAAAACATATTGTTATGGCAAGAGAGAAAGGTCCTATTGAAACAACCGGGCAGCTGGCAGAGATTATCAGACAGTCTATACCGATGAAGTTTCAGAAGATGTCGGGGCATCCGGCAAAAAGAACCTTTCAGGCAATCCGGATTGAATGTAACCGGGAACTGGAGGTGCTCAGGGATTCACTTGACGATATGATTGATATTTTAAATCCGGGAGGAAGGATATGCATCATCACGTTCCATTCCCTGGAGGATAGAATTGTCAAAGGAATTTTTAAAAAGAATGAGAATCCATGCACGTGTCCGAGTACTTTCCCGGTATGTGTGTGTGGAAAAGTTTCCAAAGGAAAAGTCATTACGAAAAAACCGATTCTTCCAAGTGAAGAAGAGATGGAAGTGAACAGTCGTTCTAAGAGTGCGAAGCTGCGTATCTTTGAGCGCGTATAGAATTTGAAAGGGTGGTGCTGTATGGCAAAATACAGTCATAGAATACAGGCAGACAGACGTACAGTAACAAGCCGAGGAATGTACATATACGGAAATACAGTTCGCCAGGCAGAAGTCATGCCACAGCGACAAGAGGAACCAAGAAAAGAACATAAAAAGAAAAAACTGGACAGACAGATTTTGAAAAATCGAAGAAAAGCAATGCGGATGAATCCTGCATATGTGATGTTTCTTTCAATTGCGGCAGTGGCAGCACTTGTAGTCTGTGTATGGTATCTGCAGGTACGTGCAGAGCTTACAAGCCGGACAGAGCATATTACCGAGCTGCAGCAGGAACTGGCAGATGCAAAAGAAGAGAATACAACTAGATATAACGTAGTAATGGATTCTGTGAATCTGGAAGAAGTAAGAGACCGTGCAATCAATGATCTGGGTATGGGATATGCGACTTCGGATCAGATTATTGAATATCAGAACCCGGTTAATGATTATGTAAAACAGTACGAAAGTATTCCGAAAAGCGGAGTGCTTGGACAGACAACAGATAAATAGGTTTATGAACAAAGGTGAATAACATGTCAAAAAGAAGAAAAAGAAAGCCTTCCGTTCTGAGGCATAAATTCACGATTGGAATGCAGAAAAAGCTGGTAATGCTCTTTATAGCGATATTACTGGCTTTTGTTATTCTTGTCGGAAGAATTACCTATATCAATGCCTCGTCAGGAGAAGATTATACCAAGACAGTACTGGATCAGCAGCAGTATATGAGTCAGTCGATTCCGTTCAAGCGTGGAGATATTGTAGATACAAACGGCACAAAGCTTGCGACAAGTGAGCGTGTATACAATGTGATTCTGGATGCAAAGGTCTTACTTTCAGACGAGACAAAAAAAGCTGAGAACATAGCAGCTACGAAAAAAGCGCTGAAAAGTTATTTTCAGATCAAGGCATCGGCAGTGGATGCAATTATCGCGGACAGTCCGGACAGTCGGTACAATATTCTGAAAAAAGGAATTTCCTACGATGATGCGAAGGCATTTGAAGCGGCAGAGAAGAAAAATTCCAAGATCAAAGGAGTCTGGCTGGAAGAGGATTATGTCAGAAAATATCCATATAATACACTTGCCTGCGATGTCCTGGGATTCAGCGTATCGGGGAATGTGGGAGCAAGCGGACTGGAAGCATCCTATAATTCAACGTTGAATGGAACAGATGGACGCAGATATGGTTATCAGAATGAAGACTCGGCAATTGAAAACACGGTGAAAGAGCCGATAAATGGAAATACGATCGTAACAACGATTGATGCGAACCTGCAGTCTATCGTGGAAAAGCATCTGGAAGAGTTTAACCAGGCGCACACAGATGAAGCGCAGGAGGGGATGGGATTTAAAAACGGAGCTGTGATCATGATGAACCCGAATACCGGAGAAGTTCTGGCAATGGCTTCCTCACCTACCTATGATCTGAATAATCCGAGAGATCTATCCAAGTATTATACAGAGGAAGAAATAACCGGAATGAGCAGTGACGATAAGATCGATGCTCTGAATGAACTCTGGAGAAACTTCTGCGTGAGTGATACTTTTGAGCCGGGATCTACGATCAAACCATTTACGGTTGCAACAGGTCTGGAGATTGGTGCACTGAAAGGCGATGAGACCTATTACTGCGGTGGTTCCCTTCAGATCGATGAATGGGAGATTAAATGTATCTCTTATGATAATGGTGGACACGGGCAGCAGAATCTGACACAGGTTATGGAAAATTCATGTAACGTTGCCCTGATGCAGATTGGTCTGGCAATCGGACCGGAAGAATTCTGTAAGTACCAGAGTATTTTTGGATTCGGTCAGTATACGGGAATTGATCTTCCGGGTGAGGCGGTTGGTATTTTGCAGTCACCGGATGGAATGATCAAAACGGATCTTGCAACCAACTCTTTCGGACAGAATTTTAACGTAACTATGCTTCAACTTGCGACAGGATTCTGTTCTCTGATCAATGGTGGCGATTATTATGAACCGCATCTTGTAAAAGCCATTCAGGATGAGAACGGAAATGTGATCCAGACTATTGATCCGGTGTTGGAGAAGAAGACAATTTCTAAAGAAACTTCTGATAAACTGAAAAGTTATATGTACAGTGTTGTTCAGAACGGTAGTGGTAGATATGCACAGGTAGAAGGTTATGATATCGGTGGTAAGACCGGTACAGCGGAAAAACTGCCCCGTGGAGAGAATAAGAACGTGGTATCCTTTATCGGATATGCACCACAGGAGAATCCGGAAATTATGATTTATGTAGTCATCGATGAACCGAATGCTCCGGATCAGTCAGCGACCAGCAGCCTGATTTCACAGCTCGCTTCTGATATTATGGCAGAAGCATTTCCATATTTGAATATTACAAAGGCTCCGGCTGAGTAATTTGGGTATAACCCCGGAAGACAGATAATACAGTAATAGTAAGAATCTGTTTTTCGGGGTTTTTATGCGGAATAAGACTTATAATAAAAAGAAAATGCTGGTAGTATTTTTAAGCGCGCTTCTGATGATTTTTTTTCTGATCGCAAGACTGGTGTATCTGATGATATTTGATGCTGCGTATTATCAGCAGAAAGCAAAAACGTTGCACGAAAGGGAGAGGGAGATCAAGGCGGCAAGGGGAGAGATCATTGACAGAAATGGAAAAATCCTTGCGACCAATAAAGCGGTGTGCACCATATCTGTTATCCATAGTCAGATAACAGATCCGGAGAGAGTGATCCGGGTTCTTGCCGATGAGTTGGGAATAGAGAAAGAAATGATTCGTAAAAGAGTCGAAAAAGTTTCTTCCAGGGAAAAAATAAAGACAAATGTGGAGAAAGAGACCGGGGACCGGATCCGTGCATATGAACTGGACGGGGTGAAGGTAGATGAGGATTTTAAACGGTACTATCCGTATGGCAATCTGGCTTCAAAGGTTCTTGGATTTACCGGGGGAGACAATCAGGGAATCATTGGATTGGAAGTAAAGTATGAAAATTATCTGAAAGGTGTGAACGGAATGATTCTGACAACAACTGATGCCAGAGGGATTGAGCTTGCGGATACGCTGGAAGACAGAGTAGAACCGGTTTCCGGAGACACTCTGCAGGTAAGCCTGGACTATAATATCCAGGAATATGCACAGCAGGCTGCGGAAAAAGTAATGGAAGAAAAACAGGCAGATGCAGTTGTGATTTTGATCCTGAATCCAAAAACAGGGGAAATCTATGCCTGCATCAATGCTCCAGAGTTTGATCTGAATGCCCCGTTTACATTACCGGAGGGAACAGATGCCGCTTTGAATGATGAAGAAAAACAGGCAATGCTGAATCAGATGTGGCGGAACAGGAGTATCAATGATACTTATGAACCAGGATCGATCTTTAAGGTATTTACTGCTTCGGCGGCGTTGGAAGAGGGAGTGGTCAAAGAAGAAGATACTTTTTACTGTCCTGGATACAAGCTTGTGGAAGACCGCCGGATCCGGTGTGCGAGGACGACTGGACATGGATCCGAGACGTTTGTACAGGGGGTGCAGAATTCCTGTAATCCGGTTTTTATTGAAGTAGGGATGCGGCTTGGAACAGAGAATTTTTATAGATATTTTGAAAAATTCGGATTGATGGGGAAGACAGGTGTAGATCTTCCGGGAGAGGCTGCAACGATTATGCACAAGAAGGAAAATGTAGGGCAAGTAGAGCTGGCAACAATGTCGTTTGGACAGTCTTTTCAGGTGACACCGATGCAGATGGCAACAACAGTATGTTCTCTGGTGAATGGGGGAAAAAGGATCACTCCTCATTTTGGCATCGCCGTTTATGATGCGGAAAGTGGAGAGAAAGAAGAAACGATTTCTTATGGAAAAAGAAAACGGATTCTTTCTAAAGAAACGTCAGAAAAGATGAGAAAGATACTGGAAACGGTTGTGTCCGAGGGAGGAGGAAAAAAAGCACAGATCGAAGGATACCGGATCGGAGGAAAGACAGCGACCAGCCAGACGCTGCCAAGAAGTGCGAACCGTTATATAGGATCTTTTATCGGATTTGCACCTGCAGATGATCCACAGGTAGCAGCAATGGCAATTATTTACAACCCACAGGGTATCTATTATGGCGGGACGATAGCAGCTCCGGTTGTGCGCGATATTTTCGACAATATTCTTCCCTATCTTGGAATCGAACGGGAAGAAAACCCGTGAAGCAGTTGAAAAAACAGGGCAGATACATTATACTAAAGCGTAGAATCTGTGCCTTTAAGGTAAGGGCTGATTTTGAAAACAAAAGAAAGACAGAGGTGTATTATGGATTTTACAATGGTCATACCGGTGCTGATCGCGTTTGTTCTCAGTGTGGCAGCAGGACCGGTGGTAATTCCTGTTTTAAGAAGACTCAAGATGGATCAGACAGAGAGAGAAGACGGGGTGAAGTCGCATCTTAAAAAAGCCGGAACGCCGACGATGGGAGGCGTGATGATCTTGTTTGCGATTGCGGTCACTTCGCTGATCTATGTAAGAGAGTATCCGAAGGTGATTCCGGTACTTTTTGTAACGATTGGATTCGGACTGGTCGGGTTCCTGGATGATTATCTGAAAGTTGTTCTTCACAGATCAGATGGACTGATGCCGATGCAGAAGATGGCACTCCAGATCGTGATTACAGCGATTTTTGCATTTTACATCGTGAAAGTGGCAAAGATACCGCTTACCATGCTGATACCGTTTTCAGGTGGGAAATATCTGAACATCGGCTGGTTTGCCATTCCGGTACTTTTTATTGCAGTGATCGGTACCGTCAATGGTGTGAATTTTACAGATGGACTGGACGGGCTTGCATCCAGTGTAACAGTTCTTGTGGCAACCTTCTTTACAGTTGTTGCGATCGGAACAAAGAGTGGGATCGAACCGATTACCTGTGCAGTGGTAGGTGCGCTGCTGGGATTCTTATTATTCAACGTTTATCCGGCAAGCGTATTTATGGGCGACACCGGATCACTGGCTCTTGGGGGATTTGTTGCTTCGACAGCATACATGCTCCAGATGCCATTATTCATTATCATCGTAGGATTGATCTATCTGGTAGAAGTTTTATCAGTTATGATCCAGGTAACATATTTTAAGAAAACAGGCGGAAAGCGTTTCTTTAAAATGGCGCCGATCCACCATCATTTTGAGCTGTGTGGATGGAGCGAGACACGGGTGGTTGCAGTTTTTTCAATTGTAACTGCAATTCTGTGCCTGGTTGCACTGCTGGCATTATAGGAGGCTTACAAAAATGGATTTACAAGGAAAGAAAGTGTTGGTATTCGGTGCGGGGATCAGTGGGATTGGATCCTGCGGATTACTAGAAAAAGAAGGGGCAGAGGTAATTCTGTATGATGGAAATGATAAAAAAGATGCCGAGGCAATGAAAGCACAGCTTGGTGAGGGAAGCAAAGTTCACGTTATTCTCGGAGCTTTTCCGGAAGAGGAGATGGAAAGTCTTGATCTGGTTGTAATGAGTCCGGGGGTGCCGACTGATCTGCCGGTTGTTCTGGCTATGAAAGAAAAAGGAATTCCTGTCTGGGGCGAGATTGAGCTTGCCTATGTATGCGGAAAAGGAGATGTGCTTGGAATTACCGGAACCAATGGGAAAACGACAACAACCTCTCTTTTAGGCGAGATTATGAAAAATGCCCGTGACAGCGTTTTTGTTGTGGGAAATATCGGTACACCATATACGAATGCCGCAGCAGATACCAGAGAAGATTCTGTGATCGTGGCAGAGCTTTCAAGCTTCCAGCTGGAGAGTATTCATACCTTCCATCCAAAGGTAAGTGCAGTTCTTAATATCACACCGGATCATCTGAACCGCCATCATACGATGGAAGCATATATTCGTGCAAAGATGAATATTGCGAAGAATCAGACACCAGAAGATATCTGTGTTCTCAATTATGAAGATGAAGAGACAAGAAAGATGGCAGATGAATTTCAGGCAAGTGTTCTATTTTTCAGCAGTAAGCATAAACTGGAACAGGGCATTTATCTTGACGGAGAAGACATTGTATACAAACCGGATAAGGAGAAAGAAGGAACGGTCATCTGCAAGACCGGCGAATTACAGATCCTTGGCGTCCACAATTATGAGAATGTTATGGCAGCGGTTGCAATGGCAGCAGCTTACGGTGTAGATCTGGATGTGATCCGTAAGTCTGTACTTGCATTTAAGGGGGTTGAGCATCGTATTGAATATGTGGCAGAGAAGAACGGGGTTGTCTATTACAATGACTCTAAAGGAACGAATCCGGATGCGGCGATCAAGGGAATCCAGGCAATGAACCGCCCGACGATCCTGATCGGTGGTGGATATGATAAACAGTCCGATTTCCATGAATGGATCCAGAGCTTTGATGGAAAAGTCCGCTATCTGGTACTGATCGGTGCTACAAAAGAGCAGATTCAGAAAGAAGCAGCAGAGTGCGGATTTCATGACTGTATTTTAAAAGATACTTTCGAAGAAGCACTCGATACCTGTGTGGAGCTTGCAAGACCCGGAGATGCAGTTCTGCTGTCACCGGCATGTGCAAGCTGGGGAATGTTCCCGAACTATGAAGTGCGTGGGGAAGAATTCAAAAAATACGTGAATGCATTATAAAAGAAATAAAATAATTTCATATAATCTGTATCAAAGGGCGTGAAACAAAGTGGAGGAAAAAGGGAAAAAGGGGCGTATGGATTACACGCTTCTGTTGATTGTTGTTCTCCTGGTTGTGATCGGACTGGTGATCTTATACAGTACCAGTGCATATAACGGGCAGGTGAAATTTCATGATTCCTTTTACTATCTGAAAAAGCAGGCGTTTGCGACGGTGCTTGGAATTGTACTGATGCTGTTCGTGGCAGGGATGGATTACCACATCTGGCAGAGACTGGCAGTATTTGGTTATCTGGCAGCAGTTGCACTTTCGGTTGCGGTCATGTTGTTTGGCAGAGAAATTAACGGGTCCAAAAGATGGTTAGCTTTGGGCCCGTTTTCTTTTCAGCCATCAGAATTTGCGAAAGTTGCACTGATTCTTTTTCTGGCGGATCTTGTGACGAAGAACGTAAAAACAATCGGAAAAATGTGGACACTTTGCAGGATCATGTTCTGGATCCTTCCAATCGTGGGACTTGTGGGAGCGAGTAATTTAAGCACGGCGATCATTATTCTGGGAATCGGTGTGATCCTGATCTTTGTGGCAAGCCCGAAGTATGCGCAATTTGCCTTGATGGGAATCGCAGGCGCCTGCTTTATGGGGATTTTTCTTGCCCTTGAAAGCTATCGGCTGGAACGGCTTGCTATCTGGAGAAATCCGGAAAAATATGAAAAGGGTTATCAGACTCTGCAGGGGCTTTACGCGATTGGATCTGGAGGAGTATTCGGAGTCGGGATCGGAAACAGTGTGCAGAAGCTGGGATTTGTACCTGAGGCACAGAATGATATGATCTTTTCAATTATTTGTGAAGAGCTTGGACTCGCAGGTGCTGGGATTATCGTTTTTCTGTTTCTGCTTCTGATCTGGCGCTTTTTCCTGATCGCATCCGGAAGCAGGGATCTTTTTGGTGCGCTGATCGCGACCGGAGCGATGGCACATATGATGATTCAGGTTATTTTAAATATTGCAGTTGTGACGAACACAATTCCGAATACGGGGATTACACTTCCTTTTATCAGTTATGGAGGAACATCGGTGATGTTTCTTTTAATTGAAATGGGACTTGTGCTAAGTGTGTCACAAGTGGTAGACTAAACAGGAGATATACAAATGACGGAAGGAGGAAGATGCCTGATGGGATGATACAGAAAGAAAGGAAAAAGAGAATCATAAAGCAGACTGCCATGAAAGCCATTCTGGTCATTATTTTGGTTTGCATAGCTATGATTACGTTTCTTTTACTCTTTCAAGTGCGGAAAATCGAAGTATCAGGAAATCAGTATCTTAGCAGACAGGAGATTGCAGACTGGGTGCAGGATGATAATTGGTCTTCCAATTCTCTGTATGTGATGATCAGGAACCACCTGATGAATCACGAGCTGCTTCCGGCAATGGAAGAGGCAAATGTGACGATGAAGAATCCGTGGACTGTGAAGGTGACGATCAAAGAGAAGCGTGTGGCCGGTTATATCGTGTCAGGTGATGAATGTATTTATTTTGACAAGGATGGTATCGTACTTGCAAAGACAAAGGAGCTGTGGGATGGAATCCCGTGCATTGAAGGGCTGGAAGTAAAGAAAGTACAGCTTTACAAAGCACTTCCGGTCAGCAAGGCGAACAAAAAAGCATTTGGGAACCTTCTGGATATGACGATGACACTGAAAAAATGTGATCTCGCGCCGGATAAGATTGTTTGTTCCGGTTCAGATCTGTATCTTTTTTTTGGAAACAAATGTGTCAATGTCGGGCACACGAATCTGGAAGAACGGATCATGCAGATATCGCCGATCCTTGAGAAGCTGGGAGATCAGGGAGGAACCCTGTATCTGGAAAATTTTAACACAGATAATATTACAATTACCTTCGAAAAAGATGTGATTCCGGACCTTGGAACATAATCTGTGTCAAGTGAATAAAAAAATAGGAAAATATACAAAATTCTATTGATATTTTTCGGAAAAAAATATATTATAGTCTTATGTATAACTAAGCGCATATTGACATTTAGGGTGTATAATATAATAAGGTGACGAAGGAGGAGAAACTCTTGTTAGAAATTAAAACAAATGAATCAGAAGCAGCAGCTAAAATAATTGTAGTCGGTGTAGGTGGCGGCGGAAACAATGCAGTCAACCGCATGATCGATGAACAGATTGCAGGTGTTGAATTTATCGCAATCAATACAGATAAACAGGCTCTTCAGTTATGTAAAGCTCCGACTCTTATGCAGATCGGAGACAAGCTTACAAAGGGTCTTGGTGCAGGGGCTAAACCGGAGATCGGTGAAAAAGCAGCTGAGGAAAGTGCCGAAGAGATCCAGTCAGCACTCAAGGGAGCTGATATGGTATTTGTTACCTGTGGTATGGGTGGCGGAACAGGAACAGGAGCAACTCCTGTTGTTGCGCGTATTGCCAAAGAGCAGGGAGCACTTACTGTTGGCGTTGTAACCAAGCCTTTCAAATTCGAATCCAAGACAAGAATGAACAACGCTCTTGCCGGAATCGAAAAATTAAAAGAAAATGTAGATACACTTATCGTTATTCCGAATGATAAGCTTCTTGAAATTGTAGACAGAAGAACAACTATGCCGGAAGCACTTAAGAAAGCTGATGAAGTTCTTCAGCAGGGTATCCAGGGTATCACAGACCTGATCAATGTACCTTCACTGATCAACCTTGACTTTGCCGATGTACAGACAGTTATGACAGATAAAGGAATTGCTCATATTGGTATCGGACAGGGCAAAGGTGATGACAAGGCTCTTGAAGCAGTTAAGCAGGCAGTTGCCAGCCCTCTGCTTGAGACAACCATCGCAGGTGCATCTCACGTTATCATCAACATTTCAGGTGACATCACACTTATGGATGCGAGTGATGCAGCAGAATATGTACAGGATCTTGCAGGTGAAGATGCAAACATCATCTTCGGTGCAATGTATGATGATTCCAAGTCAGATGAAGCAACTATCACAGTTATCGCAACAGGTCTTCACAATGTAGGTGGAACACAGAGCAAGCTTCAGTCAAGACTGGAACATAAAGCAGCTATGATGAACGGTGGATCTGGAATGGGAGCAAGCAATATTTCACGTCCACAGTTTAATCCGGGAGAATACAGCAATGTAGAAAGACCGGTATACGGAGGCAGACCGGTACAGCAGCAGACTACACAGGTACCACCGCTTCAGAGTGCAAGAACTCCACAGAGCAAGGTGAAAGAGCAGTCTATCAAGATTCCGGATTTCTTCAAGAAATAAGAATGAAATAACAGGGAAGCAGTAAGAAATTACTGTTTCCCTGTTTTTCATAATTTACTGTTCATAGCGTACCATTTCGCGTCGCAGTCTCTGCATAATTTTCTTTTCAAGTCTTGATATGTAAGACTGGGAGATCCCAAGAAGATCGGCCACTTCTTTCTGTGTTTTTTCTTCCCCGTCGGGGGTTCCGAGTCCGAATCGCATCTGCACGATTACCCGTTCCCTGTTTGAAAGCCGTCCGATGGCTTTCCCAAGAAGTTTGTGTTCTGCTTCGGTTTCCATATCACGATAAATGGTATCTTCTTCAGTTCCAAGAATATCGGAGAGAAGAAGCTCATTTCCATCCCAGTCAACATTGAGCGGTTCATCGATGGAGACCTCCAGTTTGGTCTTGTTATTCCGGCGCAGATACATGAGGATCTCATTTTCAATACAACGGGAGGCATAGGTGGCAAGTTTGATATTTTTCTCTGGATTGAAGGTATTGATTGCTTTGATCAGTCCAATCGTGCCGATGGAGATCAGGTCTTCTACGCCTACACCGGTATTGTCAAATTTTTTCGCTATATATACAACCAGACGCAGGTTATGTTCAATAAGAAGCTTTTTTCCTTCTTCATCCTGCCCGCCTCCGAGAAGGGAAATGGCATGACCTTCTTCTTCACTGCTAAGTGGGAGCGGCAGGATATCTGTCCCTCCTATGTAATGGATTTCCTGCTTTTCCGGGAAGAAAACACTGCGGAAAGAGGGAATCATTTTCAATTTAAAACAATCTGAAACAGCAACTTTTATCATCATTATAATCCTCCTAACAATCTTCAGGATGCAATAGCATTTCATATTTTCCGTTTCCAAAATTCTTCTGTTCGGAAATACCGATCAGTGGAGATTGGATCAAAAATTCAGATTCTCCTGTTATTCTCATCTTCTTGACAGAAAAAACAGGAAGAATACTGGTCGTCTTCTGTATAGTCCGGTACGGGATGTACCGGAGTCTTCCAGGTGAGATTTGGGAAGAAATCTTCTGACAGGCGTCTTTGCTGATAATATGAACCGGCTTTCCGGTCAGTGGATCAGAAAGATGATTACCACTGTCCAGAAAGGCTTTCAGATGAAAATCTTTTCCATTTACAGTTAAAATCACATCAAAACTATGATCTTGTGATTTCCATAGTTTCTTTAGAAACAAAAGTCCATGATATAAAAGAAAAAAACCACAGATGCCAAGGGTGAAAAGAAAAGATATGATCCGGAAAAATTTTCCAAAATAAAGACGGAGCCAACTCATGATACCTCCAAGAAGAAAGCTTGCAAGATAGAGCAGAATCCATGCTTTGAAAAAAACGGGAAATGTCCGGATTTTCAATCCGATCACTGTCATACAGGAATTTACCAGGAAAAACAGCAGGATATAGCGGGTCCATACCGGGCATGGAAAAAATAAAATGGCACAGGTCAGTAGTGAACCGGTAAAGGAACCGGCAAGAAGACTTCCATAAGTGGCAGAACATGGAAATACTTTTTTTACTGCCAGAAGAATCAGAAAATCCATCATCATATTTTCCAGAAACAATACATCCAGATATACTTCATACTGCATAGTCTTATCCTTCTTTCTCTTTAGCTGCTAAATAGATTTGGTACTTAAGCATGCTTTATTATAGAAAAGATGTGTTTCAGATTTTGTCAGAAGATGGGAAAAACAGAATAATTTTATTCGACATGCTGAAATGCTGGATTTTTTTAAAGAATTGTCGAAAAAGACAGGAAAAGACCGGCGTTCCTTGTCGGAAGCCGGTCTCTGGAAAGATAAGATCGGTATTTATCTGTCGTCACGATCCCATTTGTCGGCAAGATTCTGGATCTGTGACTCGAATTTTGCAAGATCTTTGTTTGCAAGACCTTCATTTTTAAGCACAACATCCATGAGGTGTTTGGCTGCCGCAACCACGCGGTTGAATGCAGTAAGAGCACGTGCTTTGGCCGGCTTTTCAACTGCTTTTTTCGGAAGCCTGATACCTTCAGAAAGGATGGTATCGGTTGCGAGATCAACACAGCCTCCGGAGTATGGTGCAAATGCCGGAATGCCGAAACGGTCTGTGATGGTAGCAGCGAAAGAATCTGTAACCGAATCCTCTCCATGTACAACAAAGATGTGGGATGGTTTCTCTTTGAATCCATCAATCCAGTTCAGAAGACCATTCATATCGGCATGTCCGCTGATCCCTGCAAGGACTTCAATACGGGCATTAACCTCTACATTTTCGCCAAAGAGCCGGACTGATTCCGGTTTGCTTTCGACAAGCTTGCGGCCAAGAGTGCCAACTGCCTGATAGCCTACGAAGAGGATCGTGCATTCTTTTCTCCAGAGGTTGTGTTTCAGATGATGGCGGATACGGCCGGCTTCACACATTCCGGAAGCAGAGATGATTACTTTTGGTTTGTCATTGAAGTTGATCATTTTAGATTCTTCACTGGTGATCGTAGTTTTCAGTCCCTGGAAAAGAAGAGGGTTGATTCCTTTACTTATCAGAGCCATTGCATCCTCATCAAAGCAGGACTGTACATTTTTCTGGAAAACGTTGGTTGCTTCAATCGCCAGAGGACTGTCTACATAAACCTCAAAATTCTGATATTCCGGCAGAAGATTATTTTCTTTGATCTCACGGATAAAGTATAAAAGCTCCTGGGTTCTTCCTACTGCGAAAGATGGAATGACTACATTTCCACCTTTGGCAAAGGTTTCGCGCAAGACTCTGGTAAGCTCCTTAATATAATCCGGTTTTACAGTAGAATGGACCCGGTTTCCGTAGGTGGATTCGATGACAAGATAATCGGCTGTATCCACATGCTGCGGATCTTTGATGATCGGCTGGTCAATATTTCCGACATCTCCGGAAAATACGATTTTTTTGCTTACATCGTCTTCTGTGATCCAGACTTCAATGCAGGAAGAACCAAGCAGATGACCGACATCTGTGAAGCGAAGTTCGATTCCTTCACAGAGCTGGATCGTCTGGTTATAATCGATCGGCGCAAGAAGTGCGACTGCATTCATGGCGTCCTGTACAGTATAAAGTGGTTCGTAAAGCGGAGCACCGGAACGAAGTGCCTTCCGGTTCCGCCATTCTGCTTCGGATTCCTGGATATGTGCACTGTCACGGAGCATAATGCTGCACAGATCAGAGGTGGCGAATGTACAGATGATTTCTCCTTTAAAACCATTTTTTACAAGCAGAGGAATCTTGCCGGAATGGTCAATGTGTGCATGTGTTAAGAGGATATAGTCGATCATGGAAGGATTGATCGGGATTTCCTGATTCTCATACAGATCAGGTCCCTGTTCCAGTCCACAGTCTATTAGAATATGTTTTCCACATGCTTCAAGATAATGGCAGCTTCCAGTTACTTCATGGGCGGCACCGATAAAAGTAAGTTTCATATACTCAACCCCTTTGCGTAAAAATTATTTTAGTATATTATACTATAATTTAAAGAAAAATGATAGAAAATCAGACAATATTACTAAGATGTATATTCTTTCAGAAGAGTATGGGAAAAGTCAAGGAGCGATATTTTTAATATTTTAGTGGGAATCGAATAAATAAAAACAGTTTTGAGAAAAATTTATACCAGTAAAGATTTGGAGGTTTATTGAGATGGTACTTAATAAAGTAGAAATCTGTGGTGTAAATACAGCAAAGCTTCCCCTGCTTAGCGACAGGGAAAAAGAGGTGCTTTTTGAGAAGATCAAAGCGGGGGATGAGGAGGCAAAAGAACAGTATATCAAAGGAAATCTGCGTCTGGTACTCAGTGTGATCAAACGCTTTTCGGGAAGCAGTGAAAATCCGGATGATCTGTTTCAGATCGGGTGCATCGGACTGATCAAGGCAATCAATAATTTCAATCCGGAGCTGGAAGTAAAATTTTCAACTTATGCGGTACCGATGATCATTGGAGAAATCCGGCGGTTCATCCGGGACAATAATTCGATCCGTGTTAGCAGGTCACTTCGTGATACGGCATATAAAGCCATTTACGCGAAAGAAAATTATGTCAAAGTAAACCAGAAAGAACCTACTGTTCAGGAAATTGCAGAGGAAATCGGGATCGCAAAGGAAGAGATCATCTATGCGCTGGATGCGATCCAGATGCCGGTCAGCTTAAATGAGCCGGTATATAATGACAATGGAGATGCTATGTATGTGATGGACCAGATCAGTGACAAAAGGAACAAAGAAGACAGATGGGTGGAGAAGCTGTCTCTTCAGGCGGCAATGGACCGACTCGGAAAAAGGGAGAGGCATATTATCAGACTTCGTTTTTTTGAAGGAAAAACGCAGATGGAGGTAGCAGAAGAAATCGGAATCTCACAGGCACAGGTAAGCCGCCTGGAAAAGAATGCACTCAGGGCTATGCGACAATATCTGCGAAGTGAATAGAAAAATAGAGATTTCCAGTTGAAATTTGTCAAGGTTCATACTATTATAATCATAGAACAGAAGAACAGGAGAATAGCAATGTATAAAGCGTGTATTTTTGACTTGGATGGAACTTTGACAAATACGCTGGATTCGCTGACTTATTCAACGAATAAGACGTTAGAAGAAATGGGACTTGAGACGATTACCAAAGACCAGTGCCGAAGCTTCGTTGGGGATGGAGCCAGATGCCTTATGGAACGTGCACTTCGTGCGTCCGGAGACACAGAGCTTAAGAGGATTGAAGAAGGTATGGAAGTGTACAGCAGAATCTTTGGAGAAAATTGTATGTACCATGTACGTCCTTATGATGGTGTTGTTCAGATGTTAGATTCACTGAAGAAGAAGGGAATAAAGATTGCAGTATTTTCCAACAAACCACATTTGCAGGCGATCGATGTAGTGGAAAGTACATTTGGAAAAGGATATTTTGACCATATTCAGGGGCAGTCGGGTGAATTTCCGAAGAAACCGGATCCGGAAGGACTTCTGTGGATACTTGATAAATTAGGGGTATCGCCGGAAGAAGGAATATACATAGGAGACTCGGATGTAGATATGAAGACAGGGAAGGCTGCCGGTATGTTTACAGTCGGAGCAGAATGGGGATTCCGGACCAAAGAACTTCTTGTGGAGACAGGAGCAGATGCAACAATTGCACATGCTGAAGAATTGCTTAACTATTTATAGTTCAGATGAGAAAATTTTTCTGTGAGAAAGATAAGGGAGGGTTGCCTGTATGTATGAGTATGATGAAGAATGTCTGCAGACATTCCTGAATATGCAGTCACAGCTTTTTGATGAGCCGGTTGCAGAGACACTGGAAGAGGCAGAAGCGTTTTTGGAAGACTGTATGGCGGTTGTTGTAGATTCTATCAAGGATGTGAGAGATTATCTGGATGAAAGCGGAGCGGACATCAGTGGTATGAGTGATGAAGAGCTGGAAGAGGCTTCAGAAGTATTCGCACTTCCGAACGGACAGTATCTGATCGTGGAAGGTTAATAAAAGGAAAAGAGCTGCGGCATCAGTTGGTTGCCGCAGCTTTTTTGAGCGCATCACGGATGGTGTTGAGAAGAAGCTGAGAAGTATAGGGACTGTCACTTGAAAGTGTAAGATGATCAAGGGACTGGGATTTACAGATCTGGTCAGCCAGATTCTCAAGAGATGGCTGAAGAAGAGGATACATGGCAGTTACCGTCTCACTTAGATTGGAAATGCGGATGGAATTGATAGAGGTGTCAGAGACAGAAACTTCCAGTTCCAGATCTTCATTTCCGAGTGTAAAAGAAGAGGTATAAACGCCGGGAGTATATTTTTTGTCGGATACAGAGGAATGCCGGTCTCCGGAGAACATAAAGAATAAAAGGCAGAGGATGAGAATACCTAAAGTGGCAAAAATAACAGTATAGATAATTTCTTTCATGTGAAGTACGATGATTTTTGTTTTGGAATTCATAAAGGACCTCCTTAGGCAGTATGGAATTTCGGCAGGTTATGCCGCTTAATAAACTATATGAAAAGAAAAAATAGTTTATGCATGAGAAATGCGTGACAAAAGAGAAAGGATTTAGTAGAATCAGGAAAGAGAAAAAGCAGAGGTGAATAGAATGTTTATAATTGCAGGACTTGGAAACCCGGATGAAAAGTATCAGGGGACAAGACATAATGTTGGATTTGATGTGGTGGACCGCCTGGCGGAGAAATACCAGATAGCAGTCGATACTAAAAAACACCGTGCCCTCATCGGAAAAGGAGTGATCGAGGGACAGAAAGTGCTTCTTGTGAAGCCGCAGACTTATATGAACCTGAGTGGAGAGAGTATCCGTAGTATAGTGGAATATTACAAGATCGATCCGGAAGAAGAACTTCTTGTAATTTATGATGATATCAGTCTGGAAGTCGGACAACTCAGGATCCGCAGAAAAGGAAGTGCCGGTGGACATAACGGAATCAAAAATATCATTGCCAATTTAGGAAGTAGTGTATTTCCACGGATCAAGGTAGGTGTGGGAGAAAAACCGAAAGGATATGATCTTGCTGATTATGTTCTTGGAAAATTTTCCAAAGAGGACCGTGTACTTATGGAAGAAGGATATGATCTTGCCTGTGAAGCTTCTGCTCTGATCATGCAGGGAGCAATCGATCAGGCAATGAACGAATATAACCAGAAAAAGAAAGAATAAGAGGAGGCAAAAAGCGATGCATGCACTTACGGCTCCTTTATCTGAACTGGCAGAGATTGAAGAAATCTGTGAAGAGCGTGGACGGGAACCGGGCATGCTGCTTCTTTCCGGGTGTGTGACATCACAGAAAACGCATTTGATGTATGCGCTTGGAAAAGATTATGGGCATACATTGATCGTTCTTTCCAGTGAAGATAAAGCAAAAAAAATATACGAAGAATATCGTTTTTTAAATGAAAATACCAGCTATTATCCAGCAAAGGATCTCCTTTTTTATCAGGCAGATATCCACGGAAAACAGCTGGTCAAACAGCGGATGGAAACCTTGCAGATGATGATGGAGGCAAAAAGTCAGGTTACGGTCATTACAACGATTGACGGATTCATGGATGAACTGCCATCGGAAGCAGAAATAAAAGGGGACATTCTGACCATTTCCAATGGGGAGGCGCTGGAATTTGAATCGCTGAAGGAGAAGATCATAAAACTTGGATATGACAGGGAAGCTCAGGTGGATGGTCCGGGGCAGTTTGCAGTTCGTGGTGGAATCATTGATATTTACCCACTTACCGAGGAATTGCCGATCCGTATTGAATTCTGGGGAGATGAAGTGGATTCAATACGGACTTTTGACGTGGACAGCCAGAGATCTGTAGAGAATCTGGAACAGATCGTTATTTATCCGGCAGATGACAGACTGGGAAGTGACCGGAAAGTTTCTTTTATCAACTACTTTGATCCGAAGGACACACTGGTGTTCCTGGATGAACCAGCAAGGCTTCTGGAAAAAGGGCGTCTGGCAGAAAATGAAGTGGAAAAAGCGAGAGAGAACCGTGCAGAAGAAATGGAAAGGACCGGGGAAATGGAAGAAGCTCCGGAATTTTTTACGACTGATGAAATTATAAAATTTCTGAATAAATTCTGTATGATCGGGATGTGTGCTCTGGAAATGAAATGTAAGCCATTTTTTGTGAAAAAGCGGTTTGGGATCCAGGCAAAAAGCGTTAACCCGTATAACAGCAGCTTTGAGATGCTGACACAGGATCTCAAAAGACTGAAAAGGAACGGATACCGGGCGGTTCTGATTTCTGGGTCCAGAACAAGGGCAAAACGTCTGGCAGAGGATCTACGTGATTATGATCTGAGCAGTTTTTACAGTGAGGATCAGGAACGTGAAGTGAATCCAGGGGAGATCATGGTATGCTACGGGCATATAGAAGTCGGATACGAGTATCCGATGATTAAATTTATTGTCATATCTGAGTCAGATATTTTTGGAAAGACAAAGAAGAAAAAGAAACGAAAAAGTTATGATGGACAGAAAATAAGCAGCTTTTCGGATCTGAAACCGGGAGACTATGTAGTGCATGAGAATCATGGACTTGGAATCTACCGGGGAATTGAAAAGATAGAAGTTGATAAGGTGACAAAGGATTATATGAAGATTTCGTATGCTGATGGTGGAAATCTTTATATTCTTGCCACACAGCTTGACCAGATCCAGAAGTATGCCAGTGCAGATGCTAAAAAGCCGAAACTTAACAAACTTGGAGGACAGGAATGGCATCGCACGAAGAGCAAGGTAAAGACAGCAGTCTGGCAGATCGCCAAAGATCTGGTGGAACTCTATGCAGTACGGCAGTCCAAAGAAGGATTTGTCTATGAAAAGGACACGGTCTGGCAGAAAGAATTTGAAGAAATGTTTCCGTTTGAGGAAACGGAGGATCAACAGCTTGCAATCGAGGCAACAAAACGGGATATGGAAAGTCCAAAGATCATGGACCGTCTGATCTGTGGGGATGTGGGATTTGGAAAGACAGAGATTGCAATCCGGGCAGCATTCAAGGCAGTGCAGGAGAACAAGCAGGTTGTCTATCTGGTCCCTACTACGATTCTTGCACAGCAGCATTACAACACTTTTGTGCAACGGATGAAAGAATTTCCGGTAAGGGTGGATCTGTTATGCCGTTTCCGCACACCTGCACAACAGAAAAAAACGATCGAAGATTTGAAAAAGGGACAGGTTGATATCATCATCGGAACCCACCGGGTATTGAGTAAGGATGTGGCATTTAAAGATCTGGGACTTCTGATCATTGATGAGGAACAGCGTTTTGGAGTACAGCATAAAGAAAAGATCAAAAAGCTGAAGGAAAATATTGATGTTCTGACACTTACGGCAACACCGATTCCCCGAACGCTTCATATGAGTCTGATCGGAATCCGTGACATGAGTGTGCTGGAAGAAGCACCAATTGACCGGATGCCGATCCAGACCTATGTGATGGAGGAGAATGATGAGATGGTCCGGGAGGCAATCGAAAGAGAAATTTCCCGCCAGGGACAGGTGTACTATGTCTATAACCGTGTCCAGGATATAGCTGAAATGGCAGCGAAGATCCAGAAACTTGTGCCGGATGCAAATGTGGCATATGCACACGGGCAGATGCGGGAACACAAGTTAGAAGATATTATGTACGATTTCATCAATGGAGAAATTGATGTTCTGGTATCGACGACGATCATCGAGACCGGTCTTGACATTTCCAATGCCAATACCATGATCATCCATGATGCAGATCGGATGGGACTCTCCCAGCTTTATCAGCTACGTGGAAGAGTTGGAAGATCGAACCGTATGGCATATGCATTTCTTTTGTACAGAAGAGACAAAATGCTCCGGGAGGTTGCAGAAAAACGTCTTTCGGCAATTCGTGAGTTTACAGATCTTGGCTCTGGTGTAAAAATCGCCATGCGGGATCTGGAAATCCGTGGGGCAGGAAACCTGCTTGGGGAGGAACAGCATGGACATATGGATGCAGTGGGATACGATCTTTACTGTAAGATGTTAAGTGAGGCAGTCCGTCACCTGAAGGGAGAGATCCCGGAAGAAACCTATGCGACAACCGTGGATCTGAATATTGATGCTTATATTCCGGCATCTTATATTCCGAATGAGTATCAGAAGCTGGATATCTATAAACGGATCGCAGCAATTGAGACAGAAGAAGAACAGGAAGATATGCTAGAAGAACTGATTGACCGTTTCGGCGATCCACCACGTAAGGTGCAGCAGCTTCTGATGATCGCGCAGCTGAAGGCGAAAGCACATGCGGCTTATGTAATTTCGGTAGAGCAAAAAGGCGATGAATACAAATTTACCATGTATGAGAAGGCAAGGGTAAATGTAGCAAAGATTCCGGAACTGTTGGCAAAATATAAGGGAGAACTGACATTTAAGACAGATGCAGAAAATCCATATTTTATTTATTGTAAACTTCGGAAAAATAAAAAAGAAAAAGCAGAGCAGATTCTTGAAAATGCAGGAAAAATTGTCGAAGATATACAGGGACTTGTTGAAGAATAATGTGTATTTTTTATGAAAAAGATTGCCAGTAAGGTAAAAAAAAGATATACTATACGAGTGCATAGTGAAGAAGTGTGTACAATGGAGAGAAGATCAAGGAGGAAATTTTATAAATGAAAAAAAGAGTGGTTGCCTGTATACTGGCAGTTGCCTGCATTGCATCTTTAAACGGATGTGGAAGCAAGTTTAACGGACAGGATACAGTGGTAGAAGTCGGAGATGAGAAAGTGACTGCAGATGTGGCGAACTTTTTTGCAAGATATCAGCAGGCGCAGTTTGAAACAACATATAGCAGTTATCTGGGAGATGATTTTTGGGGAAAAGAAGTTACAGACGGAAAGACTTACGAAGAGAATTATAAGGATTCAATCATGGATTCTCTGGAAGAAATGTATATTCTGGATGAGCACAAGGATGATTATAAAGTTTCGCTAAGTGATGATGAGGAAAAAAGCATCGAGGATGCTGCGAAGAAATTTACTGACAGCAATGACAGTGCTGCAAAAGATGCAGTATCGGGCGATGAAAAGACGGTAAAGAAAGTACTGGAACTTCTGACACTTCAGAAGAAGATGGAAACTGCCATGACTGCGGATGTAGATACGAATGTATCCGATGAGGAAGCAGCACAGAAGAAAATGCAGTATGTGCTGTTCTCTACAAAGACAAAGGGCAGTGATGGAAATTCGACAGATATGTCAGATGACGAAAAAGCAGAAGTGAAAAAGAAAGCAGAAGATTTCCAGAAAGATGCGGCTTCGGCAGAAGATTTTTCTGTATTTGCAACAGCAGTAGGTGCATCAGTCACCGATCTGACATTTGACTCGGATACGACATCGCCAAACGAAGATCTGATCAAAGCTGCTGATAAGTTAAAAGAAGGTGAAGTAACAGACGTGATCGAAGCAGACAATGGCTATTATGTTGCAAAAGTAGTCAGCCTTCTTGACCGTGATGCAACGGATACCAAGAAAGAGTCCATTGTATCACAGAGAAAGAGTGACCAGTATCAGTCAATTTGTAAGAAATGGAAAAAGAAAACGGATATTAAAGTACATAAAAAAGTATGGAATACGATCAGTTTTGCTGATCAGGGCGTAACGGTTAAGAGCACGACCGAAGATACAGATACATCTTCAGACTCTTCATCAAAATAAGCGTCTGACTTAACAACAGGAAAGTACGACAGGAGGAGAGATTAGGATGGAATCAATAGGTATAGTATTGAAGGATATCATGGGAAACAGTGCGGTATTTATAGCAGGAAAAGAAGCCGTGATTGTTTCGGCGGTATCAATTGTTATATCG
This sequence comes from Coprococcus sp. TM115-187, assembly GCF_027679115.1. Classification (NCBI taxonomy): domain Bacteria; kingdom Bacillati; phylum Bacillota; class Clostridia; order Lachnospirales; family Lachnospiraceae; genus Coprococcus; species Coprococcus sp. TM115-187. The sequence continues at coordinate 216,831 of NZ_JAQEKS010000002.1, read as the reverse complement.
GTTTTCATTGGAATTTTAGGTTTGAAGCTGATCCGTGTCTGGAATGCAGTGATTGGATTTGTTGCAGGGGCATTGCTTGGATTTGCCGTGACATATCTTATGGGACTGGAAGTTGTTCCGGTACTGATCGCAGCCGGTGTTGCGGGTTTGGTTTTTGCAATACTGAACAGTGTATTTAAGAAATTCGGAGCTTTCTGGGTATGCTTTCTGGGAATGGCTGGCACAGTACTTGCGATTACAAATGCGGGAAACTGGATCATGCTGGCAGTCTGCGGAGCAGTCGGACTGATTTTCGCAATCCTTGCGATGATCTGGTTTGAACCGTTTGTGATTATTGCGACGGCATTAGCAGGCGGTTTTGGAGCAGGAATGATGATCTATGATCTGGCAGGTCTGAAAAATGTGATTTTCATGTGGATCATTTCGATTGTGATTACATTTATCGGAATCGTGATCCAGTTTATCATGAAGTCAAGTGAGATCAACAAGAAGCAGGTTCGAAGAGCAAATGCGATCAAGAAAGAAACATCAAAAGAAGAAGAAATAGAGATGGCAAGAACCATGCTGATCGATCTGGATGATGATGATGACGAGGATGAAGAATAGATAAGATGGATGAGAGGATGTATCAGAATGTGATACATCCTCTTTTGTATCTGATCAGGAATGGCTGGAAGAAACCGGTATTTCTTGCAGCGTTATAAAAAAAGAGGTATAATAAAAATAGTATCAACGATATAAGATCTGGAGATGAAAATATGAAGATAGATATGCATTGTCATGTAAGAGAAGGATCAATTGACAGCAAAGTGCCGATTGAAGAATTTATTAAAAAGCTGCAGTCTAAAGGCATTGGCGGAATGCTGGTTACAGATCATGACACCTATAATGGATATCGGCATTGGAAGAATACGATCAAAGGGAGAAAATACAAAGATTTTGTCGTATTGAAAGGAATAGAGTATGATACACTGGATGCGGGGCACATTCTGATCATTATGCCACAGGGAGTAAAGATGCGCCTTCTGGAGCTGAGAGGGCTTCCGCTTTCGCTGCTGATTGATTTTGTGCATCACAATGGAGGAATCTGTGGACCGGCACATCCGTGTGGGGAAAAGTATTTGAGTTTTACGAATACGAAAAGATGGCAGAAATCTCCGGAGTTGATTGAAAAATTTGATTTTATAGAGACTTTCAATGCATGTGAGCCACCACAGTCCAATGAAGGGGCGAAGTATCTTGCTGAAAAATATGGAAAACCGGGGACCGGAGGAAGTGATGCGCATAAGCTGGACTGCGTCGGCATGGGGTATACGGAATTTCCGGTACGGATTGAGACAGAGCTGGATCTGATCCGGCAGATCAGGGAAAAAGGAGAGATCCAGTCCGGTGGGGAGTATTACACGAAGACGACAAAAGACAAAATTGGAAAATTCAATAAACTTCTGATCTTTTCTTTCTGGTTTTATAACCGGGGTGGTGCACTTCTGAAAAAGCACACACGCAAAAAGAAGATCAATAAAGAACAGCCACTTGATGCAATCGATCCAATCGAGATTCCGTATCTGGACAAGATCAAGAGGAAACATTAGTGAGTGGCAAAATTTACTTTTGACACTCACATCATAATTTTAAAGATAAAAAATCCATCTGATTTCTTTTTTTAAAAGAAAACCAGATGGATTTTTTACAGCCTGTTATTTTTTGAGAGACATTTCCTTCAGTTTGTTTCTAAGATCTTCAAAGGATTCTTTGTAGTTGCGGCTCTGCATTTTCGGGAAAGCTTTCATGATACGCTTCTGCATATGAGAAGTTGCTTTGACATTTTCCAGGTAGCTTCTGCGAAGAAGAGTAATCTGTTCTTTTACTTCGTCAGAAACATCGGCAAGGGTGTCTGAAATTGCTTCCTGTTTTTCGGAAATAGCAGATTTAAATTCTTCCTGCTTCTCAGATACAGTATCTTTGAACTCTTCCTGTTTTTCCATAGCTGTAATGGTACGCTTGTAGATTGATTCACCAAGCTTGTCGGAAATCTGATGAAGTTCGTCTGCAATGGCCTGCATTTTTTCAAGACGTTTGTTGAGCTTCAGGATACCGGATGCTGTTACATAGAGATCGGCAAGTCCGGCAATCACCAGAATACATACAAGAATGATACCGACAAGGAAAGGAATGTGTGAGAGCAGTGTGTCAATCAGTGGATGGAATACATCTACGATGAAAACACAGAACACTCCCCAGATCAGAGAAAACAAAAGGCACACATATCCATTCAGATTGAGCGGCATATTAGAATAATCCCACCATTTGTTATGGAAAACCTTTTCGAGAATGAACCCGGTCAGCCATTCGATTGCAGTAACAAGAATAGCACTTCCGAGATATAGCAGGAGCAGGTTGGAACGAAGCGGTGTCAGAAAATGAATGACTGCAACCACGCCGAAACCGTATACCGGACAGATCGGGCCATTTAAGAATCCACGGTTGACAAAACGATGTTCTTTAAAAGCGGCAAACGCAACTTCTGTACACCAGCCTAAAAAGGCATATATAAAGAAGCACTGAAATAAATAATATAGATGCTGTGCAGTCATAAAAAACCTCCTTGAGTCTGCTGCAAAAAAATATGTAATCCTTTATATTATATACAGAAAGGAAAGATGTGTAAACGGAAAAATGTGCTATACTGAAAACATGACATGGAAGGAGCTGGTAAAATGCTGGAAGAAATGATGCCAAGATGGGTTCCGACAGAAAATGTAAATGGATTTGAAATCTGTCCCGGGCTGTATCGTGATGAGGGTGCGACTGCATTTCAGTCGGCAGTTAATTTTACAGTGCATTCAAAAGGGGCAGTGACATGTGCACTTCTTCTGTTTCACAGAAAGGAACCGGAACCTTATGCGGTGATCCCATTTCCGGAAAACTGCCGGATCGGGGATGTATTTTCCATGATGGTATTCGGACTGGATATTGAAGAATTTGAATATGCGTACAGGCTGGACGGACCGTGGAAACCAAAGGAAGGTCTGCTGTTTGATAAAAAGCATATTTTACTGGATCCGTATGCAAAGGCAGTTACCGGACAGAGTGTATGGGGAAAAGCACTAAATACAGGGGGATATCGTGCCAGAGTAGTCCGGAATAATTTCTTCTGGGGCAGTGAAAAGCCGGATAAGATCCCGATGGAAAAACTGATCATCTATGAGATGCATGTCAGGGGATTCACGAAGATGGACAAAAGTGTCCGTCATCCTGGAACCTTTGCCGGAATCAAAGAAAAAATTCCTTATCTGAAAACACTGGGGATTAATGCGGTGGAGCTAATGCCGATCTTTGAATTTGATGAACTGCAGGGGAGCCGTGAGGTTGATGGAAAGAAACTGATTGATTACTGGGGGTATAATACAGTCAGCTTTTTTGCGCCGAATACGAGCTATGCAGCATCAACGGAATACAACCGGGAAGGAGTAGAATTAAAAGAACTGATCCGGGAACTGCATGATAACCAGATTGAAGTAATCCTGGATGTGGTGTTTAACCATACGGCAGAAGGAAATGAATGCGGACCGTTTATTTCGTTTAAAGGATTTGACAATCAGATTTATTATATGTTGACACCCGATGGAAAATATTATAATTTCAGTGGCTGTGGAAATACTGTGAATTGTAATCATCCGGTGGTGATCAAAATGATCCAGGATTGTCTGCGATACTGGGTGGCAGAGTACCGGGTGGACGGCTTCAGGTTTGATCTTGCCTCGATCCTGGGAAGAAATGAGGATGGGTCACCGATGGAAAATCCACCACTCGTAAAGAATCTTGCCTATGATTCGCTGCTTGCAGACACAAAGCTGATCGCGGAGGCGTGGGATGCCGGCGGACTTTATCAGGTCGGAAGTTTTCCGGCATTCCGCAGATGGTCAGAATGGAACGGAAGATACCGGGATGACGTGCGGGAATATTTAAAAGGGGGACTTTGGGCAGCAGGAGCAGCGCTTCAGAGAATTGCCGGTTCTCCGGACATCTATGATACCAGAATCCGCGGAAAACATGCTTCTGTGAATTTCCTGACCTGCCATGATGGATTTACCCTGTATGATCTTTATTCGTATAACCAGAAGCATAATGAGGCTAATGGATGGGGAAATCTTGATGGAAGTGACGATAACCGGAGCTGGAACTGTGGGGCAGAGGGGGACACTGATCAGGTGATGGTTGTTGAACTGCGCCACCGGATGATGAAAAATGCTTTTGCGGTCCTGCTTTGCAGCAGAGGGACACCGATGTTCCTTGCAGGTGATGAGTTTGGCAATACTCAGTTCGGGAATAATAATGCCTACTGTCAGGATAACGAGATTTCCTGGCTGGACTGGACAAGAAAAGAAAAGTTTCAGGATGTATTTGATTTTTGTGCTTATATGACGGCATTTCGGAAACGGCATCCGTCGATCACAGGAGATGCAGGGGCGAGCAGTCTTGGATTTCCGGAGATCAGCTTTCACGGTGAAGTGCCGTGGAAACTGGATTTTTCCAGACCGGAGATCCGGACGGCGGCAGTCATGTTTGCCGGATATGATAACAAAATGGCAAAAGAAGACTGTGTGTATCTTCTGATGAATCCATACTGGGAAGGTGTCTGGGTAGAACTTCCACAACTTCCGGGCGGATATAGTTGGCATGTGGCGGCAAATACTGGAGATAAAAAGCAGGAAATTTATCAGAATCCGGTACGGATTTCGGAGGAAAGAATTCTTGTGGGACCGAGAAGTGTGATCGTTCTGGAGGCAGATCAACAATAAAATACTATTGACAAGCGGGTACTCTTCCTTTATAGTAAGGGTACTCGTCTTTTATATTCTCTTTTCTGACCTGAAAAGGCAGAAGGAGAAACTTTTATGAAATATATGAAGAATCATTTTGCCGGAATACTAAGTGTGATTCTGGCGGTAGTATCATTGTCGGGCAGCAGTATGCCTGTCGTATCTGCAAACTCAGCAGAGAGAATCGCAAAGAAAGAAACGATTGTAAAACTTGATGAAAAATTAGGAGCAGAGCCAGGAAAAGTGCTTGAGGAGTTAAAAAAACACGAAAAGGACGGTTATTATCTGGGAACGCCTTACAGCGGATATCCTCTGACAGCAGAGAACTGCATGCGTCCGAACGGAGCTTACGGTGGAAATGGGGCAATGAACTGTACCGGGTTTGTCGCTTATGTTCTGGAAAAATGTGGAGCGGATCTGTCAGGAATTGACAAAGGAAGTCTCCGTGGCGGCAAGGTCAATGCGAGCAACTGGTTTCATTGGATGACAGACAATGCCGTGGAATCCTATCATTACAACACCATTGAGGAGCTGCTTGCGGGCGGAAAAGCGCAAAAAGGAGATGTGATCTATTTTGAGCCGGTTTCCTGGGATGAAGAAGATGCAGACTGCCATATCGGATTTTTCTGGGGAGATAATAGCAACGATAACCGGTTCTGGCATTCGGCATCTATTCCGTCGAGTGGTAATCAGATTTCACAGCTTGTGGCAAAATCCAGATCAACGATATATCTTTTTAAGACAACCCATAACGGAAGCCTGGAGATCATGAAGAGCTCTGCAAGGTCAGGGATTACGGCTGATAATCAGCTCTACGCACTGGAAGGGGCAGAGTATACCGTCTGTAAAAGTGGGACATCCGAGGCAGTCTGCGTAATCCGGACAGACAAGAAAGGATATGGGAAGGCAGAAAATCTGCCGGAGGGTTCCTATGACATCAAAGAGACTAAAGCACCGAAAGGCTATGTACTGGACACAAAGCTGCGGCAGATCACGGTGAATGCCGGACAGACCGTGACCTATGAGTGTCAGGATGAACCGGAAAAGACAAAGGTGGAAATCCTGATCCGGAAGCAGGATGCGGAAACAGGGAAAGGGCAGGCGCAGGCAGGACTTTCTCTTGCGGGAGCTGAATTTCATGTGGCATTTTTTGATAGCATTTTTGACAATCAAAATGAGATCGGTGTGAAGGTGCCGCTCAGGAGTTGGAAGCTGAAGTCGGATGCGGATGGTGTGGTCCGGATGGATGAGGCGCACTTGATCAGCGGAGATCCGTTTTTTGAAAATAACGAGCTTCCGCTTGGAACGATTACGGTATGGGAGATGCATGCGCCGGAAGGGTATCTGGTGGACACCGTTACACATTGTATCAGGACTGGAACGGAGCAAAATGGAAGCTATAAAGCCCTGAAAATATGGAATCCAGTGGAAATAAAGGAAAAGCTCATCCGTGGGGACTTAAAGCTGGTGAAAGCGGCAGATAAAACCTTGAAAAGACTGGCGGATATCCCATTTCGGATCACATCGCAGGCAACTGGGGAGAGCCATGTGATCCTGACGGATAAAAACGGGGAGGCTTCGACCGGTGCGTACTGGAATCCACATACCGTCAACACGAATGAGGGGAAGACAAGTGAAGATGGGATCTGGTTTGGGGAAGGAACTCCGGATAATACAAGAGGAGCGCTTCCTTACGGAACGTATCTGGTGGAAGAACTGTCTTGTAAAAATAATGAAGACCGGATGCTGATTCCTGCGTTTGAGGTGGAAGTAACAAAGGAAATGCGAGTAATTGATCTGGGCACACTGACAAATGATGAACATCCCGTACCGGAGATCGGGACAAGAGCATCTGATCGGGAAACGGGAACGCATAACGGGAAACGGACAGAACAGGTAACGGTCATAGATCAGGTAAAATGGAAAAATCTGGAGATTGGAAAAGAATATGTAGTTAAAGGCACATTAATGGATAAGGAGACCAAAAAGCCGGTTCTTCAGGATGGAAAAGAAGTGACCGCAGAGAAAAAGCTGATCCCGGATACAGATTTCGGAGAAATTCAGATGGAATTTACGTTTGATGCAACGAAGCTTAAAGGAGAACAGGTTGTTGTATTTGAGGAAGTGTATCTGGAGGAAAAGCTGGTTGCAGCGCACGCAGATCTGGAGGACGAAGGACAGAGTGTAACCTATAAAAAGGAAAAGCCGGCAGAAGAGGAAAAACCGGAAAGTCCGGAAAAGCCAAAGGAAACTGAGAAAGCAAAGACGGTTGCAACCGGAGATGGATCTTATGTAAAGATTCTGATATTTCTGATCGGTGTTATTCTGACCGGGGCACTGCTCCTGTGTTTTCTTCTGAGCCGGATGTGTGGACGAAAGTGGAAACGCAGATAAGGATGGCATTGCACTTGAAAGGTTCTTATGCTATAATCGCTAAATAGGAAAATACTTTAGTAGATTGCTGAAGTGAATCAGAAAGAATAAGAAGGGTGGAGAACCATGAATTTACTTTATAAGAGTACAAGAGATGCAGAAAAGACAGTAACAGCTTCCCAGGCAATCTTAAAAGGGCTGGCAGATGACGGCGGATTATTTGTACCGGTTTCGATTCCGAAGCTTCCGGTGTCGCTTGGTGAGCTCAAAGAGATGACCTATCAGGAAATCGCATATACAGTTATGAAGGAATTCCTGACAGACTTTACAGAAGAAGAGCTGAAGAGCTGTATCGCAAAGGCTTACGACAGTAAGTTTGATACCGAAGAGATTGCACCGCTTGCGAAGGTGGAGGATGCTTATTATCTGGAACTGTTCCACGGAGCAACGATCGCATTCAAAGATATGGCACTTTCCATTCTTCCGCACCTTCTGACTACTTCTGCAAAGAAGAATCAGGTGAAGAATGAGATCGTCATTCTGACTGCAACATCCGGGGATACAGGAAAAGCTGCACTTGCAGGATTTGCAGATGTAGAAGGAACCAAGATCATCGTATTCTATCCGAAGAACGGAGTCAGCCGAGTACAGGAGCTGCAGATGGTAACACAGAAAGGAGACAATACTTCTGTTGTTGCGATCCACGGTAACTTTGACAACGCACAGAGCGGTGTGAAGGCAATGTTCGAGAACAAAGAGCTGGAAAAAGAGTTAAATGAAGCAGGCTACCAGTTCTCATCTGCCAACTCTATCAATATCGGACGTCTGGTTCCGCAGGTTGTATATTATGTATATGCTTATGCGAAGCTTCTTCAGAATGAAGAGATTGCGGAAGATGAAGAGATCAATGTAGTTGTACCGACCGGTAACTTTGGAAATATTCTGGCTGCATACTACGCAAAGAATATGGGAATCCCGATTGCAAAGCTGATCTGTGCATCCAATGAGAACAAAGTTCTCTATGACTTTTTCCAGACAGGAACTTATGACCGTAACCGTGAATTTGTTCTTACAACATCTCCGTCCATGGATATTCTGATCTCCAGCAACTTAGAGCGTCTGATCTACAAGATCTCAGGAGAAGATGCAAGAAAAGATACGGATCTTATGACTGAGCTGAAGACAAAGGGAAGTTACGCGATTACAGGTGAGATGAAAGCAAACCTGGCTGATTTTGCGGCAGGATATGCGACAGAAGAGCAGGTCGCAAAGACAATCCATGATGTATATGAAGATACCGGTTATGTAATGGATACCCATACGGCGGTAGCTGCAACGGTGTATAAAGCTTACAGAGAAGACAGTAAAGATGACAGAAAGACAGTAATCGCATCCACAGCAAGTCCATATAAATTTGCAGGAAGCGTTATGTCAGCGATCGATCCGAAGTATAAAGGACAGGATGATTTCAAACTGATCGAGGAGCTTCAGAAAGTATCCGGTACAGAGATTCCGAATGCCATCAAAGAGATCATGAATGCCGAGATCCGTCACAATACGGAATGTGATGTGGATCAGATGGAGCAGACAGTTAAGAATATTCTTGGCGTAAAATAAACAGGAGAAGGCAAAAGAATGAACGGAATGGAAGGAATTTTCGGGATTATTGGTATTGGAGCGGGATTGTATAGCCTGTATGCATGGTTTCAGCTTAAATTCAAAGGAATCATCAATACATCAATTCTTGTACCAAAAGATACGAATATAAAGAAGTGTAAGGATAAGGAAGCATACAGGGCAGCAGCAGGACCGAAGCTTCTTGTGCTTGCGGTTGTGCTGATCCTGTACGGCGCAGAAGATCTGTATAATACTTACGTGCAGAGTACAGGAAAATTATTCTGGGTGATGTTAGTACTGGTACTTGCGGTACTGGTATGGTTTGCATGGACAGTCAAAAAGCTGAATGCAAAATATTTTTAAAATCAGATCACAAAATAAAGGAAAAGGGAAGGTGCAGACAAAAAGAGCTGCACCTTCTTATTTCATTTGACGGAAAAATTTGTTACAATAAAAGTATTGTATGACAGAGAAAATGTGATGTGGATAAAAGAAAACGTCATGCGAGAGATCAAATGCCGGAAGATTCCGATCCGTTTCAGGATGGAACCGTATTAAAAGAAGCATTTGACAGACTGAATAAATATGTAGTAGGGTAGATGAGATTGGATGGAAAATGTATTTGAGATATTAAAAGATTTACCAAAGCCGGGGGATTACGTTCTTCTGACAGTGGCAAAAGGATCCGCAGCCGGAGAAAAAGCAATTTTGGCGGAGAAAAAAATAATCTGGGAAAGTAAAGAAAATGGTTTCTTTTCAGAACATTTTTCAGAATCAGGAGACTTGAAAAAATGTGGACTTTATGAAATCAGAGAGCAGCAGGTGTTTTGTGATATAATTGGAGGGCAGGAGCATCTGGTCATTTGTGGCGGTGGTCACGTATCGGTGCCGGTGATCAAAATCGGGATTATGCTTGGATGGAAAGTCACGGTTCTTGAAGATCGTCCGCAGTTTGCCGATCATGCCAGAAATGCGGGTGCAACGGAAGTGATCTGCCAGCCGTTTGAAGATGCCCTGGATCAGATCGAAGGAGACAAGGATACGTATTTTGTTGTACTGACCAGAGGTCACAGATATGATCAGGTTTGTCTGGAGAAGATCGTTGGGAAGGAACATGCTTATATCGGAATGATCGGAAGCCGGCGAAGAAGTGCGATGGTAAAGCAGAATCTGATTGAAAAAGGATGCAGCCAGGAAGTAATCGGCGAGATAAAAAGTCCGATTGGTCTGAACATCGGTGCTGAGACACCGGAGGAGATCGGTGTGGCGATCATGGCGGAAATCATCGAAGTAAAGAATCAGAACAAGAGAGTCTGCGGTTATCCGGAAGACTTGCTGGAAGCAATCCTGGATATCGTTCATCCGGGAAAGAAGATGCTTGCAACGATCATTACAAGAAAGGGTTCTGCACCAAGAAATGTGGGATCCAAGATGCTGATCCTGGAAGACGGCAGCTGTGTTGGAACCATCGGAGGCGGCTGTATGGAGGCAGAGGTTTTAAGAAAAGCGAGAGTCATGATGCATGAAAATAATACAGGACTAAAGACAGAATATGTGGATATGACCGGAGATGATGCGGAGGAAGAAGGCATGGTCTGCGGCGGTACGATCGAGGTGTTACTGGAACCACTCTGGAATTAAGAAAGGATGGAAAAGGCTGTGAGAGATTCTTATGGACGAACAATTGAATATATGAGAATTTCAATCACAGACCGCTGTAATCTGCGATGCAGGTACTGCATGCCGGATGGCGCAAAGTGGATTCCTATGTCAGAAATCCTGACTTATGAGGAGATTGAACGAATCTGCAGGGAGGCTGTCCGGATCGGGATTACCAGGTTTAAGATTACCGGAGGGGAGCCTCTGGTCAGAAAAGGATGCGCAGATCTGATCCGGATGATCCGGCAGATTCCGGGCACAGAAGAAGTAACAATGACGACAAATGGGGTTCTTCTGGGTGAGAATCTGGAAGATCTTCTTGCAGCGGGGCTGGATGCGGTGAATATCAGTCTGGATACACTGATTCCGGAAAAATATCAGGAGATTACCGGGGCAGATGAACTGGAAAGAGTCAGAAAATCCATTTTCATGGCAGAAAAAAGCGAGATCCGGGTAAAGATCAACACGGTCCTGCAAAAAGGAGTCAATGAGGAGGAATGGAAAAGTCTGGCAGAGTTGGCGAAAAAGAACAAGCTGGATGTCCGTTTTATTGAATTGATGCCGATTGGACAGGGAAGAGCAGAGAATGGCATTTCCGGTGCCTGGGTGCTTGGAAAACTGAAAGAAGCTTATGGAATAGAAGGAGAGTTTTATCCGTTAGAGGGACGGTTTGGGAACGGACCTGCTGTGTATTATCAACTGCCTGGTTTTCAGGGGAAAATCGGTCTGATCAGTGCATTGCATGGAAAATTCTGTGACAGATGTAACCGGATCCGGATGACATCAACCGGAAAGTTAAAAGCGTGTCTGTGCTATGCAGATACTATCTCCGTTTTTGAGGCAGCAAGACACGGATCGGAAGAAGAAATCCGGAAATGTCTCGAACAGGCGATCCGTGGAAAACCGAAGATGCATCATTTTGAGGAGCAGAATTTTATTACAGAACAGAAAAATATGTCACAGATCGGAGGATAAACATAAAAATGGGAAGACTGAAGGGAATCTGCATCAGTGAAAAAAGAGGAACCGAAAAACATGAGGTTCGTGAAGCCATGGTCAAAATGGACTGGGGGATTGAAGGAGATGCGCACGGTGGAAAATGGCATCGTCAGATCAGTCTGCTTTCCGATGAAAAGATTCAGGAATTTCGTGCAAAAGGGGCAGAAGTTGCGTATGGTGCATTTGGTGAAAATCTGATCGTGGAAGGATTTGATTTTCGCGCGCTTCCGGTTGGAACAAGATTTCATATCGGAGATGTGGTACTTGAGATGACACAGATTGGAAAAGAATGCCACAGTCATTGTCAGATTTATAAGAGAATGGGTGACTGCATTATGCCAAGAGAGGGCGTTTTTGCAGAAGTCGTCACCGGAGGTCATATCAAGGTAGGAGATGAAGTTGTCATGGAACAGGTGAAAAGTGACCGTCCATTTTCAGCGGCAGTTATTACTTTAAGTGATAAAGGGGCTGCCGGAGAACGAGAAGACAAAAGCGGCCCCATGATTGTCGAAATGTTGAAAGATGCCGGATATGATATTAAAGAAACGATTTTATTACCGGATGAGCAGAAAAAATTGGAAAAAGAGCTGATCAGACTGGCTGATCAGAGACAGCTTAATGTGATCTTCACCACTGGAGGAACAGGATTCTCCGAGCGGGACCGGACACCGGAGGCGACGGTAAATGTCTGTGACCGGATGGCAAACGGAATAGCAGAGGCAATCCGGAATTATTCGATGACGATCACAAAGCGTGCTATGTTCAGCAGAGCTGTATCAGGTATCCGAAAAAAAACGCTGATCATCAATCTCCCGGGAAGTCCCAAAGCAGTACAGGAAGCACTGGAGTTTCTGCTTCCTGAACTTGGACATGGGCTTGGAATCCTCCGGGGAACAGAAGGCGAATGTGCCAGAAAATAAAGAGGTTAAAAATCATGAGTGGATTTACACATTTTAACGAAGATGGTAATGCAGTGATGGTAGATGTGGGGGCAAAGGCTGAGACAAAAAGAGAAGCACTTGCATCAGGGGTGATCCGCATGTCGGAAGAATGCTTTCAGAAAGTAAAGGAAGGCAGCATGAAAAAAGGAGATGTTCTTGGCGTAGCAAGAATTGCCGGGATCATGGGTGCAAAAAAGACAGCAGAACTGATTCCGCTGTGCCATCTGTTAAACCTTACCAAAGTCGAGATTGATTTTGAATATCTGGAAGAAGAGCATGGGATCCGGGCAATCTGCCACACGGCATGTACTGGCAGGACCGGTGTGGAAATGGAAGCACTGACCGGGGTAAATACCGCTCTTCTTACAATCTATGATATGTGCAAGGCGGTTGACCGGGGAATGGAGATCAGAGAAATCCATCTGCTTGAAAAGTCCGGTGGAAAAAGCGGGAAATGGGTACGTTAAACGTATTTTAATTTCTGGTAAAAAAAGTAAATATCTTCAACGATTAACAGTTGAAAAAACACGGCTGATGGTCTATAATAGGCTTTAGAAAACCTGGAATGTTCGAGACTTCCGTATTTTTGAACCTACAATACTTTAAACGGGATTCTTATATCTCTGTAATATGTCAGGCCCTCATTGCGCAGGGGAAGGCAGAAAAGCAGATGCGGTCGCCCACCTAGCGGAGTGCTAGGAGTCAAAAAACGGAAAACGGCATTTCGGGGGACTACAAAAGATAAAGGACAGTTGCGAGAGCAACTGTTTTTTTGGGTTTTCAAAGAAGTGAAAATGTGATAAACTATTTTGAAAAATGAAACTGCCGATAAGATAAATGGAGTTATTATATGATGAAAACGATAAACAAGATTCGGGAAATTACAGGGCAGGTGTCACAAAAGCATGTGGGAGCATACGCGGCCCAGTCTGCTTATTTTTTTGTGCTGAGTATGATCCCGATTATTTTGCTGCTTCTTGCTATCATACAATATACTCCGGTGACAAAAGCAGATGTTATGACTGCAGTGGTAAATTTGTTTCCGGAGACAAATATGCAGGATTTTATGGTTGGCATTGTAAATGAAGTATATAACCAGTCGAAAACGGTCATTCCGATCACTGCGATTGTAGCATTGTGGTCAGCAGGTAAAGGAGTACTTGCGGTTAGTACAGGACTGAACTGTGCATATGAGCTTCGTGAGACACGAAATTATGTATTTTTAAGAATCCGGGCATCCATCTATACGATCCTGTTCATTGCAGCGATCGTGATGGCTCTGGTACTTTCTGTGTTTGGTAATAATATCAGTATTTTTATATATCACAAAATTCCGTTTCTTGCGGAGACGACGGATATGATCATGCGTTTGAGAACAGTGATTTCATTTGTTGTTATGACTGGAATTTCGCTTCTGGTATATCACTTTTTGCCGAACCGAAAGCTTCCGTTCCGGGATTTGATTCTGGGATCTATTTTCTGTTCTCTGGGATGGCTGGTGATCTCGTTTGTTTTTTCAATGTATCTGACAATCTTCAAAGGATTTTCCGGTCTGTACGGAAGTATGACGGCGATCATTCTTGTGATGCTGTGGCTGTATTTTTGTATGTATGTGATGCTGCTGGGAGGGCTTATTAACTGTATCTGGGTAGATGCAAAGAGGGATATCCTGGAAAAGGATTAGTTCTGCAAAAAGCAGCATCCAGGTTCCGGAATATGATTTTTGCGTAGATAAACGGTGAATCTATCAGATAAAACCGCTTGACATAAAAAAATCATATGTTACAATAATTAAGTATATGACATATAATAAAAGCAATGACCGTGTAAGTAGTGAACTGTTTTCCGACAGAGAAGGAGAATCCCCGGCTGTAAGTTCTCCCCGGTTCAGGCAGGAAACGAATTTCCCACGTGAGCTGCGTTTTTGAAAATAAAGTAGAAAACGACGTCCCTGCACGTTACGCAGTCCGAGTGCCTGTTATTCAAATAGCAGGAAACAGGGTGGTACCGCGATTTATCTCGTCCCTTTTTAGGGGCGATTTTTTTATATATTAGGAAAGTGTTCTTTCCTAATATATAAAAACGCTCCGCGAGGATGTGCACTGCGGCGTATAAGGAAGATGTCACAAGCGATCGCCGCAGGTGCCAGAATGTGCCAAGGCACATTCTTTTTTCTTCCACAGGAAATTTTATTTCCTGTTATAGTCGCAAATGAATAGCCAAAACAAGTTTTAAGGAGGATATCATGAAAGAAAGACTTGAGAGCATCAAACAGGAAGCCATTAAGCAGATCCAGGCTTCTGATGTACCGGAGAAATTAAATGATGTACGTGTCAAATTCCTTGGTAAAAAAGGAGAACTGACAGCCGTATTAAAAGGAATGAAAGATGTAGCTCCGGAAGAACGTCCGAAGGTAGGACAGCTTGTGAATGAGACAAGAGCTGCTATCGAAGAACTTCTTGATGAGACAAAGAAGAAAATGGATGCTGCAATCCGTGAAGAAAAATTAAAACAGGAAGTTATTGACGTAACACTTCCTTCCAAGAAAAATACAGTAGGTCATCGTCATCCGAATACGATCGCTCTGGAAGAAGTAGAGCGTATCTTCATCGGTATGGGATACGAAGTTGTGGAAGGACCGGAAGTAGAATATGACCTTTACAACTTTGAAAAACTGAATATTCCTGCAGATCATCCGGCAAAAGATGAACAGGATACATTCTATATCAACAAAGACATCGTGCTTCGTACCCAGACATCACCGGTTCAGGCACGTGTGATGGAACAGGGCAAGCTCCCGATCCGTATGATCGCACCGGGACGAGTATTCCGTTCTGACGAAGTGGATGCAACCCATTCACCATCCTTCCATCAGATCGAAGGACTGGTAATCGATAAAAATATTTCCTTTGCTGACTTAAAGGGAACTCTGGAAGTATTTGCAAAAGAACTTTTCGGACCAGATACCAAGACAAAATTCCGTCCGCATCATTTCCCATTCACAGAGCCAAGTGCAGAAGTAGACGTATCATGCTTCAAGTGTGGCGGAAAAGGCTGCCGTTTCTGTAAAGGATCAGGATGGATTGAAATCCTCGGCTGTGGTATGGTTCACCCACACGTACTCGAAATGTGCGGAATCGATCCGGAAGAATACACTGGATTTGCATTCGGAGTAGGACTTGAAAGGATCGCCCTTCTCAAATACGAGATCGACGACATGCGCCTCCTCTACGAGAACGATATCAGATTCCTGAAACAGTTCTAGTGAGCACGACAAAATCAGAGAGCAGTGCGAAGAGCTGCGGCAGCATCGAAAGATGCTGGATTTTGGAGACTGAATAAGAGAAATATATAAACAAATCAGAAGGAGATATAAAATGGATACTTCATTATCATGGATTAAAGCGTATGTTCCGGATCTTGACGTAACAGCGCAGGAATATACAGATGCAATGACTCTTTCCGGAACAAAAGTAGAAGGTTTTACAAAGCTGGATGCTGATCTGGACAAGATCGTAGTAGGACAGATTGAGAAAATTGAAAAACATCCGGATGCAGATAAACTGATCATCTGCCAGGTAAATGTAGGAACAGAGACGGTGCAGATTGTTACAGGTGCTCCGAACGTAAAAGAAGGAGACAAGGTACCGGTTGTTCTGGATGGCGGACGCGTTGCGGGCGGACATGAGCCTGGGCAGAGAGTAGAAGGCGGAATCAAGATCAAAAAAGGAAAACTCCGTGGAGTCGATAGCTACGGAATGATGTGTTCGATCGAAGAACTTGGTTCAGACAGAAATATGTATCCGGAAGCACCGGAATATGGAATCTACATTTTTGATGATGACGCAGTTGTCGGAGAAAGTGCAGTAAAGGCACTCGGACTGGATGATGTCGTATTTGAATATGAGATCACCTCCAACCGTGTAGACTGCTTCAGCGTGGTTGGTATCGCAAGAGAAGTTGCAGCGACATTCCGCAAAGAATTCAAGCCACCGGTTGTAACATCAACCGGAAATGATGAAGATGTCAATGATTACATCAAAGTAAAAGTAGAAAATACAGACCTTTGCCCACGTTACTGTGCAAGAGTCGTAAAAAATATCAAGATCGGACCTTCACCGAAATGGATGCAGAGAAGACTTTCTTCCGTAGGAATCCGTCCGATCAACAACCTTGTTGATATCACAAACTATGTAATGGAAGAATACGGACAGCCAATGCATGCTTATGATCTGGATACCATCGCAGGTCATCAGATCATCGTCCGCAATGCCCATAAAGGAGAAAAATTCGTAACACTGGATGGTCAGGAAAGAGAAATGGATGATTCTGTTCTGATGATCTGTGATGGCGAAAAAGCGGTAGGTATTGCCGGAATCATGGGTGGCGAAAATTCCATGATCACTGACAATGTACAGACCATGTTATTTGAAGCTGCATGCTTCGATGGAACCAACATCCGTAAATCCAGCAAGAAAGTCGGACTTCGTACCGATGCATCCGGTAAATTTGAAAAGGGACTGGATCCGAATAATGCAGAGGATGCAATCAACCGTGCCTGCCAGCTGATTGAAGAAATGGGAGCCGGTGAAGTTGTCGGAGGAATGGTTGATGTATACAGCAAGAAAAAAGAACCTGTACGTGTACCATTTGATGCCGACAAGATCAATGCACTTCTCGGAACAGACATCCCGGAAGAAGATATGATCAAATATTTTGAAAAGATCGACCTGGAATATGATGCAGAAGCAAAAGAAGTGATCGCACCAACCTTCCGTCATGACTTATTCCGTATCGCCGATCTTGCGGAAGAAGTAGCAAGATTCTACGGATATGATAATATCCCGACTACACTGCCTACAGGTGAAGCTACAACTGGTAAGCTTTCTTTCAAGCTTCGTGTGGAAGAAGTAGCAAGAAATATTGCAGAATTCTGTGGATTCAGCCAGGGAATGACTTATTCATTTGAAAGCCCGAAGGTATTTGACAAGCTCCTCCTCGACAAGGATGATCCGATGCGTCAGGCAATCCAGATCATGAACCCGCTTGGAGAAGATTACAGTGTCATGCGTACAACATCTCTGAATGGTATGCTGACATCTCTTGCAACAAACTACAACAGAAGAAATAAAAATGTCCGTCTGTACGAGCTTGGAAATATTTATCTTCCAAAGGCACTTCCACTGACAGAACTGCCGGACGAAAGAATGCAGTTTACACTTGGAATGTACGGAGATGGAGACTTCTTCAGTATGAAAGGTGTTGTAGAAGAGTTCTTTGAAAAAGTCGGACTTCATAAGAAAGAAACCTATGATCCAAATGCAGGAAAGAACTTCCTTCATCCGGGACGTCAGGCAAACATCGTTTACGATGGAAAGGTTGTCGGATACATGGGTGAGGTTCATCCGGAAGTTGCTGATATCTATGGAATCGGTGAAAGAGCATACGTTGCTGTCATTGATATGCCACAGATCACAGAGCTTGCAACATTTGAAAGAAAATACGAAGGAATTGCAAAATACCCGGCAGTCAGCCGTGATATCAGTATGGTAATGCCAAAATCCATCCTGGTAGGACAGGTTGAAGAAGTGATCGAGAACAAGGGTGGCGCTTATCTGGAAAGCTATAAGCTGTTCGATATCTATGAAGGCGCTCAGATCAAGGCAGGCTTCAAGTCTGTTGCTTACTCTATCACATTCCGTGCAAAAGATAAGACTCTGGAAGAAGCTGACATTTCAGCTGCTATGAACCGTATCTTAAAGGCACTGGAGGAAATGGGTATCGAGCTTCGTAAGTAGGCGAAAAGAGGTCAAAAGAATGAAACGACAGGATTTTTATTTTGATTTACCGGAAGAGCTGATCGCGCAGGATCCGCTTGAAGACAGATCCAGTTCCAGACTGCTTGTTCTTGATAAAAAAACCGGTGCAACCAGTCATCACATTTTCCGTGAAATCAAAGATTATCTCAAACCGGGAGACTGCCTTGTGATCAATGATACCAAGGTTATCCCGGCAAGACTGATCGGTGAAAAAGAAGGAACCGGCGGAAAAGTCGAAGTTCTTCTTTTAAAACGAAAAGGAAATGATGTCTGGGAAACACTTGTAAAACCAGGAAAGAAGATGAAACCCGGAGCAAGAGTCAGCTTCGGGGACGGTCTTCTGAAAGGGGAAGTTCTGGAGGTTGTAGAGGAAGGAAACCGTCTGATCCATTTTGAATACGAAGGAATTTTTGAAGAGATTCTGGATCAGCTTGGACAGATGCCGCTTCCGCCTTACATCACCCATCAGCTGGAGGACAAGAATCGTTACCAGACCGTGTATGCAAAGCATTCTGGATCTGCGGCTGCTCCGACGGCAGGACTGCATTTTACACCGGAGCTTCTGGAAGAAATCAAAGCAGAAGGTGTGGAGATTGCGCATGTAACGCTTCATGTCGGACTTGGAACTTTCCGTCCGGTAAAAGCGGATGATATTCTGGATCACCATATGCATTCGGAATTCTACCGGATCGAGGCATCTGAGGCAGAAAAGATCAACCGTGCGAAAGAGAGCGGACACCGGGTGATCTGCGTCGGAACGACAAGCTGCCGGACCGTAGAATCTGCGGCTGATGAAAACGGAAAGTTAAAAGAGTGTAGTGGATGGACAGAGATTTTCATCTATCCGGGCTATAAATTCAAGGTACTGGACTGCCTGATCACGAACTTCCATTTACCGGAGTCAACGCTGATCATGCTGGTAAGTGCGCTTGCCGGAAGAGAGCATGTGCTTGCGGCATATGAAGAAGCAGTTAAAGAGAGATATCGATTCTTCAGCTTTGGGGATGCGATGTTTATAAAATAGACGCAGAATCTGGCAAATGTGAGGTTATGTCAGGGAACAGGAAATCATAAGATATTAACCGGAGAACGGGATTGTTCAAGTCATGTACAACTTTGAAAAATCTTGTTCTCCGTTTTTTGTATAGGTTGGAAATGATTGAGTTTAAAAATCTTATTGAATGAATGTCTATAGAGAATGTTGTTTTATCTGGCAGAGATAAACAGTACAGATTTGCCGATTTTGCAAAAATATAGTAAGATGATGTAAGCATCAAAAGTATGAATTATATAATAATGGAGCAATTCGGGCACATACTAAGACGAAAAAGGCTATAAAAACAAGATTGCAAAAGGAGACAGAGGATGGACTAAGCAGAATATATCAGAGAAAGAAACGAAAAAAATAACTTTGGGAAATAAAGTCAGGTGGATATTCGTAATTTGTTTTGCTTTTTGATTTGGTTAAAAAGCGGACAGAAATGCATTGAGAATTGAGGAGTAGCAGAAAATGGGCATATTTGAGGAGGCAGCAATTTTCCGGGGCGTCACGAAGGAGGACGCCAGACAGATGCTGAACTGTCTGAATCCGGTAGAAAAGACTTATAAAAAAGATGAAATCATTTACCATGCCGGGGATGAGGTTACTTCAATGGGCGTGGTTCTTTCCGGCAGCGTGTTCATTGAGAATGATGATATCTGGGGGAATCACAGCATTCTGGACCGGGCCGGAAGATGCGAGATTTTTGCAGAAACATATGCAGCGATTCCGGGGCAGAAGCTGATGGTCAATGTAGTTGCGGCAGAAGAGGCAAGAATTTTGTTTCTTGATGTGGGAAGGATATTGAAAGTCTGTTCCAATTCGTGTGTGTTTCATCATACGTTAATTGAAAATCTGCTGAAGCTTTCCGCAGAGAAGAATCTCCGTCTGTCGAAACGGATTTTTCATATTTCATCAAAATCGATCCGGGGAAGACTGCTGTCGTATTTGTCTTATCAGGCTATGGAAAACGGGAAGAAAGAATTTGATATCCCGTTCAACCGGCAGCAGCTTGCAGATTATCTGAATGTAGACAGGTCTGCGATGTCAAATGAGCTTGGGAAGATGCAGAAAGATAGGCTGATCGAAGTAGACAGGAAACATTTCCGTATTCTTGACGAAACGGAAATATGAATGGATGAATAATGGAAATAAAACGGATACAGCAGTGAGAAACTGTATGTGGGTTAGGATAAAAGAAAACCATTGCAGGAGAGATGTGATTTCATCAGATCCTGTAATGGTTTTTTGTATACGATGAGTCAAGTATAAATTTGTGGAATTTATCTTTCCAGTCCGTGTATCCAGTCTGACTTTAGGAAATAAATCAGAAAAGCAATGGAACTGAGCGCCCAGGTCATCGGGTAAGCCCAGAAGATCATCTGAATGGACGGGATGAATTTTAAAATGATCACGATATAAGAAACGCGGATCAGACACCAGCATACCAGCATAACATACATCGGGACTGTGGATTTACCGGCTCCGCGCATGATTCCTGCCATACAGTGTGAAAAAGCAAGCAGGAAGTAGAAAAAGGTGTCCGTGTGTGCCTGCATGGCTCCGTAGTGGATAACCTCTGCGGTGGAACTGAAAGCAGACAGAAGCTGTGGAGCGGTAAAATGCACGCAGATACCGATCAGCTCAGAGATCGTAAGAGAGCAGATCACACCGAATACAGCGCCCTTTTTAGCACGGTCATATTCTTTTGCTCCCAGATTCTGACTGATAAAAGTAGTAAGTGCCAGAGCAAAACAGGTGATCGGAAGGAACCCAAATCCCTGGATCTTCATATAAGCCCCACATCCGGCAACCGCCATTTCCCCAAACTGGTTGATATTTGCCTGGACGAATACATTTGCCAGGGAAATGATCGAGTTCTGGAGTCCTGCTGGCAGACCATAAGAAATGATCTGGCGGAGCATATAGGAATCCAGATTGATCCGGTTCAGATGAAGCCGAAACTCCTCCGGACTGCGAAGCAGCTGCACCATACAGAGGATAGCACTTAAAAACTGTGAAATGACAGTTGCAAAAGCGGCAGCACCTACACCAAATCCAAGACCTGCGATCAGTACAAGGTCAAGAATGATATTCGTTACCGAAGAAACGATTAAGTAGATCAGAGGATGGGTACTGTCACCGACGGACTGCAGAATGCCGACAAAGAAGTTGTACATGACAAAGGCAAGTGAGCCGGTAAAGTAGATCCGGAAATAAGTAATCGAGTTTGGAAGTACCGCCTCCGGTGTTCCCATAAGTACCAGGATCTGTGGTGCGGCAATGATACCGACGATGGTAAGGATCACGCCGCAGATCAGTCCGAAGCCAACGGTTGTATGGATGGATTTTTGCAGATTCGGAATGTCTCTGGCACCGTAATATTTGGCGACGATGACACCGGATCCGATGGCGATTCCATTAAAAAGACCGACCATAAGAAAGATCAGATTACCGGAAGAGCTGACAGCGGCAAGCGCAGAGCTTCCAAGAAAATTTCCAACGATCAGAGAGTCGGCGGTGTTATATAGCTGCTGAAAAAGGTTTCCCCAAAAAAGCGGGATCGCAAAAGCAACGATACGCTTCCAGATGGAGCCTTCGGTCATCAGTTTGGCTGAAGATTTTGACATAGAATATTTCCCCCGTTTCTTAAGTCATTACTTTTAAGTATAAGGTGCGGCAGAGGGAAAGTCAATGAAAATGAGGTTCGGTAAAAATGCATGTTATCCTTCATGAAAACGCGAAAGAAACTGTTTTGTTCTCTCTTCACTTGGATTTTCAAACACCTGACGCGGATCACCCTGTTCAACGATGCGTCCGTCGTCCATAAAGATCACATGATCGGCAACGTCGCGTGCAAATGCCATCTCATGGGTTACAATGATCATCGTCGTATTCTGGTCGGCAAGCTCGCGGATAACTTTTAATACTTCTCCGGTCAGTTCCGGATCCAGTGCAGAAGTCGGTTCATCAAAACAGAGGATGTCCGGTTGCAGGGCAAGTGCCCTTGCAATAGCAACTCGCTGGCATTGTCCGCCGGAAAGCTGATGCGGATAATTGTCCATCCGGTTATCCAACCCCATCTGTGTCAGAAGAACCTTTGCCTGTACCTCGATGGCGGTCAGGATTTCACGTTTTCTTTCTTTAAAATCCGGCTGCTCTGCGGCGAGAAGTTTTTTGGCAAGCATTACATTTTCCAGAGCGGTATACTGCGGAAACAGATTAAAGTTCTGGAACACCAGACCAAAATGCAGTCGTTTTTTACGAATCACGGATTCCTGAGTGGTTGCCGGGACAGAGGCATCAAAAAGTGTTTCGCCATTTACCCGGATAATTCCGTTATCCGGATGTTCCAGAAAGTTCAGGCAACGGAGAAGCGTTGTCTTTCCACTTCCGGAAGATCCGATGATGGAAACAGCCTGTCCTTTTTCCAGGTTAAATCCAACGTCTTTTAAGACAGGAGTTTTATTAAAAGATTTACTGATATGTTCTACTTCTAAGATTGGCATAAATTTGAATTCTCCTTATCTGAAATATTCCAGTTTCTTTTCAAGGCGTCCGAGAAGAACGGTCAGGATACCATTGAAAATAAGATAATAAACAGCGGTAAAGAACAGCGGCCAGATAGCACCGGAGATGCCATGTGAGCCTTTCATAAATGCCTGTCCTGCCCAGATGATCTCCTGCAGCGCGATAATACGTGCAAGAGAAGTATCTTTTACCAGGGTGATGATCTCATTTGACATCGGTGGTACAATGCGTTTGATCATCTGAAGGAGTGTGATCTTGAAAAAGATCTGATGCTTTGTCATGCCAAGTACAAGACCGGCTTCTTTCTGACCTTCCGGAACACCCTGGATTCCACCGCGGTAGATTTCTGAAAAATAACAGGCGTAATTGATGATAAAAGATACGGCTGCTGCAAGGAATCGTCCTGTTTCACCACCACCCCAGATCGGGTTATGTAAGACCAGCCCGGGGAAATAGTAGATGATCAGAAGCTGGATCATCAGCGGGGTACCACGGATCACCCAGACGATCAGTCTCGCAAGCCAGCTAAGAGGCTTAAAATGAGACATGGAGCCAAAGGCAATGACCAGTCCGAGAGGAAGGGCGCCGACCAGCGTCACAATAAATAATTTTAAAGTTTGTAAAAAGCCGACATTCAGTGCGGACACTACGACCGGCATTTGTTTCATAATCAGATCCATAAAAAGTTCCTGCCTTAAATATTATTTCTGCTCAATAATGGCATCCTGAACCCCATAGGTTTCAGCGCATTTCTTCATAGAACCATCATTGTAGCTTGTCTTGAAGAATTCGTTCAGTTTGTCTGCAAGGTCGGAACCTTTGCGGAATCCAACTCCATATTTTTCGGTAGTAAGCTCAACTGTATGAGTCAGATTTTCGTATCCGGTACCTTTTCCGACCATGGCACCGGCCATCAGAAGGTCGATGACTGCTGCATCAGAGGTTCCGGCTGCAACTTCCATCAGGGCATCAGACTGTGAAGAAACCGCAGTGTAGTCATATCCTTCTCCGTTTACAGCTTCTTCTCCGGCACTTCCGGATTCAACTGCAAAAGAAAGATCCTTCAGACTGTCTTTGTCCTGATATTTGTCTGCTTTATCAGAAGGAACAACGACAACCTGTGCATTGTTGCAGTAAGCGGCTGTGCAAGCCATTGCGCTTGTAACCTCATCTATCAGTGTCATACCATTCCATACACAGTCGATTGTCTTTCCGTCAAGTTCCATGACTTTATTGTCCCAGTCAATCTCTACAAATTCGGCATCTACGCCAAGGCTTTTTGCAAATGCTTTTGCCATGTCGGCATCAAAACCAATCCATTCATCCTTATCATTTTTGTAATCCATTGGCTCAAAATCGGTGATTCCGACTACAAGAGTTCCTTTATCCTGAACATATTCTATATCACTTTTAGATGAGCTTTTTGAGCTGTCGGATTTCTTGGTGTCAGAGGAAGAACCTCCGCATGCTGCAAGGGATAATACCATTGCTGAAGTAAGTGCAAGTGCTGTTATTTTTTTCATAATAATCTCTCCTCATATAATTTCAAAAAATGTCACGTCACTATATTATCAATCTACCACGCTAAAGTCAACCAAAACTTGCTATTTACTTTCTTTTTTGATAAAGATACAATAAGAAATACAGAAATTACTGTAGAAAGAGTAAAACAGAGGAATATAAATATATGGAAGCAAATGAGATTATTGTTCACCATGCGACGGAGAATAACCTGAAAAATGTATCTATCCGGATACCAAAGCATCAGATCACAGTATTTACCGGAGTATCAGGTTCCGGGAAATCTTCGCTGGTTCTGGATACTCTTGCGGCGCAGTCGCGCAGGGAGTTAAACGATACTTTTCCAAGCTTTGTACAGCAGTATCTTCCAAAATACGGAAGACCGCATGTGGAACGGATCGAGAATCTTCCGGCAGCAATTGTGATCAATCAGAAAAAGCCGGCTCCGAATCAGCGATCAATAGTTGGGACCTATACGGATACCTACGCACTTCTCAGACTTTTATTTTCAAGAGTGGGACAGCCTTTTGTCGGTTATTCGGACAGTTTTTCTTTCAATCATCCACAGGGATGCTGCCTGCGGTGTAACGGACTTGGGGAAGTGACAGATCTGGATGTACACAAGCTGGTAGATTTTGATAAATGTCTGAATGATGCCGGAGTGATCCATTATGTGGCATTTGAGCCGGGGCAGTGGAGATGGATCCGTTATGCAAACAGCGGATTGTTTGATCTGGACAAGAAGATTAAAGACTATTCCGAAGAAGAACTGGAACAGTTTTTATATTCACCGCAGATACGTCTTAAAAACCCGCCAGAAGGCTGGCCGAAAACTGCGAAATATGAAGGTCTTGTGCATCGGATGTATCGCAGTGTCCTAAATTCGGAAGAAGGAAAACTTCACAGGGAGTTATTGGATCCGATCACCAGTCATGGAGTTTGTCCGGAGTGTAATGGGGCAAGATTGAATCAGAAGGTGTTGTCCTGCAAAATTGACGGGAAAAATATTGCAGATGTAATAAAACTTCCATTATCCGAGCTGCGTGCGTGGATTGACCAAATAGAAGATCCGCTTGCAAAAGATATTCAGGATACACTGCATACCAAACTGTCTGCACTTATAGATATCGGACTGGGATATCTGTCTCTGGACAGAGGGTTATCTACTTTATCTGGTGGAGAGATCCAGAGATGCAAGATTGCAAAATGCCTGAATTCCTCGCTTTCTGATTTGTTGTATATTCTGGATGAACCGAGTGCAGGGCTTCATAATCATGATATTGAGCGGATGCGCCGTGCACTGGAAAAATTGAGAGATGGTGGAAATACGGTTGTTCTGGTGGAGCATCACCGGAAAATGATCGAGATGGCCGATCACATTGTGGAAATGGGTCCGGAACCGGGAATGGCCGGTGGAAGAGTTTTATTTGAAGGCAGTTATAAGGAACTTTTAAAGAGTGATACGCCGACCGGAGAAGAGATGCGGCTTACTACTTCTCTAAAAGCAAAGGCAAGGGAAGCGAAAGGAATATGGCGGATGGAGCATATCCATCTTCACAATCTGAAGGACATTACTATCGAATTTCCAATAGGAAATCTGGTTGTGATTGCTGGTGTTGCCGGATCCGGAAAAAGTTCTCTGATGGAAAGCTTTTACCGCAGTATGGGAGAGGATGTAGTGTTTGTAAGCCAGCGCGCTGCAGGCGCAAGTCTCAGATCCACTCCGGCGACCTATCTGGGAGTCGCAGATGAAATCCGGAAAATATTTGCAAAGCGGTGCGGTCAGAAGGCATCTTTGTTTTCTTTTAACGGCGCAGGAAAGTGTCCGGCATGTAAGGGAAAAGGAGTGATCGTATCGGATATGGCATTTATGGATGACATCGAGACGACCTGTGATGTGTGTAAAGGACTTCGGTATTCAAAAGAAGTTCTGCAATACGAAGTAGATGGAAAGGATATTGCGGAAGTGATGGATTTGACTGTTGCACAGGCAGGGGAATTCTTCAGGGGGACAAAGATCAGCGAAGCGCTGGAGCCTCTGGAAAAAGTAGGACTTTCTTATCTGCACCTGAATCAGGCACTTTCTACTTTATCCGGCGGAGAGTTGCAGCGAATGAAGTTTGCTTCCTATCTCGGAAGTAAAGACCGTATTTTCATTCTTGATGAGCCGACAAACGGATTGCATATCAAGAATGTCCGGAGTCTGTTAAAGCTTCTGAACCAGATGGTGGATGAAGGGAATTCCATTTTTGTTATCGAACATAATATAGAATTTATCAAATCCGCTGATTATGTGGTAGAATTAGGACCAGAAGGCGGAGATGCCGGAGGAAGACTGCTGTTTGCCGGTACACCGTCTGAGATGAAAAATAGTGAGAAATCTGTCACGGCAGAATATTTATGATGATACCAGATTGCTCCATTTCCATTGCTACGCAATCCCCCTATTTATAATTATGAAAGATTTACAGAAACAGAAATATTTACCAAAAAGATAGAAGAAAAGGAGACGAACGTTATGAAACTAATGATTGCATCAGATATTCACGGATCCGCATATTATTGTCTGGAAATGCTGGATGCGATGAAAAAAGAATGTCCGGACAGACTGTTACTTCTGGGCGACATCCTGTATCATGGACCAAGAAATGATCTTCCGCTGGAATACGAACCCAAAAAGGTAATTAAAATGTTAAATGAAGTCAAAGAGAAATTATTCTGTGTACGTGGAAACTGTGACACAGAGGTAGACCAGATGGTACTGGATTTTCCGATCATGGCAGATTATGCAGTGATCCCGTGCGGCAACAGGATTATTTACGCCACTCACGGACACCATCATAACGTCATGACCCCAATCCCAATGCAGCCAGGAGATATTCTCCTCCACGGTCACACCCACGTACCGGCCTGGGAACCATTCGGAAATGAGAACCTCTACCTCAACCCAGGTTCCGTTTCCATCCCAAAAGAAAACAGCGCCCACAGCTACATGATCCTGGAAGACGGTATCGCGAAATGGAAAAACCTATACGGCGAAGTTTACCACGAACTGATGTTGTAGTTATTTTACTAAAGAACAAGAAAATATTGAACAAAATAAAACCCCATAAATTGTCGACATTCGCCAATGTACATCCGACAATTTATGTAATAAAATGAAACTAAGAAAAGCAAAGGAGAACCTAACAATATGAGAGCTTACGAAAGATTTTTAAACTACGTTCCGGTATGGACAACCAGTGATGAGACAAGCGATACTGTCCCGTCAGCAGACAGAGAGCTGGTACTGGCAAGAATGCTTGTAGAAGAGATGAAAGGTCTTGGAATCGCAGATGCAAGAGTGGACGACAAGGGATATGTATATGGACACATCCCTGCAACTCCTGGATGCGAAGACAAGCCGTCGCTTGGTCTGGTTGCGCATATGGACACTGTGGCAGATGCATCAGGGGAAAATATAAAGCCACAGATCATTGAGAATTATGACGGGAAGGACGTTGTCCTGAAAGGTTCCGGAGATATTCTGAAAGTAGATGAGTTCCCGTACCTTGCAGAATTAAAGGGCAGAACTCTTATTACAACTGACGGAACCACACTTCTTGGGGCAGATGACAAGGCGGGAATCGCAGAGATTCTTACCGTGGCAGAAGAGATCATCAAAGAAGGACTTCCGCATGGAAAGATCTGCATCGGATTTACACCGGATGAAGAGATTGCAAGAGGAGCAAAGCATTTTGATGTAGAAGGTTTTGGTGCTGACTATGCTTACACTTTGGACGGTGATGAGGAAGGCGAGATTCAATTCGAGAACTTCAATGCATCTACTGCATTTATCACCATTCACGGTGTCAGCGTACATACGGGATCAGCAAAAGACGTGATGGTTAATTCACAGACCATTGCGACCGAGATCCACCAGATGCTTCCGGTAAATGAAAGACCGGAGACAACCGAAGGATATGAAGGATTCTATCATCTGGTCAGCGTGCAGGGAAATGTGACAACGACTAAGATGAAATATTTTATCCGTGATTTTGATCGCAGATCTTTTGACGCAAGAGCACAGAAACTTCGTGATATCGCAGAAGAGATGAATAAAAAGTACGGCGAAGGAAAAGTGGAAGTTGAGATTGTGGAATCTTATTACAACATGCGCGAAAAGATTGAACCGTGCATGCAGTTGATCGATTACGCAAAAGCAGCGATTGAGCATGCAGGTATTACACCAATCGTGTCACCGGTCCGTGGGGGAACAGATGGCGCAAGACTCAGCTTCAAAGGACTTCCGTGTCCGAATCTTGGAACGGGCGGACATGCATTCCATGGCGTATTTGAGCATATCACAGTAGAAGGAATGGATAAAGCAGTCCTTATTGTAAAAGACATCATTAGACAGTTTGCAGAATAAAGGGAAATTTAATAGAATTAAAGGAAATGTATGAAAATACGAGAGAGGTAAAATTATGTCTGATAATAAGAAAATCACAGTGGTGACGCTGGCATTTATGGCATTTTCAACAGTATGGGGATTTGGAAATGTATTGAACGGATTCATCTATTTTAACGGAATTCAGGTAATACTAAGCTGGGTTATGATGTTTGTGCTGTATTTTATTCCGTATTCACTGATGGTTGGGGAACTGGGATCGGCTTTTAAAAACAGCGGTGGCGGTGTAAACTCATGGGTTTACGATACAATAGGTCCGAAGGTAGCCTATTATGCAGGCTGGACCTACTGGGCATGCCATATTACGTACATTGCCAGCAAAGGAAGCGGAAGCCTGAAAGCCCTCAGCTGGGCAGTATTCCGTAACGCAGAGACTTATGATACATTCCCGACGATTGGCGTACAGATGGCAACACTGGGGGTATTCCTGATCGGATGTTTCATTGCGAGTAAAGGAATGAATCCGCTGAAAAAGCTGCTTTCTCTTGCCGGGACCAGTATGTTTGTAATGTCGATTTTATATATTATCATGATGCTTGCAGCACCGGCGATCAATCCGGGCGCAGACTATGTAACGATTGATTTCAGCCTGAAGAATCTGATTCCGAACTTTAATATCGGATATTTTTCATCGCTTTCAATCCTTGTATTTGCAGTCGGAGGATGTGAAAAAATTTCGCCTTATGTAAATAAAGTAGAAAATCCAAGCAAAGGCTTCCCGAAAGGAATCATTGCAATGACTGCTATGGTACTGGTATGCGCAATGCTGGGAACGATCGCGATGGGAAGAATGTTTGACCCGGTGGTAATTAACGCCAGTGAAGAATCTTTTAATTCTTATGCGGCAAATGGTTCTTACTGGGCATTCCAGAAACTGGGTGAGTACTATCACATTGGAGATACTTTCCTGATCATCTATGCACTCTGTAACCTGATCGGACAGTTTTCAATTCTGATCCTGAGTATCGATGCACCGCTGCGTATGCTTCTGGATAACGAAAAAACGGCACAGTATATTCCTTCAGGGCTTCGTAAAAAGAATAAATATGGTGCGTATTCCAATGGTATTAAACTGGTTTTGGTGCTTGCAGGGGCAATCATCGTAGTGCAGACCTTCCTTCCGGGAGCAGCAGCGGTTCTCCAGCAGCTTACCAGGCTGAATTCCGTATGTATGCCGCTTCGTTATACCTGGGTATTTGTGGCTTACATTGCGCTTCGTAAGGCATATGACCGGATTCCGGCAGAATACCGTTTTGTGAAAAATCAGAAGATCGCATACTTCTTCGGAGGATGGTGTTTATTTGTGACACTGATCTGTTGTATAATGGGAATGTATAACAAAGATCCATTTACCTTTGCAATGAATGTGATCACACCGGTAGTGCTGACTGCACTTGGAATTATCATGCCGAAGCTTGCCGAACGTGAACGTGCAAAAGAATCTGGAAAATAAAGGGCTGAAATGCCAGGAGGAACATTATGGATAACCAGACAATTAAAGAACTCACATCATTTATAAAGAACTCGCCGACTGCTTTCCATGCAGTAAAATCAATCCGGGATATTCTTACAAAAGAAGGATTTCAGGAGCTGAAAGAGTCGGAAAAATGGAAAATAGAAAAAGGCGGAAAATATTATGTGACCCGCAACCATTCCAGCATTCTTGCATTTAAAGTCGGAAACCAACTGGATGAGTACAGCTTTCATGTAACTGCGTCCCACAGTGACTCACCGACCTTTAAGATCAAAGAGAATGCAGAGATAGAGGTGAAGAAAAAATACACCGTTCTGAATACAGAAGGCTATGGCGGAATGATCTGCTCTACCTGGTTTGACCGTCCGTTATCGGTAGCAGGGCGCGTAATTGTAAAGACGGACAGTGGAATGGAGACCAGACTGGTCAAGGTAGAAAGAGATCTTCTGATGATTCCAAGCCTTGCAATCCATATGGACCGCGCAGTCAATGAAGGTCGTGCGATCAACAAACAGGTAGACATGCTTCCGGTTTTTGCCGGATCGGCAAAAGAACCAGGTGAGATGAAAAAACTGATCGCAGAAGAGCTTGGTGTAGAAGAAGAGAAGATTTATGGTATGGATCTGTTCCTGTATAACCGGATGGAGCCATCTGTATGGGGAAGAGAGAAGGAATTCTTATCCTGCCCACAGCTGGATGATCTGCAGTGTGCGTTTGCGTCACTGAATGGTTTCCTAACAGGAGAAAATGAAAAGAATATCAATGTATTTGCCTGCTTTGACAATGAAGAAGTTGGATCAGGAACCAAGCAGGGAGCAGCATCGACACTGTTGTCGGATGTGCTTTGTCGGATCAACAAGGCACTGGGAAAAGATGAGGAAGATTTCTATCGTGCAGTTGCCGGAAGTTTTATGCTGAGCTGTGATAATGCACATGCAGTACACCCGAATTATCAGCAGAAGACGGATGTAAATAACTGTAACTATATGAACGAAGGAATCGTGATCAAATCTCATGCCGGTCAGAAATATACCAGTGATGCAGTAAGTATTGCGATTTTCAAGGCAATCTGTGAAAAGGCAGGTGTACCGGTGCAGTTTTTTGCCAACCGTTCGGATGCGGCAGGTGGAAGTACACTGGGAAATATTGCAATGGCGCAGGTATCCATGAATACCGTGGATATCGGACTTCCGCAGCTCGCAATGCATTCGGCTTATGAGACTTCCGGTGTAAAGGATACCGGTTATCTGATCGAGGCATCCAAAGAATTTTACAGCTGTCATATCAAGGCAGCAGGCGATGGTGTGTTTGAAATTGTTTAAAGAAGTATTTGCATGGAGTTCAGGAAGAACTCTCTGCAAGTTTTTCTGAATCTGGAAGAAGGCGTATTTCGAGGAACGATAGAAAAATAAAATTCAGAGTGCATTCTAATTTTTTATAGACAGGAAAGAAAATGTCCTGTTATAATAATTATGGTGTCAGATCACAGAAATGGCAGAGAATGAGTAACAAGGTTGGGTAAAAGGAATGGCAGAATTAATATATCGAACACTAAGAGAAAATATTGCAGATATTATCCGGAAGAGGATCATTTACCAGGAGCTGGAGCCGGGACAGAAGATTGTGGAACAGGATCTGGCAAAGGAATTTAAGACGAGCAGGGCTCCGATTCGTGAGGCACTTAGACAGCTGGAAAATGAAGAACTTATAGAATATGTAAGAAATGCAGGATGCTCTGTAAAAGAAATTACACTGGAAGAATCATTTGAAATTTACCTTATGCGGGCGAATTACGAAACCATGGCAGTGAAGCTGATGGGCGGAAACGTTCCGGAGGATACCATTTGCCGGATGGAAGAAGTGCTGGAAAAAATGAAAAAACTGGATGAAGAGCAGTTTGACCAGGTTTTTGTCTATGATAACCAGATGCATGGACTGCTTGTAGAGATGACTGGTATGACAAGGCTCTATAAAGCATGGAAAGAGCTGAATTATGGAAATATTGTTACGGGCTTCAGCCTGAGCACGGATAAAAAGCGTGTGGTAGAAAGACAGTATCCGATTCATAAAGAACTGGTGGATGCCTGCAGGGAAAAGAACAAGGAGAAGATCTGTCAGGTTCTTTCCGAACATTACATGAGAACGATCCGAAGGCTTTTGAAAGAGCAGGGATTGTCGGAAGAGGATTCCAGATTTTCATTTGATTTTCTTGTCTAGGATACAGAGAGGAAAGGTTACAGTTTAGATAGTAAATGGATAAATATTAATAATGAAGAGATGTGGATAGTAATATTCCACATCTTTTTTTGCTGTGTTTTGTTGAATTATAACAAAAAAAGAGTGTAAGATATGAGTTGTATTGAAAAAGTGATGCTGTTATGTTATATTATTTATAAAAAATGACGATTGTCGACAGTCGCCAAAAAAAGAAAGGAAATAAAAAGTAATGGGAAAAGCACAGACTAATGAAAAACATCCAAAAGGCTTTTATGCCTGTTGTATCACGTTTATGTTTGAACGCCTGGCATTTTACGGAGCAAAGCCAATCTTGCTGTTATTCCTGATCACTGCAACTTTGCAGGGTGGTCTTGGTATTGAGCGAACAGATGCGGCAGTAATGGCAGCGAATCTGACAGCGTACACCTACATGGCACCGCTGATCGGAGGAATTATCTCTGATAGATGGCTGGGAGCGAGATATGCGATCTCTCTGGGATATATTATCATGGCAATCGGATATCTGGTAGGCTGGA
Organism: Coprococcus sp. TM115-187; assembly: GCF_027679115.1. Classification (NCBI taxonomy): domain Bacteria; kingdom Bacillati; phylum Bacillota; class Clostridia; order Lachnospirales; family Lachnospiraceae; genus Coprococcus; species Coprococcus sp. TM115-187. Next base: position 183,832 of record NZ_JAQEKS010000002.1, on the reverse strand, counting down.
AGGCAACAGGTCCGGGAATGGTCAATCTGATGATCATTCTTGTATCGATTGGAACCGGTCTTTTCAAAGGAAACTTAAACGCTCTGATCGGAAGACAATATCAGAACAAAGAGCTTCTGGATGCTGCATTTTCCATTCAGTATTCTTATGTAAATGTTGGAGCTTTCGTAGGTTCACTGCTTACCGGATTTTTGTATCTCCACTTATTCAAAAAAGGCGATGTGCTTGGATTCCGTCAGTGCTTCTTTGTGGCATCGATCTGGTGCATCGTTGGTCTGGCATGGTTTGTGCTGAACTGGAAAAATCTTCAGGGACAGGGTGTGAAACCATTCAAGTATCTTACGGATGAGAATGGAAATGTGATCGGGTCTACCGAAAAGAAAGACGATGGGAAGAACGACAAGCAGCCGCTTACAAAATTGGAAAGAAACCGTATGATAGCGATCATCCTTGTATCGGCACTCTCCGTTATCTTCTGGCTGTTCTACTATCAGCAGGATCTTGCGCTTGTCATTTATATGACCGATTATGTGAAGATGAGTATTGGCTCTTTTGACATTCCGCCGTCATGGGTTACTACTACATGGAACGGACTTTTGTGTGTCGTTCTTGGTGGTGTGATGGCAGCCATCTGGAAGAAACTTGCAGAGCGTCCGCAGGGCGATATGAATATGTTTAAGAAAGTAGCACTTGGCTTCCTTTTTGTAGGACTTGCGTTTGGAGTAATGGTTGTATGTGAACTGGTTCGCGGAGTTGGCACAGATGCTTCTGTAAAAGCAAGCGTTTTCTGGCCATTCCTGTTTGTAACGGTTATTACAATCGGAGAGATGTGTTTCTCACCGCTGCGTAATGCATTTGTAAGTAAGTATGCGCCGAAGAAATATCTCTCACTTTTGATGGGAGTTATCGCAATTTCTACATTTGGGGCGAACAAGTTAAGCCCGTTTGTACAGGCATTTATTGAAAAATTTGATGTGTTCCCTGTATTTGTTGGAATCACAGTCATTATGTTAGTATTTACAGCACTTATCTTCCTGGCTAACAAGAAGCTGAACAGCCTTGTTGAAGGAAAAGGAGAAGCTTAAATGATTCTGCCAAAAAGAGAAAAAGAAAATCCGGTGATCGAAGGAAAGATCACCGGATTTTCTTTTAACCGAGCATTTCGATAAATGCCCCGAGTCTTGTATTGATCTGTGCCTGGTCACCAGAAGAATAGTCTGTATTGATCGCAATATACGGAAGTCCTTTTTCTTTGGTGACAAAGGTGCGGATCGCATCGGACTCAATGGCAAAGGTATGACATGCCTGCAGAAGGACCTCAACGACACCATCTACCTGATATTCATCAATCTGGGCATCAAGCGCCTCGAGACGTCCCGGGTTCGGACTCATGACCGAACAGTTTACACGAAGATATTTTTCGGCGATTGCAGTGATTGGATCCTTTGTCTCATCAATTGGATCTTTTTTCTCACGTGGACCGCAACAGTTCTCAAAGCCGACAACATCTGCTCCGAGTTCTTCAATCTGGCGTACAATTTTGTCGATCACGCCGGTGGTCGGACATCCGGTAATGAGAACTCTCGGACGGGATGGTTTGCCTTTATATTCCTTTTCATAAAGCTCTTTAAGCTCAGCGGTACGGTGTTCCAGGTATTTGATTTTTTCTTCCAGATCAACCGTGAATTCGTTCGAGGAAATAACCGTATTGATCTCATAACCGGTAATCGGAGTCGGTTTTAAGCGTCCAATCTCAAAGAAGTCAAGGACGGCCTTGCGTTCCCGGTTGCGAAGATGGATTGCTTTGCGGATTTGCTCATCTGTGATCCTTATGTGATAGAAATCCTCCAGATCTTCTTTGACGCTGATTACCTCCTGTTTCCAGAATTCCAGCGCACCGCGGCCTGTTTTTCCTGGCGGAAGCTGCATAATATGGCAGTGCTTAAGCTCGGACATCAGTTCATACATTTTCTTTTTTCCATCGCAGGTTGTCTCTGCGAGCACCATGTCCGAAAAATAGAAGAATGGACAGCGGTCAGCGAGGGCGGCACCGTAGCTTGCCTTGATCAGAGGACAAAGGTTCTGTGGCAGTCTGGTCTCTGCAATCGGGATATTGTCATCTCCGATCCCGCAAAGTACAACTGCAGCTGCGTCTGCAGCTTCAATCAGTTCCCATGGGGTGTAGGTACAGAAAACTCCGACAATTCTGCGCCCGGACTCCTTCAGCTCTTTCATTTTCAGAAAAGCATTCTTTCTTGCTTCCGGATAGGTTTCAAAATCTTCCGGTAATTTTAAATTGGTCATTTTCAGATCTCCTTTTTTAGAAATGATAGTTTTATCATAAGTGTTTTTAAACGAGATGTATAATTGATTTTTTTTATAAAGAAGGAAATTTAAAGATGTTTTCAATGGAAATTCTTAAGAATTCATGATGCCAGGAGGATAGCATTGTGATTGGATTCAAAATAAGGTATATTGAAAACAGGAACGTAAAGTAGAGCGAAAAGAAAAGGAGAACATTTATGGGGGCATTGATTCATATAGAAAATATGAAGAAAATCTACAATCCGGGTGAGAATGAAGTCCGTGCACTTGACGGGATCGATCTGGATATCGAAAAAGGAGACCTGGTTGCGATTGTGGGACATTCAGGATCGGGAAAATCAACGCTGATGAATATGCTCGGCTGTCTGGATACACCGACTTCCGGCAAGTATGTTCTGGACGGGCAGGATGTGGCGAGTATGACAGATAATCAGCTTGCAGATGTGCGGAATAAAGAGATCGGTTTCATTTTCCAGGGATTCAACCTGATCAGTAATCTGGATGCAGTTGGAAACGTAGAGCTTCCGCTGGTATACCGCGGGGTGTCAAAAAATGAGAGAAAGCAACTTGCGATGGAAGCCCTGAAAAGTGTCGGTCTGGAAGACCGGATGAAGCATAAGCCGAATGAAATGTCCGGAGGACAGCAGCAGAGAGTTGCGGTGGCAAGAGCGGTTGCCGCAAAACCGCCGATCATTCTTGCCGATGAACCGACCGGCAATCTGGATACAAAATCAACACAGGAGATCATGGAAATCCTGAAAGAACTGCACAGGTCAGGCAGAACGGTTATTATCATCACACATGATGAAGAGATTGCCAGTCAGGCACACCGGGTGATCCGGATACTGGATGGCAGGATTGAAGAAGATTATTGTAACAGGTAATGCACAAAGTTAAAGTTCGTTTTGGATTTCAACTAAACTTGATATAGAAAATCCGATTATCCGCATAAATACAGCATTTAAGGGCTGTTCATCACTTGAAAAAATAAGTGTTTTACCACGAATTTACCATAATTGAATATGAGTCTTGATATGACGAAATATAAAGGGAGATTGCACGTATAATAAAACCGCGTATCTCCCTTTAACAAACTATCTAAAGTTTTCTACATTTATAACTCTGGAAAAACAATCGCACAAATTCATGTTGTGAGTGACCATGATTATAGTAATGCCCTTTTCATTTAATTCTTTCAAAAGTTTCATCACTATCAATTCGTTCTCTTTATCAAGTCCAGAAGTTGGTTCATCAGCTAATATAATCTGACTTCCTTGCAAAATCAATTTAATAATTGCAATTCGCTGTTGCTCTCCACCGCTTAACTGATATACTTTTTTGTTAAGCATGTCACTTAGCTCAAATTGCTTTAAATACTTATTGATTAGTTTCAGTTTTTCTTCTTTTTTTACTTTTTTATATTCAAGAGCTAATTTTAAATTCCACAACACGCTTTCATCTTCTATTAGTCCATAATTTTGAAATAGATAGCCTATTGTATATCTTCTCAAAATCATAGCATTTTTACCGTTCATGGACAAATTTTTATGACTATCAATAGTGATTATTCCCTCGGATATATCAGTAATCAATCCTATTATATTTAAAAGTGTCGTTTTACCTGCCCCGCTTTTCCCTACAAGCCCCACAAATTCGCCTTTTTCTATTTCTAAAGATAAATTTTCAAATAGAACCTGATTTTTCCCATATTCTTTTTTGACGTTCTTTAATGTAATCAATGACATACTTATGCCCCCTTTTCAATCTCATATAAAGCGTTTGAGATATAAATTCTATAAAGCAATTCGCAGAATATGTAGTCAATAAGTATAATCGCAAAAAGGCAAGCAAAATAATAATTTATAGCAGTTAATACGCCTGATATAATTATTTCGATTCCCCAAAAAATATACCGATTTTTCAGTGTCCTAAAATGAGAGAATCCTAAAATCTCTTTTGCCGCATATCTCTTTCGATTTACAAAAATGTCCACATAATTTGAAATATACAAAATAAACAGTAAAGACACTATAAAGACAATCGTAAACATAGTGAGTGTTTTAAGAACGAATGTCACATTTTCAAGTTGCATTAAATAAGGTGTAAGTAATGTTCCAGCTGTAACTAATTGCTCTAAATCATATTCTGATAACAAAGAAGAAAAATCTTCTCTTGACTCCATTTGAAAAAATAAACACCTTGTATTTAAAGAATCCAAATAGTAAAGTCCTGCAAAATTGCCCGTATCAACAATGATAACAGGATTAGCCATATCCGAAAAACCATTTTCTGTATTGACTTTTATCGTAGAATCATCGTCTATATAAACAACATTAAATTTATCAATAGTTTTTTCTTCTCCCGGTATTCCATAAAATTGATTGTAATTCATCAATCGGAAATATTCTTGCTTAATATATTCGCTAATAGAATTTTCATCATTCTTATATTTATGTGGAACTAATACTGTTGGTTCACTAAATATATCTTCTCCCAATGGTTTTCCACTGAGCTGGATATTTGAAAATTCATTCAGATAATTTCTATTTGCAATAACAAGCTGTTGTTCATAATAGGGGCGTGATGTCTGCAAACCACCGTCTGTCCTAAAATCACATAGTAGTGAATGGTTATGATTATACATCTCTAATGTTTGTTCAGAATATTTTTCTAATATGTCTGTGTTTGCTAACGCATAATCATACTCCGATGAATTAAAACCATTAGCGGTATAATATCCGTCCAGATACTTATAATCTAAAACAGCTTGTTGGCTTTGTCTAAATGAGTTCCCCTGATTCAGCAATGAAATAATAGTGATAGCGATTATTACCGAAAAAATTATTTTTATAGCCTGAACTACAATATTTGTGCCGCTATTTAAAGTCTTATTTTTTATCATTGCCTCTAAAGAAACAAACTTAATTAAAATACTTGTAATTAAAACACAAAGTATATTTATAGCTAAAACACCAATAAAGAACAGTACACTTGTTGCTAAATAAGAAAAATCATATCTGTTTGTTAATGCGTAATATAAATTTAGCAAGAACAGTAATACTAAACATATTACAGCAAAATATTTTATTACACTGGTAATTTGCTCCTTTAAAATATGTATAGTAGAAAAGCCCATGCTTTTTTTAATACCTATTTTTTTCAAACTATAAGACGTATAAATACAGTATATGATTTGAAGTACAATAAATAAGATTACAAAATTCAGAAGATTCAATTCTAATACCATACTATACGGAATAGCGTCATTTTCAAAGTTATTTATTGCGACGGACAGTTGAGAAGCTATCTCTTTAATTGCGTTAGCTGGTAAATCTGTATAGAATACACCAACACTATCTAAAAAATCTTCCTTTTGCAATTCATGATATTGAAACAAAATAGAGGAAGATATAGGCTGTTTTTGTGTAAACTCATTTAATGGATAGCAATATAAATCATAAACAGATTTATCTGTGGAAGTGAGCGTATTGTTAATGAGTTCTAATTTATTTTGAGAATATTCTTCTGTAAATATTGTATAAAATTTGTCGAGAATTTCTGGCGATGTTTCTTCTAAAACATACCCTTTTAAATTCTCAGTAGCAATGTTATTCTTTTCATAAATGTTGTAAATAGAAGTATTAAAAATATATGCAAAGAGTATGACTTCAAGGAAAATAAAAATCTTTAAAAATTTTTTCATAACATACGCCCCTTTCTTTGAAGAAATGTATAAAATAGGGCGGGACAAATAGCCCCGCCCTAGGTGTTTGAACTATTTTACTTAATATGGATAATAATCATAATAAGATGTTTCGTTCGCCCACCAAACTCTCTTTGCATCTTTGTAAGCGTAGTTTGACTTGAATCCACTGGTATATGTATCTCCGCCGACCTTTACAGTTGCCTTTACCATGTAGTTGCGACTAATACCTGCTTTACGCCCAATTTCGGAATATACAATGGTGTCTGTTTGCCCTCCATTGTAGTACAAATCTCCACCCGCTACATCAATAGCCCACGCTGTAAGTGGAGCGCCGACAACCATAACTGCTGCTACAAGACCAACTACTTTCGTTCTCAACTTCTTTGCTCTCATTCGATAAACCTCCTTTCTCTTTTTTACTTTTTGATAGTTTTATGTCACGTACTGTTTTTACTAACCTCAACATAACATATATTTCATTAAATGTCAAGTTATTTTTGTTTCTATTTTATATATGACCTCTTTGTTGCTATCATATTTTGTGCATAATGCACAAAATCAAAGTGCCAATATTAGTGCTTTCCACGATTGTACTTTTACAATGAAAAGACGAAGTACCTGTGATAAATTCATTGCTCTAAAATTATTAGAGAAACTATACAATATAGCTATCCTTTTTTCTCTTGTCTGCCATAAACAGAAAAGAAAAAGCCCTGTCAAGAGCCTGCCACTTCTTTAGAAGTGGTGCTTGCACTCTTGATCTGGGCTTTTTGTTTGCTGTATCTTTTTGCAAGAGGAAAAAGGCTACTCGTCCCCGTTGTCAAAATGGCTGTCCTTTAAGACTTCCCGCAACAGCTCCATATCTTCTTTTGAGTTGGGATTTATCCTCTTTACAACCTGATAAGGTGTACCGTACTTGTGTCCGTCTGTGCTTTCCCCGAACATATCCATGCTGTATAAATCATCATAACGGTCTAATACTTTCTGAAATTTCAAGTGCTGGATAAATGTTTTGATAGGGTAAAGGTCGGACGCTTGTATGTCCTCTCCCTTGATATAGTCTGTGATGTATTTCCGCAACTGCTCCAACTCATACTCTAGCCATTCTTCTTCACTGTCAAAGAAGTTATCATAGTGTCCGTGTTTCAGTTCTGCATTTAGGCGTTCTTCCGTCCGTAAAAACTTGCATACCTCTTTTTCCGCCTGTTGGACAAACTTCCATTCTCCCGACAACAATTCATTCGGTGTTACTTCCAGTACGTCCATTATCTTTTCCAGCGTGTCAAAGGTGGGATAGTTTACCCCTCGTTCAATCTTAGAAAGGCTCTGCATATTGATACCGATGGCGTCCGCAAGCTCCTGCTGTTTCATTTTCCTGTGTTTTCTTATGGTCTGTATGTTCTCCCCTAAAAAATTTATTTTCTTTGTGTCATGCTCCATAACTTCTTATATCTTTTCCTTTCCCGGCTTTTTCGTTCCTTTATAAGCCTATCATACTTATTATAGCCGAAAAAGTCAAGAAAAAGTTCTTGACAAGTAATTCTAACGGCGTTATTATCATGGAGGATATAGTGATTAAGCACAATGAGGTCAATCACACGCTTGAGTAGGCATAGAAAAGAGTTATTTTCGCTTTGATAGCATGAATAGGCATGGACTATCCGACCGAAAACGGTGTTTCTTCCTGTGCCTGCCCCGTTTAGCCACGAGCCTCCCAAAGGCTCGTGAGCGTTAAGAACGGGGCTGGTGCAGGAAGAAAAGGAACGCCGTAGGCGTTCCGTACAGGGCGTATATGTAACACCGCCCTGCGCATACATGTCATAGTACCTAGAAACTGTGATAAATAAAGGACAAAACACGATTTTTACCCCGCAAAAAAACGGGGAGTACGAAAGGAGTAATGCACTATCGCAACACATGAAAATTTATCCGTCAAGATTGATTACATCAGCATTGTCTTTGATACGGCAACGGCAGAAGATGTGATACGGCACATTTTATGCTTGCCGACCGATATTTTTAATGTCTATCCTGCAACGGTCAAATTTAAGACGTATCAGGCGCGTTGGGAAATCGGAGATATTTATGTATCGGGCGACGCAAAAAAGACAGAGGACAACCCACAAGGGCTGGGCTGTTATCTCGTGATGACAGGCAGGGGGTGTGATGATATTTTCCGTATCCTCGATAACAACGGCTTGACCTTTGGGGATATGTTCGGACGCTGTGAAAGGAGATATGGGGCTGGAAACTACCATTTCACAAGGCTGGACGTTGCCATTGACGACAGGAACGAAACGCCGTTCTTTACCATAGAGCAGATAAAGAAGAAATGTGAAAAAGAGGAATTTATCGCCAACAGTGAGGGCTACCATTTTGACGAGAGCAAGTTTGATGATTTTGACACCGCAAAGACCGTCTATATCGGGGCTGGAAAATCGGGGCTTTCCTACCGCTTTTATGACAAGGACAAGGAAGTGTGCGGCAAATACAACAGGACGCTTGATGAAGTCGGGAGTTGGAAACGGACGGAAATGCAACTGCGTGATGAAAAGGCTCATGCCTTTGCTATGGCATTTCAGGCAAGACCGCTGGAGATTGGGGAACTGGCTTTCGGACTGCTGGCGGACAACCTGCGTTTTGTCGTAGCAAACAGGAATGAGAGCAACAAGAGCAGGTGGAAAACGTGCCGTTTCTGGCAACGCTTTTTAGGGGCTGTGGAACTTTTAAAACTCCATGTACCCACACCGCATAATTCCCTTGAAGAAACGCAACAGTGGCTTACAGAGGGTGGTGTCATATCCGCTGTCAAAGGCTTTTACTTCCTCGAATCCCATGACGCTTTAGGTGGGCTGGAACGTGTCGGGGATATGGTAGATAAGGCAAGGTACAGCACTTCCCTTTCCAGCAAGCTGACCGCCCATTTACAGCGGATAGACAGGACAGAATTGATACCCTACGTCCAGTATGACACAAAGAACAGGTAGGGGGGTGGCATGATGAACGAAAAGATTGATATTCCTGTATGGGAAAAATACACCCTTACCATTGAGGAAGCGTCAAGATACTTCACAATCGGACAGAACAAGCTACGCCGATTGGTAGAAGAAAACCGACACGGCGACTGGTATGTGATGAACGGCAACCGTATCTTGATTAAGAAAAAACAGTTTGAGAAATTTATGGATAAAACAGACGCAATCTAATGCAAAAGAGCCTTGTATGTGATATTATTTCAGTAAGTCATATCAAGGCTCTTTCTTACGAAAGGAGCAGATAAGAAATGTCGGAAAAAAGACGGGACAGTAAAGGTCGCCTCTTAAAGACAGGAGAGAGCCAGCGAGCAGACGGAAGATACTTATACAAATATGTGGACAAGGCAGGAAAGACAAGGTATGCCTATTCATGGAAACTTGTGCCGACAGACCTCGTACCTAAAGGCAAGAGGGACGGGAAATCCCTAAGGGAATTAGAAACGGAGATACAAAGGGATTTACAGGACGGTATCGACACAACAGGCGGAAAAATGACGCTGTGCCAGCTATACGCCAAACAGAACGCCCAGAGAGCCAACGTAAAGGAAAGCACAAGACAGGGCAGGAAAAAGCTCATGCGGACATTAGAGGGCGATATACTGGGGGCTAGGAGCATTGACAGCATACGCCTTTCAGACGCTAAGGAATGGGCGTTACGCATGAAAGACAAGGGCTATGCTTATCAGACCATAAGCAATTATAAACGCTCGTTAAATGCGTCATTCCGCATTGCCATAGCGGACGACCTCGTGAGGAAGAACCCCTTTGATTTCAAGCTGAATGAGGTCATAGAGGACGACAGGACACCACGGCAGGCATTGACCGAGGAACAGGAAGAAAGGCTCTTGTCCTTTGCCAGCAGGGACAGGGTATATAAAAAGTATTATGACGCAATCGTAATACTGTTAAAGACAGGGCTTCGTATCTCGGAACTGTGCGGACTGACAAGGCAGGATATAGACTTTGAAAACGGCGTTATCCATGTAGACCACCAGCTATTATCCAGCAAGGAAACGGGCTATTATATCGAAACACCAAAGACAAAAAGCGGTGTGCGTGATGTTCCCATGAGTGAGGAAGTGAAACAGGCATTTGAGCGTGTCATGGCAAACAAGGCAAAGGCAGAGCCGACAGAGATAGACGGGTACAGTGGTTTCCTCTTTCTGAACGGGAAAGGCTTTCCTATGACGAATGCCTATTATACTTCTACTTTCGCTAATCTGAGAAAGAAATATAACAAGAGCCATGAGGACAGCTTACCAAAGATAACGCCCCATATCCTGCGTCATACGTTCTGTACCAGACTTGCGAACAGGAACATGAACCCTAAGAGTTTACAGTATATCATGGGACATGCAAACATCAGTATCACGCTGAACCTGTACGCCCATGCGTCCATAGAGAACGTCAAGGCAGAATTAAGAAGCATGATAGCTTAAAGTTTTACCACGATATTTACCACGATTGACCGTGAGAAAACGTGATGAAACGTAGCTGTTTGGAAGTATCAGCCGAAAAGAGAAATGCCCGTAAAGCTGATAAAATAAGGCTTTGCGGACATTTAAGAAGATATGAAAAGATAATCAAAAATTTATATTAAGTTTATATTAATCTTTTAAAATGCAACATTTTCGTTTACCTTTCCAGGTAAATGCGGTAAAATAAAAGAAAAAGGGATCTGGCATCAAAAGCCAGATAAGACAGGAGGGTTTTTGTATGAAGATGATTATGGCGATCCTGCATAAGGATGATGAACTGGAGACGATAGAGGAACTGAATATTGCCGGATACATGGTAACAAAGCTGGCTACAACCGGTGGATTTCTGAAGAAAAAGAGCACCACGATCATGGTTGTAGTGGATGATGAGAAGGTAGCAGAGGCACTGAAGATCATCAAGAAGAATTCTGGCGAAAGAAAGACGATCACTTATGCAAACCCGGCATTGATCTCAGGACAGAGCAGCATGAGCGCAGCACCGTCCGTTCCGATCAATGTGCAGGTAGGCGGAAGTACGATTTTTGTACTGAACGTGGAGCAGATGGAGAAATACTAAAGTTTATGGAAATTGTAATCTTGAGTTTTACAGATGCAGGCTGTCAGATGGCCTGTAAAGTCAGAGAGAATTTCATACAAAGCGGATACCGTGTCAAAGTGTATACTTTGACACGGTTTTGCAGATTATACGGATTTCATGCTTTTCCGGAAGATAAGAAAAGCTGGATAGGCAGCCTCTGGGGAGAGAAGGCTTTGTTTTTTATCGGGGCGGCAGGAATCGCAGTGCGGATGATCGCCCCTCATGTGAAAGACAAATTTACCGATTCGCCGGTTCTGGTGATGGATGAAAAAGGAAGCTATGTGATTCCGCTCCTGTCGGGACATGTGGGCGGAGCTGTAGAGCTTGCAAAGGAAATCGCGGAGAAAATAAATGCGCAGGCAGTACTTACTACAGCAACGGATGTAGAACAAAAGTTTGCAGTAGATGTATTTGCAAAAAGCAATGGTCTGGTACTGACAGACCGGAAAAAGGCAAAGGAGATTTCAGCTGTGGTTCTGGATGGGAATAAGATTGGACTTTACAGTGTATTTCCAGTAGAAGGAAAGTTTCCGGAGGAATTAAAGCTATGTGAAACAGAAGAGTTTCTCAGAAACTATCCATATGGAATCCGGATTGCAGGAAGAAGTGGTGAAAGGCGGGAAGAAGAGACGATTCTGGATCTTCCGCCGAAGAACCTGGTGCTGGGAATCGGATGTCGCAAAGGGATTTCCGAAGAAGAAATCCAAAGCGCGGTCAATGAGGCAAAAAAGATCCTTGGATTTACAGAAAAGGAAGTCATTGAGATCGACAGTATTGATTTGAAAAAAGAAGAAGAGGGATTACTTTCTTATGCGGCAAAGTGGAAGCTTCCATTTTACACGTTTTCAGCAGAAGAGTTGGGAAAAGTTAAATGTGTCAGCTCCCATTCGGAGTTTGTCAGGAAGGTCACGGGTGTGGACAATGTCTGTGAGCGGGCGGCGATCCTTGCAGCCGGAGAGGATGGCAGGCTTCTGATGCCGAAGCAGTGCATGAATCGGGTGACAATAGCAGTGGCAGAAAAGAAGGTAAGGATCAGAATATGAAGCAGATTTTAATATTTTCAGGGACAACGGAGGGAAGGCGGATTACGGAATTTCTAGATGGAAGAAATGTAAAAGTTTATGTCAGTGCCGCAACCGAATATGGAAAAGAATGTACCGGAGAGCATGAGAATGCGGAAGTCTTTTTTGGGCGTATGGATCAGAAGCAGATGGCAGAGATGATAAAGGAAAAGCAGATCGATCTGGTGATCGATGCAACTCATCCATTCGCACAGCTTGTGACTGGGGAGATAAGGAGGGCCTGCGAAATCTCCGGTGTGCAGTATCTGCGTTGCCTGCGGGAGAAGATGGAAGCAGTGCCGGATGAAGCGGATAGGGTGATCTGGGCGCAGTCGGTTGAAGATGCGGTGGAATATCTGCAAAATACAGAAGGAAAGATCCTGATTACCACCGGAAGCAAGGAACTGATAAAATATACAAAGCTTACGGAGTATAAAGAGCGCTGCTTTGCGCGAGTCCTCTCTACGGAGCAGGCGGTTATGGAGTCGGTCGCGCTTGGCTTTGAAGGAAAGCATCTCATTGCAATGCAGGGACCATTTTCAAAGGAGATGAACGTGGCTACGATCCATCAGACAGGCGCAAAATATTTTGTGACCAAAGAATCGGGAAAAGCCGGAGGCTTTGGAGAAAAGGTACAGGCAGCAAAGGAAACAGGGGCAGTTCTTGTTGCGGTAGGAAGACCAAAAGAAACAGGGAGAACATTTTCAGAAGTCTGTAAATGGCTGGAAAAGAATCTGTAATAAAAGTTCAGAAAATAGTTATGGGGAGATAAAGTCAGAGATCAGAAAGGCAGATGGGGAAGATGAATCTGACAGATTTGCATTATGTAGTTGAAATCGATAAGAGTGGATCAATCTCAAAGGCGGCGAAGGAACTTTATGTGGCGCAGCCAAATCTTAGTAAAGCGATCAAGCATCTGGAGCGGGAATTTGGAATTTCTATCTTTGAGCGGTCGTCAAAGGGAGTTAAGGCGACAAGAGAAGGACAGAAATTTCTGGAGTATGCCAAAAGGATCATTTACGAAATAGAGGAAATGAAAAGGGACTGCAGTGATCTGGGGAAAGAAAATCTCTCATTTAAGATTACTGTTCCGAGGGCAAGTTACATTTCCAGTGCATTTGCAGAGTTTATCGGAATGCAGAGCAAGGAAACGGCGATCAAAGCAGAATTTCAGGAAAACAGTTCTATGCATGCCATTGAAAATGTGTTGCAGAACGGGTATTCCATGGGAATCATCCGGTATCTGTGCGAGAATGAACCTTATTTTCAGTCGCTTCTTGATCTGAAAGGGCTGGATGCAGAACTTCTGGCAGAGCTTCCGTATATGATCTTAACTTCTGCGGATGGAGATCTTGCAAAGAGGGAGTTAAAGACAAGAGAAGAACTGGAAGATGGTGTGGAAATCCTGCATGGGGACTGGAAACTTCCGACCGGAGAATACACCGAGCTGAGTGAGAATGGAGAGTCGCTTCATCCACATAATAAAATTTATATTTTTGAAAGGGGAAGCCAGTTTGATATTTTGCGGGAAGTAAAAAACAGTTATATGTGGGTATCGCCAGTACCGGAAAAATTAAGGAAAAACTACAATCTGGTGCAGAAGCATGCCGGATTTTCCGGACAGATGATCCGGGATGTGCTGATCTACAAAAAGGGTTATCAGAAAAAATTGTACGAAAGAGAATTTATTGAGCATTTAAAAGAAACAATCCGTGAAATGATGTAAATGAGAGCAGAATGATATATCGGACCAAGATATATCCATTCTGCTCTTTTTGTGTATTTTATGAGCTGGGTACACATTTATCCGTCTATTCATAAATACTAATACTTTTGATTCTTGTATTATTATATATTGGAAAATATATAGCTATCATATATGAAATGTATAAACGAAAACTATAGATATATGTTATAATGTCATAAAAATGATAGAATAATAAGAAGGAAATGTACAATATGACGAAGGAGGAAATGGAATGTTAGATGCATCTTATTATCAGAAAACGGATGAGATCATTGCCATGCATACAAGGGAGGAACGCTCATTGATACCGATCATTCAGGATATTCAGGAGGAATACCGTTATCTTCCACCGGAACTGCTTACCTATGTAGCAAAACAGATCGGGATTACAGAGGCAAAAGCGTACAGTGTGGCAAGCTTTTATGAGAATTTTTCATTTGAACCGAAAGGAAAGTATGTGATCAAGGTCTGTGACGGAACAGCCTGTCATGTGCGTAAATCCATTCCGATCCTGGAAGCGCTGTATAAAGAGCTGGGGTTAAATGAGCACAAGCATACATCAGACGATATGCTTTTTACAGTAGAGACTGTATCCTGTCTTGGAGCCTGTGGACTTGCACCTGCGATCACAGTTAATGATGAAGTACATCCGAAGATGTCACCGGAGAAGGTAATCAAACTTCTTGAAGAACTGAGAGGTGAAGAAAATGAAAATTGAAAACAGAACGGAACTGAAGGAATATCGTATTGAATGTCAGAAAAAACAATCGGCTGACTGCAGAGTACTGGTTTGCGGGGGAACCGGATGTCTGGCAAGTGGATCAGGCAAGATTTATGAAAAGTTAAAAGAACTGACAAAAGATCATACAGGGGTAGAAGTAAAGATCGGGGAAGAAATCGCACATACAAAGGTTATGAAGAGTGGATGTCATGGCTTCTGCGAGATGGGACCTCTGGTAAGAATTGAGCCATATAATTATTTATATATTAAAGTAAAACTGGAAGACTGCGAAGAGATTTATAACGAAACAATCCTGGGTGGCAGACCGGTAGAGCGACTTCTCTACAAGATGGATGGAGTGACCTATCCGTCACAGGAAGAGATTCCGTTCTACGCAAAGCAGACCAGACTGGTACTGAAGAATTGCGGACATATCGACGCAGAGCATATTGGGGGTGCACTTGCAGTCGGTGCTTATGCCGGAATCGAAAAGGCACTCTTTGAGATGACACCGGAAGCAGTGATCCAGACAATCTATGATTCGAATCTGCGTGGACGTGGAGGTGCCGGATTCCGCACCGGCAGAAAGTGGCAGCAGGTTGCTTCCCAGAAAGAAAAGATCCGCTATGTGGTCTGCAATGGTGATGAAGGTGATCCGGGTGCATTTATGGACCGAAGTATCATGGAAGGTGATCCGCACCGTATGATCGAGGGCATGATGATCGCAGCATATGCAGTACAGGCACAGGAAGGCTATATCTATGTACGTGCAGAATATCCGCTTGCGATTGAAAGACTGAAGACAGCGATCAGCCAGGCAGAGGCAATCGGACTTTTAGGAGACAACATTCTTGGAACCAATTTCAGTTTCCATTTACATATCAACCGTGGTGCAGGTGCATTCGTCTGTGGAGAAGGCAGCGCACTGACGGCATCCATTGAAGGAAAACGTGGAATGCCGAGAGTAAAACCGCCACGTACAGTAGAGCAGGGATTATGGGCAAGACCAACTGTTCTTAATAACGTAGAAACCTATGCCAATGTTCCGATGATCGTAACAAATGGTGCAGACTGGTTCAAAGGAATCGGTACACCAGAGAGTCCCGGAACGAAAGCATTTGCACTGACCGGTAATGTAAGAAATACAGGACTGATCGAAGTACCAATGGGAATTACATTGCGCGAAGTTATTTATGACATCGGCGGTGGAATCCAGAATGACAAGAAATTCAAAGCAGTACAGATCGGTGGTCCGTCCGGTGGATGTCTGACCGAGGATCAGCTGGACAGTAAGATGGACTTTGATTCACTGGCGAAGATCGGGGCAATGATCGGTTCGGGCGGTCTGGTTATCATGGACGAGGATACCTGTATGGTAGAGGTTGCCAGATTTTTCATGAGTTTTACACAGAGAGAAAGCTGTGGAAAATGTGTTCCTTGCCGTGAAGGTACAAAGAGAATGCTTGAAATCCTGGAGCGTATTGTAGCAGGAAACGGAAAACCATCCGATATGGACGAGCTTCGTGAACTGGCAGATATGATTGAGAGTACGGCGCTTTGCGGACTTGGAAAGAGCGCACCGAAACCGGTTATCAGTACCATGAATGCATTTGAAGAGGAATATCTGGAACATATCAACGAGAAACGCTGCCGGACAGGTGTCTGTTCAAATCTGCGTAAATTCCAGATCGATCCGGAGATATGCAAGGGCTGCTCGAAGTGTGCAAGAAACTGTCCGGCAGGTGCAATTGAAGGCGTGCTGAAATCTCCTTATCATATCAATCAGGAGAAATGTATCAAGTGCGGAGCCTGCATGGAACAGTGTCCGTTTAAAGCAATTCATATCGAGAAATAGGAGGAATGAGTCATGGGATATATGACAATAGATGGAAGGAAGGTAGAGTTTACAGATGAGCCGAATGTACTTTCTGTCATCCGTAATGCAGATATAGATATACCGACACTCTGCTACCATTCAGAACTGTCTGTGTATGGAGCTTGTCGTTTGTGTACCGTAGAAGATGAGAGAGGAAAGACGTTTGCATCCTGTTCAGAACCGCCAAGAGATGGGATGGTCATTTACACGAATACTCCGCGTCTTATGAAATATCGTAAGATGATTCTGGAGCTTTTACTTGCTGCACATTGCAGAGACTGTACAACCTGTATCAAGAGTGGAGAATGTCAGCTTCAGGCGCTGGCACACCGTATGGGCGTCACAACCGTCCGATTTGAAAATACAAAAGAACAGTATCCACTGGATTTCAGTTCACCGTCAATCGTGCGTGACCCGAATAAATGTATTCTCTGTGGTGACTGTGTCCGTATGTGCGACAATGTACAGTCTGTTAATGCGATTGATTTTGCATACCGGGGAACAAAGGCTCTGGTAACACCGGCATTTAACAAAAAGATTGCAGAGACAGACTGCGTAAACTGTGGACAGTGCAGGGTTGTCTGTCCTACAGGTGCGATCAGTATCAATACCAATATCGAAGTGATCTGGGATCTTCTTGCAGATAAGAATACAAAGGTGATCGCACAGATCGCACCGGCAGTCCGGGTCGCAGTCGGCGATCAGTTCGGCCTTCCAAGAGGGGAAAATGTGATGGGAAAACTCGTCAATGTGTTGCACCGCCTTGGATTTGATGAAGTTTATGATACTTCTTATGGTGCAGACCTTACGGTGATCGAGGAATCTGAAGAGCTTCTTGAACGACTTGCATCCGGAGAAAATCTCCCATTATTTACATCCTGCTGTCCGGCATGGGTAAAATTCTGTGAGAACCGTTATCCGGATCTGGCAAAAAATCTGTCAACCTGCCGTTCACCGCAGCAGATGTTTGGTGCTGTGATCCGTGAATACTATAAGGATCCGGAAAAGAATGGTGGAAAGAGAATCGTTTCTGTATCGATCATGCCGTGTACTGCAAAGAAAGAAGAGATTTTAAGACCGGAATCTTCCACGAATGGAAAACAGGATATTGATTATGTACTGACTACAACAGAGTTGATTACAATGATCCGGAAATCCGGTATCCGCTTTGAAAATCTGGAGATAGAAGCATCCGATATGCCGTTTGGTATCGGATCTGGTGCAGGTGTGATCTTCGGAGTAACCGGTGGTGTGACAGAAGCCGTACTCAGGCGCCTTCGTGAAGGACATAACCGTGTGGAAATGGATAAGATCAAATTCAGTGGAGTTCGTGGAGAAGAAGGACTGAAAGAAGTAGAGTTTGATTACAACGGACGTACTATCCATGCAGCTGTTGTCAGTGGACTTGGAAATGCAGATGCGCTGATGAAGAAGATCCAGAAGGGCGAGGTACATTACGACTTTGTTGAGGTTATGGCATGCAGGCGCGGATGTATCATGGGTGGCGGACAGCCAGTCCCGGCAGGTCCGAGAAGCAGGATAGCCAGAAGCAAAGGTCTGTATGATACCGATATCAATACGCAGATTAAGAAGTCGAATGAGAATCCGCTGATCCTGTCATTATATGATGAACTTCTGAAAGGAAAGACCCACGAATTACTTCATCGTAATTTTGAGGCAGCGAAAAAATAAAATTGTACGAAAAAGAGTATAAGACAATGCAGTCGTCGATCTGGCGGCTGCATTGTCTTATTTCAGAGTATTTCCATACATTCACTGGCACTTTTTTCTCATTTCGATCCCCTTCGCTTTCTATATATAAATGAAGTAGGTCATGAAATTATGATAAACATATAGTCATTAAGGTGTCGATTTTGGAACAAAAACTTCCGGGATTTTTAATGGAGAGTTTGGAAAAAATAGGGAAATAAACCAGGAAAGATGACTCTTGTCAAGAAGAAATATATCTGTTATAGTGAGTAAGAATAAATAAAGAAACTTTTTCAGTGCTAGGCAGAAGAATTTCTGGTCGGCTTAAAAGGGAATCAGGTGAAAGTCCTGAGCGATCCGGTCACTGTAAATGAGGAGCAAAGCGGCGGCAAGCCATTGCATAAAAAATGTGAGAAGGTGCAGCTTTGTTAAGATCCATAAGCCAGGAGACCTGCTGAAAGAGAGTAAATTGCTTCCGATGAAAGCGCGTTTACATACACAAAGAAATGATATCTTGCTTCATACTGAGTATGAAAGCAAGATTTTTGTGCTGCCATATATACGGAAAAGAGTTCCGATGGCAGAGGGTGTAGGTGAAGTCTGCTTTCAGGAAAAAGGAAGCAGATTTTTTTTGCATACGATGAGCCAAGTGCAGATTTATGCTTGCACGAGAAACTGAATTTGGCGAATGTACATCATCGAGCTGTCGAGCGACAAAAGATCAGGACATCAGGAGGAATAGTTGGATTATGAAGAGGAATTCAAAACAATTTCTTGCACTTTTCATGGCAGTTGCAATGTCGGTTACACCGGTTTCTTATGCTTACGCTGAGGACAGTGCAGTGGCAGGAGTAGAAAATACAGAATCAGGTCAGCAGACCGTAGAAGTAACAGACGGAAAAATCGGTGCGGCAGACGCAGCAGGTCAGCCGGATGAAGAAGTGACTGAACAGGAAGAAGAAACGACTGCCGGACAGGGAACGGACGAGAAGCAGAAGAGTCAGGAAGAGCCGAAAGCAGAAGAAAATGCGGAAACAGGGAATGTAACTGAGGCAGAGAAGAAAGAAGCGGGCGAAGACGGAAAGAGCGAAGAGAAAGCTGCAGAGGAGCAGAAGGTTAAGTCGGAAGAAACGGCGCAAAATGCTGGAGAAGTGAATACGCAGGAAGAGAAAAATGTTATCAGTGATTTTGCAATGTTTAAGGTTGGATCGTCTTCTGTTGTAAAAGAAAATGATCACCTGAAAGTTTCGATAGAAACAGAGAATACAACTTACAATAAAATTTATATTGGAAGTAAAGCTGATACAGTTGAACGGAAAGAAGAAAAGGCGATAGTTGGAACAGGAACAGGCAACGGGTATTTATTTTCATTTGAACTTCCACTGTCAGCAGATGGAACGGATGTTGCCTTTGTACCGCATAGCCAAAAGAAAGGTTGGGTGAGTAAGAAAGAAGACGGAGATTACACGCTTCATATTTCATCGTCAGCAGAAAATAAAAAAGACGACACAGAAAATCCTGAGCAGGGGGGCAATTTAGGAGAGAGCAAACCGGGTACCGGAAGTGGCGAAAACCAGAAACCGGAAAATGAGGACAAGAACGTACTGAATACTGGAAAGTATGTAGTAGATGTTGATGCAGCTTCAGCTAGTGGAATGTTTCGTGTAGTAAATTGCGTGTTGACATCTGTTTGTGGCAAGATGCAGGCAGATATTACACTTAGTGGAACAGGATATGATTATTTATACGTGGGAACCGCTAAGGATGCTGAAAAAGCTTCAAAAGATCAGTTAATTGCGCCTAAAGAAATTGTAGAAGGAAAATGTGTATTTACAGTGCCGGTGGAAAGCATGAATACTGGGATTCAGATTGCAGCACATGGGAAAAAAGGTGGTAAATGGTTTGATCGTACATTAACATTCAAGACAGAAGGAATGACCAAATATGTTCAGGTAAGTGATGGCTCTTATAAAGTAAACGTAACTTCAAGTTCATCCATGTTTAAAGTTACGGATTGCATCTTAACATCAAAAAATGGAGAGATGACTGCAAAAATTACACTCAGTGGTACAGGATATGATTATCTGTATGTAGGAACAAGTGCAGAAGCAGCACTTGCAGATAAGTCCAAGTGGATTCCTTATGTTGTGGACAAAAATGGTATGTATACCTATACGATTCCGGTTTCTTTATTAGACACAGGAATTTCAGTGGCAGCATTTTCTCATAAAAAGCAAGTATGGTATGACCGTACCTTGACATTCGCCTCAGCAGGCATGAAGAATCTGAACAATAGCAATTCCACAAATGGAACTACTGGAAATAATGGCAACACCAACCAGGGAAATAACACCAGCCAGAACACCAACTTTGGAACCGGCACCACTTCCGGAGGCACAGGCACAAACCAGACCCCGGACAAAGAATCCAAATACGAGGCAGATTTAAATGGTGGAACTGCCCGTGTAAACAGTGCAACAACACTTGCAGACGGTGTCTATACACCGGATAAATTTTCCTGGTCAGGTGGAACCGGAAAGGTCAGTATCAGTTGTACCAAGATTACCGTGACAGGCGGTCAGGCATATGCTACCATTGTATTTAGCAGTAGTTCTTATGGCTATGTAAAAGCGAATGGAAATACCTATTATCCGACAGCAACCGGAAGTACGTCTACATTTGTCATTCCGGTAGAACTGAACAAGAACAATACGATCATCGGTATGACAACCAAGATGTCAACAGCGCATGAAATCAGCTATTCGATTTTCATTTACCTAAGTGCTGCAGCAAAAGCAGACGGAACTACAGTAAGTGGGGAGACCAATTTAAGTGCAGATACACTGGATGAGAAAGCGCCGGAAATCATGGGACTTTCTTATCAGTCTGAGACAAAGGTAGAGCATGCTAAGTACTTCAAGATCTATCATTATGATCAGGGAATCACTCTTTTAGAAATCGATCAGAGAAAAGATGAGGATACAAAAGAGACCAAGACAAAGGATACAAAAGAAGATACAGATTCCGGACTGACACCGGCACAGGAAGAACAGCTTGCGCTTTACAAAGCAAAGATCGTCCGTTATCTGATCGTCCCGGAAGACGCAGAAATTCCGGCAGGTCTGGATAAAGAAATGATCGTGATCCAGAAGCCAAAGAAGTCTGCATATGTAGGTTCGGAGGAAGTACTGGAAATCCTGGATAAGCTGAATGCAACAGACCAGATTACATCAGTAGGGGTAAAACAGAAGAACTGTAAGGTAGAAGGCATTGCAAAAGCAATGAAAGCTAAGAAGATCATTTATGCAGGAACCTATAAGAAACCGGAAAATAAAAAACTGATGAAGAGTAAGTGTGATCTTGCAATCCTTTCCAATAAAATTCTTCCGGATGAAAAGAATGAGAAGAAAATGTCGGTAGAAGATCAGCAGAAGAGATACGAAGAGCTGGCAGAAAAATTTGTTCTTCTGGATGTTCCGATGATCGTTGACCGGTCAGCAGATGAGGAAAAGGATGATGCAAAAGCAGAGTGGAGCAAGGTTTACGAGGCAATTTTCGCGCAGACAGACAGTACAGATTCTTCTGCAAAAAACTAGGTAGATTCTTTTTTGGATACAGAGGTAGAAAATGAAAAAGAGAACGATGCGTCTGGGGTGCATTCTTTTGAGTACAGTGCTGCTTGGGACGGCAGCACTGACCGGATGCGGGCAGACGAAAAAGAATACAACAGATACAAAAAAAACAGAAAGCAGCAGTACGAAAGAAAGTGCCAAAGAAAAAAAAGGTCCGGAGATTGACGGACTCACTTATGAATCCGCGATGGATCTGGAATATGCCGAAGGTTTTCAGGTATATTACTACAAAGACGGCTATAAGATGATCGATATCAAAGACGATGCAAAATTTCTGGTCGTCCCGGAAAATCAGGATGTGCCGGATGGAGCCGAGGAGGATTACGTGATCCTTCAGCAGCCGCTGGATCATATTTATCTTGCGGCGACATCTGCAATGGCACTTTTTAATGCGATCGATTCTCTGGATAATATCACAATGACAGGTACCCAGGCTTCCGGATGGTATATTGAAAATGCAGTCAAAGCGATGGATGACGGGAAAATGAAATTTGCAGGGAAATACAGTGAACCGGATTATGAGATGCTGGTAGACGAAGACTGTGATCTTGCCATCGAATCGACCATGATCCTTCACACACCGAAGGTACAGGAGATGATCGAATCTCTGGATATCCCGGTGATGATCGACCGGTCCAGCTATGAATCGCATCCTCTAGGAAGAACTGAATGGATCAAACTTTATGCAGCAATGCTGAATAAAGAAGATGCAGCGGATGCATTTTTTGAAAAGCAGGTGGAAAATGTCGATGCGCTCAAAGATTTTAAGAATACCGAGAAGACAGTTGCATTTTTCTATGTAAGCAGTGACGGAACGGTGGTAGTAAGAAGAAGTGATGATTATATTCCGAAAATGATCGAACTTTCCGGTGGAAGATATGTATTCGATGATCTGACTGGCGATGACAGTAATACTTCAGCAGTAAAACTTACAATGGAAGAGTTTTACGCACAGGCGGCGGATGCAGATTATCTGATTTATAATTCAAGTATCGATAATCCAATCAACAGTGTAAAAGATCTGGAAGAAAAAGATGCACTTTTTTCTGATTTCAAAGCAGTCAAAGAAGGAAATGTATGGTGTACCGGTAAATATCTGTATCAGGCAACCGATATCGTTGGGGAACTGATCACGGATATGAATCTGATGCTGACAGGCGGCGATGAAAGCAAGATGACATTTTTATACCATGTAAAATAGAAAACGGAGAAGAAAATGGGACAGGCAGGAATGAAAAATAACTGGAAAAGGAATACAAGATATATGGGAGTCTTTGCGGTGCTGGCAGCATTTTTTTGCATGATCGTAGTGCTGAACATCAATACCGGAAATGTACAGATCTCGGTTCCTGAGATTTTACGGATCCTGTTTCTGAAAAAAGGAACACAGGTGCAGATGAATATTATCTGGAAAATCCGTCTTCCGCGTGTCCTGATGGCGGGGATTCTGGGAGGGGCACTTGCCCTTTCCGGATTTTTATTGCAGACATTTTTTTCCAACCCGATCGCAGGACCGTATGTACTGGGGATTTCTTCGGGTGCAAAGATGATGGTCGCTCTGGCGATGATCATCTTTTTAAAATATTACACTTTGGTATCATCTTATATACTGATCATTGCAGCATTTATCGGATCTATGCTTTCAATTGGATTTATCCTGCTTCTTGCAAGAAAAATCCGGAATATGGCAACTCTTCTGGTTGGCGGAATCATGATCGGTTATATCTGCTCGGCAGTAACTGATTTTGTAGTGACTTTTGCGGAGGATTCAGATATCGTGAATCTGCATGGCTGGTCACAGGGAAGCTTTTCCGGTATGAGTTGGAGCAATGTAAAGGTAGCAGCGCTTATGGTAGGAATCACACTGATCCTTACCTTTTTCCTGTCAAAGCCGATCGGAGCGTATCAGCTGGGAGAAATGTATGCGCAGAGTATGGGGGTCAATATCCGTGTGTTCCGGGTGCTTCTGATTCTGCTTTCCAGTGTATTTTCCGCATGTGTGACCGCATTTGCAGGGCCGATCTCATTCGTTGGAATCGCAGTTCCGTATCTGATCAAGCATCTTCTCGGGACGGCAAAACCGCTGGTTGTGATACCGGCAACATTCCTTGGCGGGGCGGTGTTCTGTATGGGATGTGATTTGATCGCGCGTATGGCATTTGCACCACTGGAGCTGAATATCAGTACCGTGACTTCGATCTTTGGTGCACCGATCGTAATTTTCATGATGATAAAAGGAAGAAAAGGGAAATAAATATGAGTGAGAGCTATTTTCAGATGAAAGATCTTTCTGTCGGATATCATGGAAATGTACTGATCCATGATATCTGTACAGAGATTAAAAAAGGTGAGATATTGACACTGATCGGACCAAACGGTTCCGGGAAATCTACGATTTTAAAAAGTATTACCAAGCAGCTTACGCTCATTGGAGGTAAGGTGACGATCGGTGAAAAGAATCTGAAAGACTTATCTTACAAAGAGCTTGCAACGCAGATGGCAGTGGTACTGACACAGCGGGCAAAGCCGGAGCTGATGACCTGCTATGAGGTCGTAGCAGCAGGGCGGTATCCTTATACAGGACGGCTCGGGATATTAACGCGAGAAGATGAGAAAAAGACACAGGAAGCACTGGAAATTGTCCATGCAACAGAATACGCAGAAAAAAGTTTTGAGGCGATCAGTGACGGGCAGAGACAGCGGATCCTTCTGGCAAGAGCGATCTGCCAGGAACCGGAGCTACTGATCCTGGATGAACCCACTTCTTTTCTGGATATCCGTTATAAGCTGGAGTTGCTTACTATTTTGAAAAATATGGCGAAAGAAAAGCAGATCACGGTCATTATGTCACTTCATGAGATCGATCTGGCGCAGAAGATCTCGGATAAGATCCTGTGCGTTAAAGGAGATACAATTTTCGGTTATGGAGAGCCGGAGGCGATTTTTAAAGAAGATTTTATCCAGAAACTTTATGAGATCGACAACGGGCATTTTGATCCTGTGTTCGGAAGTGTGGAGCTTGCAAAGGCGGAGGGAGAGGCAGAAGTATTTGTGATCTCTTCCGGAGGCAGTGGAATCCCTGTTTACCGGAACCTTCAGAAAGCAAAGATTCCATTTTCGGCAGGAATCCTGTATACTAATGATATTGACTATCATCTGGCAGAACATCTGGCGGTCAGCGTAATCGAAGAAGAGCCATTTGAACCGGTAAGCGACCGTGCATTTGAACGGGCAAAGCAGATGATCAGGCAGTGTAAAAAGGTGATAAATGCAGGAATTGTGATTGGGACAACCAACCGGAAGATGAAAGAACTGCTTGTATTTGCAGAAGAAATGGGAAAGCTGGAATCATATGAAAAATAGACTTTTGCACATTTACTGTGGAGATGGAAAAGGAAAGACGACGGCGGCAACGGGGCTTGCAGTTCGCGCAGCTGGAAGTGGTATGCGGGTTCTGTTTGCCCGTTTTTTAAAAAATGAATTTTCGGGAGAATTGAAGATCCTGGATCGGATCCCGGAGATCGAGGTACTTCATCTGGAAAAAAGCTATGGATTTTTTAAGACACTTTCCGAAAAGGAACAGGAAGAAGTCCGAGAGATGTATGGCAGGCTGTGGAATACGATCCAGAGAAAAATCAGTACAGGGGATTATGATATGCTTGTGATTGATGAATTTATGGCGGCATACCGGTATGGACTGATCCCGAATAAAGAGGCGGTGCAGTTCTTAAAAGACAGACCGGACAATCTGGAAGTGGTTCTGACCGGACGGGATCCGTCAGATGAGGTTCTGGAGCTGGCAGATTATATTTCGGAAGTAAAGATGGTACGGCATCCTTTTGAAAAAGGAATCCGGGCAAGGAAAGGCATCGAATACTAAGGAGATGAAATGGAAATGGACAAGATGCAGGTCGTGTGGAAAAATCAAAAAGAACTGCGGTGTGGATATACAACAGGAAGCTGTGCTGCGGCAGCAGCAAAGGCGGCAGCGGCAATGCTCTTTTCCGGGGAGGAAATCCGCCAGGTATCTCTTATGACGCCGAAAGGGATCGAACTGTATCTGGAAGTAGAAAAGATCCAAAGAGAAAATGAATCTGTCAGCTGTGCCATTCAGAAGGACAGCGGAGATGACCCGGATGTGACGAACGGGATCTTCGTTTACGCCAAGGTCACGAAAAAAAGGGAAAAAGGAATGACCTTAGATGGTGGGATCGGAGTGGGGCGGTTCACCCGGAAGGTGCTGGAGCAGGAAGCAGGGGAAGCGGCGATCAATAAGGTTCCGCGGCAGATGATCCGGGAAGCGGTGCAAAGCCAGATTGAGAAATATGACTGGGATGGTGGCGCGGACGTTCTGATCTATGTTCCGCAGGGCGTGGAGATCGCGAAGAAAACGTTTAATCCAAGACTTGGGATCGAAGGTGGGATTTCGGTACTCGGAACATCAGGAATCGTAGAACCGATGAGTGAACAGGCACTGACGCAGACTATTTTCCTGGAAATGAAGATGCTTCGTGATGAAGGTCACCGGTATTGTTATCTGACACCGGGAAATTATGGAAATGATTTTTTAAGGCAGACACTTGGGTATGACCAGGAGCTTGCGGTGAAATGCAGCAATTATATCGGGGATGCGATTGATGACGGCGTGCGGCTGAAGATGGACGGACTGCTGCTTGTAGGACATATCGGAAAGCTGGTCAAGATCGCGGCAGGTGTAATGAATACCCATTCCAGACAGGCAGATGCAAGAATGGAAGTGCTTGCCGTCCATGCGGCAATGGCAGGGGCAGACCGTGAGACAGTCTGTGCTCTGATGAAGTGTTTTACGACGAAGGAAGCATTGGACATTCTGGAAGAAAGAGGACTTTTGGAAGAGACGATGCGGACCGTGATGGAGAAGATCGAGTATCATTTGGCGAAGCGTGCCGGCGAGAAGATGAAGGTCGGGGCGCTGATGTTTTCGGATGAACTCGGGGTTCTTGGGAAGACATCTCTTGTGGACAAACTGAGGGAAAAGATCGGATAGGTAGAAAGGTATGACAAAAAATGGCAGGAAGATTTGACCTTGCGGGTGTAGGTCCGGGAGATCCGGAACTGATGACGATAAAGACAATTCGTGCGATTAAGGCGTGTCAGGTATTGGTACTTCCAATTGGCAGTCCGGAGTTAAAGAAACCGGAACTGGAAGAGGGGGAAGAAGAGACATTTGCAAAAGAATGTCTGGCATATCGGATTGCGTGTGAGGCAGAGCCGGAGACGAAAAAGAAGCTGCGGCTGTATCTTCCCATGCCAATGATCAAGGAAAAAAAGCTATTGAAAGAGATACACGATGCGGGTGCAAGAAAGGCGTCAGAGCTTCTGGAGAAAGGAAAGAATCTGGTTTTTCTGACGATTGGAGATCC
Organism: Coprococcus sp. TM115-187; assembly: GCF_027679115.1. Taxonomy (NCBI): domain Bacteria; kingdom Bacillati; phylum Bacillota; class Clostridia; order Lachnospirales; family Lachnospiraceae; genus Coprococcus; species Coprococcus sp. TM115-187. Next base: position 156,541 of record NZ_JAQEKS010000002.1, on the reverse strand, counting down.
GACCGTGTATTCGACAGGAATTTATATTTATAAAAGACTGAAAAAGATGGGATATCAGGGGGAGATCTTTTCCGGGATTCCGTCTTTTTGTGCTGCGGCAGCAAGGCTGGAGATCTCGCTTGTGGAGAACCGGCAGGAGCTGCATGTTTTTCCGGTGTCCTATGGAATTGAAGAAAAGTTGAAGCTTCCGGGGACGAAGGTTCTTATGAAGACCGGGAAAAAGATGGCGCAGGTCAAAGCTGTTCTGAAAGAGGAAGGACAGCAGGCGAAAATGGTCATGAACTGCGGAATGGATGGAGAAAAAATTTACAAACGCACAGAAGAAATACCGGAAGATGCGGGATATTTTTCAATTGTAATAGCAAAGGAGAAAGAAAAATGATTCATTTTGTTGGAGCAGGAAGCGGTGCTGTGGATTTGATCACAGTACGGGGGCAGAAGCTTTTGGAGGAAGCAGATATAGTGGTGTATGCCGGTTCACTGGTAAATCCGGAGCTTCTTACCGTATGTCAGAAGGACTGTCAGATCTACAACAGTGCGAAGATGACGCTGGAAGAAGTGACGGAAGTGATGATTTCCGGAGAGAAGCAGGGAAAAAAAGTTGTCCGGCTGCATACGGGTGATCCGTGTCTGTATGGTGCGATCAAAGAGCAGATGGATTTGCTGGAAAAGGAGAATATTTCTTATAAAGTGTGCCCGGGAGTCAGCTCCTTTTGCGGAGCGGCATCTGCACTGAATGCAGAATATACTCTTCCTGGGATTTCACAGTCTGTGGTGATCACACGGATGGCAGGAAGAACACCGGTTCCGGAAAAAGAATCCATTGAAAGTTTCGCTGCGCACCAGGCAACGATGGTCATCTTTTTGAGTACCGGGATGCTGGAAGAATTGTCAAAGCGTCTGATCGAAGGCGGTTATCAGCCGGAGACTCCGGCTGCGATTGTCTACAAGGCAACATGGGAGGATGAAAAGGTGTGCAGATGTAAGGTGAAGGATCTTGCGGTGACAGCAAAGGAGAATGGAATTACAAAGACAGCACTGATCGTGGTTGGTGAGGTGCTTGGCGGAGAGTATGAACGGTCACTTTTGTATCATCCGGAGTTTACAACAGAGTTCAGACAGGGCAAAGGAAAAGAAGGTGCAGGAAATGTGTAAAATTGGAAAAGTCTATGTAATCGGTCTTGGACCGGGTGCTGAGAAAGAAATGACATACCAGGCGTCCACGGCACTGGAAAAAAGTGAGGTTATTATCGGATATACCGTATATACAGGACTGATACGGGAAAGATTTCCGGATAAAAAGTACCTTTCCACACCAATGCGGCAGGAAGTGGTCCGCTGTGAGATGGCAATGGATGAGGCAATGAAAGGAAGAACGGTAGCTATGGTATGCAGTGGGGATGCCGGAATTTACGGAATGGCAGGTCTGCTCTATGAGATGGGACAGGGCTACCCGGAGGTGGAGCTGGAGGTCGTGCCGGGAATCACGGCGGCAAATGGCGGAGCGGCAGTTCTTGGTGCACCTCTGATGCATGATTTTGCAGTGATCAGTCTGAGTGATCTTCTGACACCGTGGGAGAAGATTGAAAAGAGGATCCGCGGAGCTGCGATGGCGGATTTTGTAATCTGTCTGTATAATCCGTCCAGCCGGAAACGGGCAGATTACCTGAAAAAGGCATGCGAGTATATTCTGGAGTACCAGAGCCCGGATACAGTCTGCGGTTATGTGCGGAACATCGGACGTGAAGGCGAAGATGCACATATTCTGACACTTTCTGAGCTGAAGGATACGGAGGTCGATATGTTTACAACCGTTTATATCGGCAACAGCCAGACGAGAAATGTGGATGGGAAAATGGTGACACCGAGAGGCTATCGATTGGAGGAATAACTGTGGAAAACCGAAAATGCCGGGTAAATCTTGTCGGAATCGGGATGGGAAGTAAAGGAACGCTTACGGAAGAGGTCAGAAAGATCATTGCGGAAAGTGATGTGCTGATCGGAGCCATGCGGATGCTGGAAGGATTCCGGGAAAAAAAGAAATGCTGCTATGCAGAGTATCTGCCGGAAAAGATCAGAGCGATCCTGGATGAGCAGGAGAAAAAGACCAGATGTACGGTGCTGTTTTCCGGGGATACCGGATTTTACAGCGGGGCAAAAAAGCTGGCGGATATTCTGAAAAAAGACGGATATGAAGTGCAGATTTTTCCGGGAATTTCCTCGGTAATCTATCTTGCGGCAAGGGTCGGAAAGAGCTGGGAGGATGCGAAGATCATCAGCATGCATGGAAGAAGTCAGAATTTTATCTATGCAGTTGCAAACCATGAAAAGACATTTCTGATCCTTGGAAAAAGTGCGGGAAAAGAGATCTGCGAAAAACTGAAATATTACCATCTGGAACAAGTAACCGTTTCGGTTGGAAATCATTTGTCTTATCCGGATGAAGAGATTGTGATCAAAAAAGGAAACGAGCTTCAGGCAGAAGATTTTGGTGATCTTACCACTATTCTGATCGAGAATCCAAAGCCGGAAAAGAGAACAGGAATTCATCTTGCAGATGAGGAGCTGATCCGTGGAAGTGTTCCGATGACGAAGGAGGAAGTGCGGACAGTCAGCATTGCAAAATTGAAGCTTACAAAGAATGCAGTAATATATGATGTGGGGGCCGGAACCGGTTCGGTGTCTATAGAGGCTGCTCTTCAGGGAGAGAATCTCCGCGTTTATGCAATAGAGAAGAATCCGGAGGGTGCAGAGCTGATCAGGAAGAATATGCAGAAATTCCGGACAGACCAGATTCAGGTGATAGAAGGAGTTGCACCGGAAGCACTGGAAGCACTGGAAATGCCGACCCATGCTTTTATCGGAGGCAGTACAGGACAGTTAAAAGAAATTATTCAGTGCATAAAGAAAAAAAATCCGGACGTCCGTATCGTGATTAATGCAATTTCGCTGGAAACCGTGAAGGAAGCGATGGAGGCGATGGAGGAAGGACTGCTTGCAGATCCGGAAATCATACAACTGAATGTGGCAAAGTCAAAGAAACTTGGAAGATATCACATGATGACCGGGTTAAATCCGATTTATATTATTTCAGACGGAGGAGATACAGAATGAAAATTCCCGGAATTGTAATCGCGGCATCTGCCAGTGGGAGTGGAAAGACAGCGGTGACAATGGCAATGATGAAAGCATTTAAAAATGCCGGAAAGAAGGTACGCGCCTGCAAATGCGGACCGGATTATATTGATCCTATGTTTCACCGGGAGGTGCTGGGAATTGATTCCGAGAACCTGGATCTGTATTTTTGTGACCGGGAGCGCTTGAAAGAGCGGTTTATGCATCATGCGGAAGGCGCGGAGCTTGTGGTGACAGAAGGTGTGATGGGGTACTATGACGGGATCAGTCTGGATTCGGATCAGGCAAGTACTTATGACGTTGCGAGAACCCTGGGACTTCCGGTAATCCTGGTTGTTCCGGCAAGAGGTATGGCATCGACAATCCTGGCAGTATTGAAGGGAATGATTGAATACCGGAATGACAGTAATATCCGGGGAATCATTCTGAACCGGATTTCCCCGATGCTGTATCCGAAGATGAAGAAGATGATCGAAGAGGGATTGCAGACAATGGGATTCCAGGTTCAGGTGGTTGGTTATGTGCCGGAGGAGGATGCTTTTCATCTGGAGAGTCGGCATCTGGGACTGATGCTTCCGGAGGAAATAGGGAACCTGAAAAAACAGATTGACCGGGCAGCAGAGATTCTGACAGAGACACTTGATATGGAATCGGTGCTGAAAATTGCCTGGGAAGCAAAAGAAATGGAGTATCATCCGGTGAAGGCAAGACAGAAAGAGGCCGGACGAAAAGTGCGTATCGGCGTAGCGCGTGACTTGGCCTTTTGTTTCTATTATAAGGATAATATGGAGCTTTTAAAAGAGCTTGGATGTGAGATCATTCCGTTTAGTCCTTTGGAGGATACAAGGCTTCCGGAACATTTAGACGGACTTTTATTTGGTGGTGGATATCCGGAACTTTGTGCGAAACATCTGGCAGAAAACAGAGCTATGCGAAAAGATGTAAGAAAGCAGATTGAAAATGGAATTCCATGTATTGCGGAATGTGGAGGATTTTTATATTTGACAGAAGAGCTGGAAGGGGAAGATGGAAAGCACTATCCGATGGTGGGGGCACTTCCGGGAAAAGGGATCAAAAAAGGGCGACTTACCAGATTCGGATACATTGAGCTGACTGCGGAAATGAACGGAGTGTATATGAAAAAGGGAGAGAAGATCCGGGCGCATGAGTTCCATTATTGGGATTCTACGGAAAACGGAGAGGATACACTTGCCGTAAAGCCGGATGGTGTGAGAAAATGGCAGGCTGTTCATATGAAGGGGAATTTGTTTGCGGGATTTCCGCATTTATACTTTTATTCCAACCCCAAAGTGGCCAAACGCTTTGTAGAAGCGTGTAGAACCTACAGAAGCAAGTAAAAAGCTGACAAAGACAAATCGAAAAGACAGGAGATTAGACTTACAGATGGAAGAGACCAGATGGAAAGAGAAAATAAAACCACTTGATGAAAATGCAATGGAAGAGGCGCGGGCTCACTGGATGACGGTAGGGAAGCCACTGTTTAGCCTGGGAAGTCTGGAGGATGCGGTGATCCAGATTGCCGGGATTAAGGGGACTTCAGATTTTGAACTGCGAAAGCGCGGGCTGATCATTATGTGCGCGGACAACGGTGTGGTAGAAGAAGGCGTGACACAGACCGGTCAGGAAGTAACGGCAATCGTGGCGGATAATTTTACAAGAGGAGAGACAAGCGTCTGCATCATGGCAGAAGAGGCAAAGGTAGATCTTTTCCCGGTGGATGTAGGGATGGCAACAGATGTGCCGTCTGTGACAAAGAAAAAATACAAAGTGATGTATGGCACACACAATTTTGCAAAAGAAGCGGCGATGACAAGAGAAGAGGCAGTTGAGGCGATAGAAGTTGGAATTCAGATGGTAAAGAAGTGTGCCGAAGCGGGATACGAAATTCTTGCGACAGGTGAAATGGGGATTGGAAATACAACGACCAGCAGTGCGGTTGCCTCTGTATTGCTCGGAGAGGATCCGAAGGTCATGACAGGAAAGGGGGCAGGTCTGACGAAAAAAGGTCTGCGAAAGAAGGTACAGGTCATCCGGGAAGCGGTTGAGCGGATGCAGCCGGATAAGACAGATGCGATCGATGTACTTTCCAAGGTTGGAGGACTTGACATAGCAGGACTTGCAGGTGTATATCTTGGTGGGGCGATCTACCGGATTCCGGTGCTGATAGATGGCTTTATTTCTGCAGTGGCTGCACTTGTGGCGGTACGGATGGTTCCGGAATGTGCAGGATATATTTTACCATCCCATTTGTCTGATGAACCTGCGTCAAGAAAGATTTTAGATGCTTTAGAAAAAAAACCATTTCTCACATGTGGTATGTGTCTGGGGGAAGGAACAGGAGCAGTGGCAGCGATGCCGCTTCTTGAGATGGGACTTCAGGTGTACCGCAAAATGGGAACTTTTGATGATATTCACGTAGAGCAGTATGAAGTACTGGATGGGAAGGAAGAAAGATGAAGTTTTTAGAACCGATGATCATTGCGTTTTCTATGTATTCCAAAATACCGATGCCGCGCATTGAGTGGAACAAGGAAAATATGAAATATACGATGTGTTTTTTTCCGCTGATCGGTGTTGTGACCGGAGCAATCATTTATCTGGCAGGAATGTTTCTTGATGGAAATATTTTTTCAAAAGTACACAGTGGAAGATTGATGTTTGCTGCGGTCATGACATTGATACCAGTTTTTGTAAGTGGAGGAATCCATCTGGATGGATTTATGGATACGATGGACGCACTTGGATCCTGGGGAGATAAAGAAAAGAAACTGGAAATCCTGAAAGATTCGCATAACGGTGCTTTTGCGGTCATCGGAATCTGCTGTTATTTTACCGGAAGCCTTGGCGTATGGAGTGAAATCCGGACGGAGATGCTTCCTGTAGTAGCAGCAGGATATGTAATTTCAAGAGCTCTCAGTGGGCTTGCTGTAATGACATTTCCGGCAGCAAGAGGAAGTGGTCTTGTGAAGACTTTCCAGGATGGAGCACAGAAAAAGGCAGTAAGGTTCACAATGATCGTATACCTGATCCTGGTGGCAGGATATTTGTATATCTGCTCGCCGGTTGGTATGGTGGTACTTCTTATAATTGCAGGAGCAGTATTTGGATATTATTACCGGATGAGCAGGAAACAGTTTGGAGGCGTTACCGGGGATCTGGCGGGATACTTTCTGCAGATTTGTGAGCTGGCATTATTAGTCGGGGGATTGATTGTGCAGGGAATCCAATGAAAAAGCAGAAAAAGGAAGAGGAGACATATAGAAGATGGAAGTCAGACTGATTCGGCATTTTGCGACGGAAGGGAATTTGGAAAAACGGTATATAGGGGTGACGGATGAAGAAATAAAAACAGAGTGCGTTCCGGAGTATGCTCTGAAAAAAGAAGAAAACGGACGATACGGGAAGAAAAATGGACGTGCGAAGTGGGAGCCGGAGCTTGTGATTGTCAGTCCGCTCAGGAGGTGCAGGCAGACGGCAGAGATTCTTTTCCCGGGAGCGGAGCAGGTTGTCTGTGATAAGATGAGGGAATGCGATTTTGGGCTTTTTGAGGGGAAGAATTATCAGGAGCTGACTGGGAATCCAAAGTATCAGAGCTGGATTGATTCTGGAGGTACAAAGGCATTTCCGGGAGGAGAAGATCCGATGGAGTTCCGGAAACGATGTGTCTGCGGATTTGAAGAGATGATGGAAAAGATGATAAAGGGAAAAAGGAAGAAGATTGCCTTTGTGGTTCATGGGGGGACGATCATGTCGGTGATGGAAGCGTTTGATCCGGAAAAGAAAGAATTTTACCACTGGCAGGTGAAAAACGGAAAAGGTTTTCATTTTCAAATTGAAGAAGAAAAATGGCAGCAGGGAAACAGACAGTTTGAGGAGATTGAGGAAATATGAGTTCTTTGATGGCATGTATAGCAGGAATGGCATTGGATGCGGTTTTCGGGGATCCGGTATGGCTTTATCATCCGGTGCGGATCATTGGAAAGTGGATTTCGATGCTGGAAAAATGGCTGCGCGAATTTTGCAAAAATGAAGAAAGAAAAGAGAGAATCGCAGGGGGGATTCTGTGGTTTGGTGTGGTTATGGTATCCATTGGAATTCCGTGGGGACTTTTGTATCTTGCAGGAAAGGTCAGCTTCTGGCTTCGATTTGCACTGGAAACCTTCTGGTGTTATCAGCTTCTTGCCGGAAAGTGCCTGAAAGATGAAAGCCGGAAGGTTTATGTACAGCTCGTAAACCACAATCTGGAGGGGGCAAGACATGCGGTATCGATGATCGTAGGGCGGGATACCGGAAATCTTTCTGAGGCCGGAGTGACAAAGGCAGCGGTAGAAACGGTAGCCGAAAATACATCAGACGGAGTGATTGCACCGCTCATTTTTATGTTGATCGGTGGGGCACCACTTGGATTTTTTTATAAGGCTGTTAATACAATGGATTCTATGGTAGGATATAAGAATGAAAAGTATTTACATTTTGGTCGGTTTGCGGCTAAAATGGATGATGTATGGAATTATATTCCGTCCAGGATATCAGCACTTCTGATGATCGCAAGTGCATGGATCTTCAGGATGGATTATAAAAGGGCGTGGGCAGTCTGGAAAAGAGACAGGCGAAAGCATGCCAGCCCGAATTCCGCACAGACAGAAGCGGTATGTGCAGGTGCACTTCAGGTGCAGCTTGCCGGAGATGCCTATTATTTTGGAAAATTATATCCGAAAGAGACAATTGGAGATGATGTGCGTCCTATCGAGCCGAAAGATATTTTAAGAGCCGGAAATCTGATGGACGGAGCAGCACTTCTGACACTTCTTGTCTTTGGATTACTGAAATATTGTATGATACTGATGTAAGGGGAATAAAAGGTTATGGAATATGTACATGGTGGAGATATTTATACACACAAAGGAATGACAGATTTTTCCGTGAATCTGAATCCGTTCGGACCTGGAAGAGCTGTAGTGGAAGCGGCAAGAAAGTCAATGGACCAGATTGGAAATTATCCGGATGCCAGTTGCAGGAAACTGAAAAGTGCTCTGGCGAAAAGACTGGAAGTTCCGGCTGAGCATATTATCTGTGGAAATGGGGCGGCGGATCTGATTTTTACGGCAGTGCTTGCGGACTGCCCAAGGAAGGCGCTGATACCGGTTCCTGCATTTGCGGAATACGAACAGGCACTGCGTGCGACCGGGTGCGAGATCTGTTATTATAAGAAAAGAGAAGCGACTGGGTTTCAGCTGGAAGAAGATTTTCTGGATCTTCTGAATGAAGATATCGATATGGTATTTTTATGTTCACCGGATAATCCGACCGGAAAGCTGATCGACCGGAGCATGCTCTGGAAGATTCTTGCCAGATGTGAGACTTACGGAATCCGGATGGTGCTGGATGAATGTTTTATTGATTTTGCGGAAAATGCAGCTACGGCATCCATTCTTGCAGATACCAAGAGATGGAGAACTTTATTTATCCTCCGTTCACTGACTAAGATGCACGCGATTCCGGGAATCCGTATCGGGTATGCCGTTACTTCGGATATGGAATTTCTGGAGAAGATGGAACAGTCCAGACAGCCATGGAGTGTATCGATACCGGCACAGGTGGCAGGCATGGCATCTTTAAAAGAGGGGATGCGTGTGAAACGGACCTGTGATTTTACGAACCGTGAAAGAATCTGGATGGAAAATGAACTGAACAAGCTGGGAATTACCCATTATCCGTCAGATGCCAATTTCATTCTGATGCGAAGCGGTATAAATTTATATGAGAAACTGAAAAAACAGAAGATCCTGATTCGGGATTGCAGCAATTACAAAGGTCTCGGAGAAGGATATTATCGTGTTTGTATGCGGCAGAGAGGAGACAACCAGAAGCTGATCGATGCGCTGGGAGAAATCCTCTATGCAGGTCAGGGAGAATTTTAATATGGCAAAGTCGATTATGATTCAGGGAACCATGTCAAATGTCGGAAAGAGCCTTCTTGCGGGAGGGCTCTGTCGTGTTTTAAAGGAAGATGGAATCAGGGTTGCACCATTTAAGTCACAGAACATGGCACTCAATTCTTTTATCACGGCAGATGGTCTGGAAATGGGACGCGCACAGGTCATGCAGGCAGAAGCTGCCATGATCCAGCCGGAAGTTTATATGAACCCGATTCTTTTGAAACCGACCTCCGATGTAGGAAGTCAGGTAATTGTAAACGGAGAAGTTGCGGGAGTCATGCCGGCGATGGAATACTTCCGTAAAAAGAAAGAATATATTCCGGCTATTTTAGAAGCTTATCATAAACTGGAAGAAAAGTATGATGTGATTGTCATAGAAGGCGCGGGAAGTCCGGCAGAAATAAACCTTAAGCAGAATGATATTGTCAACATGGGACTTGCTGAGCTGGTGGATGCACCGGTTCTTCTTGTAGGAGACATTGACCGTGGTGGTGTGTTTGCGCAGATCGTCGGGACGGTTATGCTGCTGGAAGAAAAAGAGCGGGCAAGAATCAAAGGTACGGTGATCAATAAGTTCCGTGGGGATGTAAAAATTCTGGAGCCAGGTATCAGGATGCTGGAGGAGCGGACAAAGATACCGGTATGTGGCGTGATGCCATATATTTATGCGGATATTGATGATGAGGATAGTCTGTCAGAAAGGTTTGACCGGAAAGAAAAGGCGGCACTTCTGGATATTGCAGTGATCCGCCTGCCGCGTATTTCCAATTTCACAGATTTTGCAGTACTGGAATGCAGGGAAGAAGTTTCTCTCCGGTATGTGTCAAAGGCAGGAGATTTCGGGAATCCGGATCTGGTAATTTTGCCGGGAAGTAAAAATACGATGGAAGACCTGTTGTGGCTTCGTCAGAGCGGACTGGAAGGAAAAGTGCTGCGCCATGCCTCATCAGGGAAACCGGTATTTGGTATCTGTGGCGGTTACCAGATGCTGGGAGAAGAGATCTGTGATCCGGAAAGGGTAGAACGTGGTGGAACCATAAAAGCGATGGGGCTGCTTCCTGCCGTTACTGTATTTGAAAATACCAAGAGAAGAACCCGTGTTACCGGAAAGTTCGGAGAAGTTACCGGAATCTTAAAAGCAATGTCCGGTGCAAAGCTGGATGGATATGAGATCCATATGGGGGAAACTATTTTTTCAGATAAAGATGCTGCAGATCATAAGATGCTGGTACAGATCTGTGATCAGGTGACAGGTGAGAGCCGGTGGGACGGAGCGCAGAAGAAGAATGTGTACGGTTGCTATGTACATGGGATTTTTGATGACCGGGAAGTAGCGGATGCACTGATCGGGGCACTTCTGAAAGAAAAAGGATACGGCGAGGAAGCCATGCACTCCATGGACTACCATGCTTACAAAGAGAAGCAGTATCAGATTCTTGCAAATGCAGTTCGTGAGAATATGGATATGAAGAAAATATATGAGATTATCGAGAAGGGAAATGCAGCAGAATGTTTCATCTGATCACAGGTGGCAGTGGAAGTGGCAAATCCGAATATGCAGAGCAGAAGCTTATGGAGTATGCCAGCTATTCAAAAAGAAACAAAAAACGCTACTATATAGCAACTATGATGCCTTTCGGGAAGGAAACGGAAGAGAAAATTGCACGTCACAGAAGACTTCGTGCAGGCAAAGGGTTTGAAACGATCGAATGCTATACGGATCTTAAAAAAGCTGCGGAAGTCCTGCAGACAAAAGAGACAGGAAGTGTTCTTCTGGAATGTATGTCCAATCTTGTGGCAAATGAAATGTACGATCCGTCAGGAGCAGGTGAAAATGCAGAAGAGTTCGTTCTGGCAGGGATCCATAAGCTACAGAAGGTCAGTGATGATCTGGTAGTTGTTACAAATGAAGTGTTTTCAGACAGCATGACAGACAATCCGGAGATGGAAAAATATCTGAAGCTTCTCGGAAACGTAAATCTTCGGATGGGAGAGATGGCAGATCTGGTGACAGAAGTTGTGTACGGAATTCCGGTTGAAAGGAAAGACATAAAAAAATGAAAATGATAATCGGCGGTGCATACCAGGGGAAGCTTGCGTATGCAAAAAAGCAGAACCCATACATTCATTGGACGGATGGGGAACTATGTGAAGGAGATAATATTTTTGCGGCAGAAGGAGTCTTTCATTTTGAAAAATATATCCAGAGCATGATAAAAAAAGAAAACTGGTCGGAAAAAGAAGCAATTGATTTCGCATCGAAACTAACAAAAAAGTGTCCGGATATTGTAATTGTGACACAGGAGATTGGCTATGGCCTGGTTCCGATAGACGCATTTGAGCGCAGATACAGGGAACTGACCGGAAGGATCTGTACCGTACTTGCGGCAAATTCAGATCAGGTAGACCGGGTAGTATGCGGGATCGGTGTGACGATCAAAGGAGGAGATACCAAGTGAAGATAGAACTGGAAAATGTAAAACCTGCAGAAATAGAAAAACGCAGTTTTGAGATCATAACAGAAGAACTGGGAGATACGCATCTGATCCCAGGAACAGAACCGATCGTCAAACGCTGTATCCATACAAGCGCAGATTTTGATTATGCCAAGAACTTGATGTTTTCAGAAGGTGCAGTAGAAAAAGCGCTGGATGCCATCCGGAATGGTGCAGTCATTGTAACCGATACCCAGATGGGAAAAGCAGGTATCAACAAACGGAAGCTTGCGGAATACGGAGGCGAAGTTCTTTGCTTCATGTCCGATGAAGATGTAGCAGAAACTGCCAAAAAGAACGGAACCACGCGTGCCGTGGCAAGCATGGAAAAAGCAGCCGCCCTTGATAAAAAAATCATCTTTGCCATCGGAAATGCCCCGACAGCCCTTGTAAGACTCTATGAACTGATCCAGGATGGCAAATTAACCCCGGAACTTGTCATCGGAGTTCCTGTAGGATTCGTAAATGTCGTCCAGTCTAAAGAGTTAATCCTTTCACTGAAAGACACGCCATATATCGTAGCAAGAGGCAGAAAAGGTGGCAGCAATATTGCTGCATGTATCTGCAATGCACTATTGTATATGTTGTAGATATATAAAATGTTGGGGTCAAAAGGTATTTTGCCCCCTTTGATACCAGATTGCTACGTGCGTTTTGCATCGGCTTTCTGACCTTTTGCCCCTGGTATCTATATAATAAACAACCCTTATTTAATGAGGTTTTTGTATTCTAACTGTATTTGCGATAATTAAAAAATTAACTATATTGTCAGAAAATAGACGCAATTCCGTATTGAATTCCGACCTGAACTCTGCTATTATAATCGTATGCTAGTTGAAGGATAGCAGGAAGGAGAAACTGATTATGGGATTTTTAACAGGAAAGACTGCAATTATCACAGGCGGCGGAAGAGCCGTATTAAGTGATGGAAGCTGTGGATCTATTGGATATGGAATCGCAACAGCTTACGCAAAAGAAGGAGCGAATCTGGTAATTACCGGACGTAATGTAAAGAAACTCGAAGATGCCAAAGAAGAACTGGAGAGACTCTATGGTATCAAAGTATTACCTGTACAGGCTGATGTCAGCGCGGGGGCTGATAATGAAGCAACAGTACAGAACGTAGTAAAGCAGGCAATCGACACATTCGGAAGAATTGATGTCCTGATCAATAATGCACAGGCATCCGCATCCGGTGTTACGATCGCAGATCATACAACAGACCAGTTCAATCTGGCAATGTATTCCGGCGTATATGCGGTATTCTATTATATGCAGGCATGCTATCCGTACCTGAAAGAGACAAAGGGATCTGTTATCAATTTTGCTTCAGGCGCCGGACTTTTCGGAAATTACGGGCAGTGCGCATATGCAGCGGCAAAAGAAGGGATTCGTGGACTTTCCAGAGTCGCTGCAACAGAGTGGGGACCAGACGGAATCAATGTCAATATCGTATGCCCGCTCGCATGGACAGCACAGCTTGAGAATTTTCAGAAAGCTTATCCGGAAGCATTTAAGGCAAATGTAAAGATGCCGCCGGCTGGACATTACGGAGATGTAGAAAAAGAAATCGGACGTGCATGCGTACAGCTTGCATCACCGGATTTCAAATATATGAACGGAGAGACGATCACCTTAGAAGGTGGAATGGGACAGAGACCTTAAGAAAAATCCATAAAAACCAAAGAGAGTGCCTGTGCGTTTTTTGAATCGTACAGTCGCTCTCTTTTTATTTCATAAGAAATTCCGAAGGAACTTCCTATGAAACAAAAGGCACTGCGTGCCGGAGATGCGCACTCGCACGAAGATGAAGAATGTCGCAAGCGACTGCGCTCGGCGCGAGAATGTGTCAAGGCACATTCTTTTTAGCTTCTCTGTCTTGACATCTTTAAAAACGTCATTCAAAATAAGAATGAAAAGAAAATTTAAATCATTTAATCGAGGCTAAAAAGATATGAAAGCAGTTATTTTTGATATGGACGGTGTTCTGATCAACACAGAACCATTACACTATCGTTGCTGGAAGGAAATTTTAAAAGAGAAGAACGGAATCGATCTTGACTATGAGGTCTACCTTCCGTGTATCGGTTCTACTCGTGGATTCTTCATGGATTTGATCAATGAGAATTATGGGCCGGTTTTTGATGATGTGGATAAGATGAATGCGCTCATGAAAGAGAAAAAAGCGCAGATTACAGAGGCAGAAGGATTTCCGGAGATGTCGGGAATCAAAGAAGCATTGAAGCAGTTAAAAGACGAAGGATATCTGCTTGCAGTAGCGTCTTCCTCTCCGGCTTATGCGATCAAAGATGCATTAAAGTCTCTGGATATGGAGAAATATTTTACAGTGGTCATGAGTGGAGATTATGTAGAGCATCCAAAACCGGCACCGGATACTTTCCTTGTAACGGCAGAGAAACTGGGAATGGAGCCGGAGGACTGTCTGGTAGTAGAGGATTCGACTAACGGTGGAGGAGCTGCCAGAGCAGCCGGTATGAAATGTATCTGGTTCCACAACCCGGATTCCGGAAGGCAGGATATCCCGGATGCGGTACTGGAATTTCCGGCATGGACCAGCGAAAATGTAGAAAAAATGCTGAAAATATTAGGAAAAGAGGGAGAGTAAAGATGAGAATAAGAACAGCAGATCTGAGTGATCTGAAAGAAATTGCCCGTGTGGAGGCAGCGTGTTTCCCGGCAGCAGAAGCGGCAACAGAAGAAGAATTTGAAAAGAGACTTACTTTTTATAAAGATCATTTCTGGCTGATGTTTGAAGAAGAGAAGTTGATCGCCTTCGTGGACGGTATGGTGACGAATCAGGAAGATCTGACAGACGAAATGTATGAAAAAGCGGAAATGCATGATGAAAAAGGTGACTGGCAGATGATTTTTGGTGTAAATACGCTGCCGTCTTACCGGAAACATGGATATGCAGGAGAATTGATCAAAAGAGCGATTACAGATGCAAAAGAGCAGGGAAGAAAGGGACTTGTCCTTACCTGCAAGGACCGGCTGATATCTTATTATGCCAGGTTTGGATTCAAAAATGAAGGTGTCTCAGAATCAGTACATGGAAACGTGGTCTGGAATCAGATGAGACTTACATTTGATGAAGGGCTGGGTGAATAATGTGAAAAAAAATAGGTTTGAAATTGATATGTGCAACGGCTCCATCATGGACAAGCTGATTTCTTTTTCCCTGCCGCTTATGGTTTCCGGAATTCTGCAGCTTGCGTTTAATGCGGTGGATATCATCGTGGTTGGAAGATTTTCCGGAAGTCAGGCACTTGCCGCAGTCGGCTCCACAACAGCACTGATCAATGTGTTTACGAACCTGTTTATCGGAATTTCGCTTGGCGCCAATGTTCTTGCAGCCAGATTTTATGCAGCGGGCAAAGACCGGGAGATGTCGGAAACAGTACATACTTCGATCACACTTGCGCTGATCAGTGGAATTACGATGGCAGTTATCGGGGTGCTTCTTGCAAAGTGGGCGCTTGAAATTATGGGAACGCCGGATGATGTGATCGGGCAGTCTGCCTTATATATGCGGATCTATTTTATGGGAATGCCATTTTTTATGTTATATAACTATGGAGCAGCCATTTTAAGGGCGATTGGTGATACAAAAAGACCATTGATCTTCCTGATCATTTCCGGAATTGCAAATGCCGCGCTGAACATGACGCTGGTTATTATTTTTCATATGGGAGTTGCCGGGGTTGCAATTGGAACAATTATTTCACAGCTGATTTCCTGTGTGCTCGTACTGACCTGTCTGTACCGGTCGGAAGGAAGTTATCAGCTTCGTTTCTCCAAACTGAAGATCAATGGTGCCTACATGGAACAGATTTTCCAGGTGGGAGTTCCGGCGGGAATCCAGAGTACGGTCATCAATTTGTCCAATGCACTGTTGCAGTCTTCGGTTAATTCATTTGGATCGATTGCGATGGCAGGCTATACAGCAGCGAACAATATACTTGGGTTCCTTTATATGTCAGTGAATTCGATCACCCAGGCATGTATGAGTTTTACCAGTCAGAATTATGGTGTGGGTAAGCTGAAACGAATGGATAAGGTGCTGCGTGACTGTGTGATTCTGTCTATATCGATCGCGGCAGTGCTTGGTGGTCTTGCCTATAGCTTCGGACCGCAGATTCTGACAGTTTATACTTCAGATCCAAAGGTTATCAACTGCGGAATGGAAATCCTGGCGTATACATCGATCACTTATTTCCTGTGTGGGATCATGGATTTGTTTCCGGGTGCGCTTCGTGGAATGGGATATTCAGCAGTCCCGATGGTGCTTTCAGTGATCGGAACGGTGGGAACAAGAATTGTGTGGGTATTTGGAATTTTTCCGAACCACAGATCTTTATCCGTACTTTTTGTATCCTATCCGGTGTCATGGATCATTACCATTGTACTTCAGGTCGTGTGCTTCTATTTTGTGAGAAAAAGGGTACATCAGAAGGAAAAAAGATTGTTATAAACAGAACGAAATTGTGAAAATCGACAGTAGGGCATTGTGAAAAACAGACAGATTTATCTGTCTGTTTTTGTGTATATATAATAAATGTGCTTGCAATAGAAAGACACATGTGTTTGTATCTGATACAAAAACATGAATGTGTAAAATGTTTGTGTATCACGGAAATATAGATTGAAAAGAGAGGCAAAATAGGGTATCCTAAGTATAGAAAGACAAAAATAATAAAAAGTCCGTAATGAACGGACATATGTGTCATGCGGAGGTAATGAAGATGAATGATAATAAAATGTGGGCGCTTGTAAAGGAAAAACCGGAACAGGGACTCTGGATGAAAAGAGTACCGATTCCTGAAGTAGGACCAAATGACGTAAAGATCAAGATCCATAAAAATGCAATCTGTGGTACTGATGTACATATTTACCAGTGGAATGAATGGGCACAGCACACCATTCCGATCGGATTGACCGCAGGACATGAATATGTCGGGGAAGTTGTAGAAGTCGGTACAGGTGTACAGGGATTCAAGGTGGGCGATCTGGTATCCGGTGAAGGACATATCACTTGTGGAAAATGCAGAAACTGTCTGGAAGGGCACAAAGAGAACTGCAAAGATGCCAAAGGTGTTGGGGTAAACCGGAACGGTGCGTTTGCAGAATATCTGGTTATTCCCGCTTCAAATGTATGGCCGTGCAATCCGGCAATTGATGAAGAATTATATGCGATCTTTGATCCATTTGGAAATGCAACCCATACTGCATTATCTTACGACATGCTTGGTGAAGATGTGCTGATCACAGGTGCAGGGCCGATTGGGATCATGGCAGCGGCGATCGCAAAATTTGCAGGAGCAAGACATGTGGTAATCACGGATATGAACCAGTACCGTCTGGATCTGGCAGCAAAAATGGGTGCGACCAGATGCGTTAATCTGACACAGGAAAAACTGACGGATGTGATGCATGAGATCGGAATGACAGAAGGCTTTGATATCGGACTTGAGATGTCCGGAAGCCAGCCGGGACTTTCTGATATGATCCATAACATGAAACATGGTGGAAAGATCGCACTTCTCGGATTGCAGAGACAGGATGCAACCGTAGATCTTGAGACGGTGATCTTCAATGGGCTGAATATCCGCGGAATTTATGGAAGAAAAGTATGGGATACCTGGTATAAGATGTCTACGATGATTCAGGCAGGACTTGATATTTCACCGATCATCACACACCATTTTGATATCCGCGATTATGAAAAAGGATTTGAGGCAATGATCTCAGGACAGTCAGGAAAGGTGATCCTTGACTGGGCACATATTAACGATTAGGAAAAGCAGAAGAAGGAGAGAATAAAATGGCAAGAAAAAATGATATTTTAAGTATTTATACAAAAGAAGTAGAACAGATCAAAGCAGATGGTCTTTTCAAAGGGGAAGCACCGTTCGTATCTCCGCAGGGCGCAAAGGTTGTAATGGAAGACGGAAGAGAGCTTCTTAATATGTGTGCCAATAACTATCTTGGACTTGGAGACAATCAGAGACTGATCGATGCAGCGAAGAAAACTTATGATGAAAAAGGATATGGGGTTGCTTCTGTCAGATTTATCTGCGGAACACAGGACATCCACAAAAAACTGGAAAAGAAGATTTCCGGATTTCTGGGAACAGATGATACGATTTTATATTCTTCCTGCTTTGATGCAAATGGTGGACTTTTTGAAACAATCCTGACTGCAGAGGATGCAGTGATCAGTGATGAACTGAACCATGCTTCCATCATTGACGGAGTTCGTCTTTGTAAGGCAAAAAGATACCGCTATAAAAATAATAACATGGAAGATCTGGAAGCACAGCTTCAGGCTGCAGATGCAGCAGGAGCAAGAGTCAAACTGATCGCTACAGACGGTGTATTTTCAATGGATGGAATCATCTGTAACTTAAAAGGTGTCTGCGATCTTGCTGATAAATACAACGCACTGGTTATGGTGGATGACAGCCATGCAGTGGGATTTGTAGGAGCACACGGCAGAGGAACTTCCGAATACTGTGGCGTAGAAGGAAGAGTGGATATCATTACAGGAACACTCGGAAAAGCACTCGGTGGGGCTTCCGGTGGATATACATCAGGAAGAAAAGAGATCATCGATCTGCTTCGTCAGAGAAGCCGTCCGTACCTGTTCTCCAACTCTCTTGCACCGGCAATCGCAGGAGCAAGTATTGAGATGTTCAATATGCTGGAAGAAAGCACCGAGCTTCGTGACCATCTGGAAGAAGTAACCGCATACTACCGCAAGCAGCTGGTAGAAAACGGATTTGATATCATCGAAGGAACCCATCCATGTGTACCGGTTATGCTTTATGATGAAAGACTTGCCGGAGAATATGCAAAGAAAATGATGGAAAAAGGGGTATATGTGGTTGCATTCTCTTATCCGGTTGTACCGAAAGGAAAAGCAAGAATCCGCACACAGGTATGCGCGAGCCATACAAAAGAAGATATTGATTTCATTATCAAATGCTTTAAAGAGACCAGAGAAGAGATTGGAAAATAAATTGCTACAGGACAGAAAAATGCCGGACAGTATAAAATGTTGCCCGGCATTTTGTGATGATGTAACAGAAAAATTTGACTAAAAAATATTGTTACGGGAAAATTTTCAGAGGCATTAAAAAATAAAAGAATATTTTTGGAATGTAATCGTGGTAACTCTGTAAACCCTGAAAAAATAGAGAGAAAAAGCTTGTGGGAAAGGCAGGAATACTATAAAATAAACAGGGAACCATAAAAAGATGAATGGGGTGTCATCTGACAGAGGAGACAAAAGATGGAACAAAAAATATACAATGAATATGTGGAAATTTTAAAGGAAGAGCTGCTTCCGGCGATGGGATGTACAGAGCCGATTGCAGTAGCTTACGCGGCAGCAGTTGCAGTTCAGGCTCTTGGGGAAAAACCGGAATCTGTAGAAGTAAATGTCAGTGCAAATATTATTAAGAATGTAAAAAGTGTCGTTGTACCGTGCACAGGAGGACTTCGCGGAATCGGTGCAGCAGTCTGTGCAGGGATTGTAGCCGGATGTCCGGAAAAAGAACTGGAAATTCTGGAAGAGATCACAGGGGAACAGAAAGTAGAAATGAAAAAGATGCTGGATACTATGCCGATGACAATCCGGGAATCCGATAAAGAATATATTTTCGACATCCAGATCAAGGTATGTGCAGGCGGACACAGCGGATACGTAGAGATCGCAGGTTTTCACACCAATGTGATCTGTGTAAAGAAAGATGATGAGATCATCAGAGAAAAAGCATATGAAGAGCAGGGATCCAGCTGTGCGACGGACCGTTCTCTTCTGACTGTGGAGAAGATCATTGAATTCGCAGACTGCGTAGACGTTGCAGACGTAGAGGAAGTTCTGCAGAGACAGATTGATTATAACTGGGCAATTGCCGAAGAGGGCATGACAGGAAACTGGGGAGCTGCCATTGGAAAGACTTTGATGGAAGCATATGGAAACAGTGTACATAACCGTGCGAAAGCGATGGCAGCGGCCGGATCGGATGCAAGAATGAACGGATGTGAACTTCCGGTTGTCATCAATTCGGGAAGCGGTAACCAGGGAATGACAACTTCTCTTCCGGTGATCGTCTATGCAAAAGAGCTGAATGTCTCAAAAGAGATGATGCTCCGCGCGCTGGTTGTGTCAAATCTGATCACAATCCATATGAAGACAGGAATCGGAAGACTGTCTGCATATTGCGGCGCGATCAGTGCAGGATGTGGTGCAGGTGCCGGAATCTGTTATCTGTATGGCGGACATGCATATGAGATTTCTCATGTAATTGTAAATGCAGTTGCCATTAACTCAGGTGTTGTGTGTGATGGAGCGAAGGCAAGCTGCGCGGCAAAAATCGCATCAGCTGTAGAAGCAGGGCTTCTGGGACTTCAGATGCAGAAAAATGGAAAGCAGTTCTATGGCGGAGACGGACTTGTAGAAAAAGGTGTAGAAAACACGATCCGTAATATCGGAGAGCTTGCAAAGAAGGGAATGCGTGAGACGGATAAAACGATCATCCAGATCATGACAAGATAAGAAAAAGAGAAAAGAACTGGTAGAAGAGGCACTTGCATTTACCGGACTTAAGAAAAATATGACTAATATTGAAAAAATAAAACATCTGCGGTATGCATATCGCAGATGTTTTATTTTTGACCGTTAGCTATTTATACTTTTTATTTTTGAATATACTTCTTCAACAACAAAAGCGTATTCTTTACCCCATCCATATGGGATCTTTCATAGTTATGTGATGCATACACCCCAGGGCCAATCAGACCATGACGGATATCATATCCTGCCCGAAGAGTTGCCTCTACATCAGAACCGTAATGCGGATACACATCGATCGCATAATCCAATCCTTCTTCTTTTGCAGTTTCGGCAAGAGCGGATGTTACGTCGTAGTTGTAAGGACCGCCGGAATCTTTTGCGCAAATAGATACCATGCGTTCGGTACATCCGAGATCGGATCCGACGCAGCCCATGTCAACAGAAATCATCTCTGTTGTATCTTCGGCAACAAAACTTCCGCCGTGTCCGACTTCTTCATATACAGTGAAAAGGAGAGAAACTTTGCGGGAAAGCGCAATAGATTCATCTTTTACGCATTTTGCCAGACCGAGAAGGATGGCAGCAGAAAGCTTGTCATCTAAGAAACGGCTTTTGATATAACCGCTCGGTGTGATCTGGGTACGCGGGTCCATGGCGATGATATCTCCAGGCTGTACGCCAAGTGAAAGAGTTCCTTCTTTAGTGTCCACATTTTCGTCCAGAAGGATTTCCATATTTTCTTCTTTTGTCTCAACAGCAGAATCTGCAACATGAACAGAAGGTTCAGTATTTAGTACTACACCGGTATAAACGCGTCCGTCGCGTGTGTGGATCGTGCAGTTTTCCCCATCAGCGGTACTCCACTGGTGTCCACCGAGAGTAGTCGGACGCAGTCTTCCATTGGCTTTGACAGAACGCACCATGGCACCGAGGGTATCAACGTGTGCTGCAAGTACCAGCGGATTCCCCTCTCCGCCGATCGTTACGAATACGTTGCCTTTGTTAGAAAGCTGTGGTTCATATCCCATATCTGATAAAGTCTTCATCAGGTATGCAGCCACATCTTTGGTATAACCGGATGGGCTTGGAATAGAAGTTAAAGCTTTCAGTTCGTTTCCGATAAATTCAAGATAATTTTGCATAGAAAATTCCCCCAAAAAATTTATAGTATATATCATAATAGTTTAATGGAAGAGGATGGAAAATGCAATATACATTGAAGGATAATTTAAAAAGGTTATAATAATTGATGAAAAAATAGATTTATGATTTATTAAAAAAGAATCAAATATTGCTTCCGATATATTTGCTGGTGAATTAACCGTATCAGGAGTATAATAGACTTAAAATATTATAGGAGGACAAGGTTAATTATGGGGGAAACGTCAAACGCTAATCTACTGACAACGGGATCTATTCCGAAAAAGATTATTATGTTTGCGATTCCGCTTCTATGGGGGAATTTATTCCAGCAGTTGTATAATGTGGCGGATTCGCTGATCGTGGGAAATTTTCTTGGGAATAATGCACTTGCAGCTGTCAGCTCATCAGGGAATCTGATATTCCTGATGGTAGGATTTTTTGGGGGAATTGGCGTGGGAGCCGGTGTTGTCATTGCGAGGTATTTTGGAGCCGGAGAATATGAAAAGCTGAAAAAAGCAATCCATACGGCACTGGCATTTGGTGGCGTATGTGGAATTTTTCTTACGGTTGCCGCGTTGATCCTTGCGCCGCAGATTTTAAAACTGATTGGTACGCCGGAAGAGGTACTGCCGAAATCACTGGTTTATTTCAGGGTGTATTTTGCAGGTTCACTTGGATTTGTAATTTATAACTTTGGAATGGGGATTTTGCAGTCACTTGGTGACAGTAAGAGTCCGGTCATCTATCTGATCATTTCAGCGTGTCTGAATGTGATTCTGGATCTGGTGCTGATCGGAGGCTTAGGATTTGGTGTAGGTGCAGCAGCTTTTGCAACGATTGTTTCACAGATATTAAGTGCGGTTCTGTGTATCAGAAAACTGCGTAGGGAACCAGAGGCGTTCCGGTTATCTTTTCGTGAACTTCGGATGAATGGGAATATGCTGCGGCTGATCGTGGTAAACGGAATACCGGCAGGAATCCAGAATTCAATTATTGCGGTTGCAAATGTATTTGTACAGTCGAATATTAATCAGTTTGGGGCTCTGGCAATGGCCGGATGTGGGTCATATTCCAAAATTGAAGGATTTGGATTTATTCCGGTTACCTGCTTCTCACAGGCACTCACGACGTTTATTGGACAGAATCTGGGAGCAAAAGAGTATGACCGGGCAAAAAAAGGGGCATTGTTTGGAACCATTTGTGGAATCGGGATAGCAGAAGTGATCGGAATAGCAGTTTTTTTCTTTTCACCATACCTGATCGCTGCGTTTGGAGGAGATCAAAGAGCAATTGAATATGGAATTGCAGAGGCACATACGATCGCTCTTTTCTATTGTCTGCTTGCGTTCTCGCATTGTATGGCAGCAATTCAGAGAGGGGCGGGAAGAAGTATTGTTCCGATGTTTGTTATGATGATTGTATGGTGTGGAGTCCGGGTAACCTATATTAGTATTGTTATCAGGATTATTCCGGTGATCAATGTAATCTACTGGGCATATCCACTTACCTGGTTTATCAGTTCGGTGATATTTTTGATTCTGTTTCTTAAGACAGACTGGATTCACGGATTAGAGAAACAGTGACAGGGCGCATAAAAAAGCTGTACACTACTTATGTAGTGTGCGGCTTTCTTTTTTTGTTTCATAGGAGATTCCGAAGGAACTTCCTATGAAACAAAAGGCACTGCGTGCCGGAGATGCGCACTCGCACGAAGATGAAGAATGTCGCAAGCGGTCTACGCTCCGCTTCGGTCGTTGCTTAACGAGCGCCACTGGCGCTCAGCAACGCACTCGGCGCGAGAATGTGCCGAGGCACATTCTTTCTTATATTTTTGCGTGAAATTACAGGGAAAGGGAATGAAGTTCCGTAAAAAATGAAGGATAAGATACATCTACACACTGACCATCCTGGATTTCAGTATTTCCCTCGGCGGCAAGGGCTGCGATGGAAAAGGCCATTGCGATCCGGTGATCCAGATAACTGTTGATCTGTCCTCCATGAACCGGATTACCGCCACGGATGATCATGCCGTCGTCGGTTGGTGTTACATCAACGCCCATGGCAAGAAGTCCTTCTGTAGTTGTTTTGATACGGTCAGTCTCTTTGACCTTCAATTCGGCAGCATCCCTGATGATCGTAGTTCCCTCGGCGAAAGCAGCCATCACTGCAATCATCGGAATCTCATCGATCAGTGTAGGGATGATTGCACCTTCTACGGTGGTTCCGTGAAGAGTGCTTGTACGTACAAGAAGATCGGCAGTTGGTTCACCACTGTCACGATTTTCATTTAGATAGGTAATGTCTGCCCCCATTGCCCTGCATACTTCAAGGATTCCGGCACGTGTCGGGTTAGTACCTACATTCTTTATCAGAAGTTCAGAACCTGGAACCAGAAGGGCAGCAGCGATGAAGTAAGCAGCAGAAGAAATATCTCCGGGAACCAGGATCTTCTGTCCATATAATTCCTCACATGGGAGAATAGATGCAGTTGCACTGCCATCAGAATGTACTTCTGTCTGTACGTTGGCACCGAAGCCATTCAGCATCAGTTCTGTATGATTACGGGAAAGTACAGGTTCTGTAACCAGGGTTAATCCGTCTGCATAAAGTCCTGCCAGGAGTACGGAAGATTTAACCTGAGCAGAAGCTACTTTTGAGTGATAGTGGATTGCGTGCAGGGATGGATTCTGACCGGCAGAAAGATGGCTGTTGATCAAAAGTGGTGCGCACCCGTTCCCATTCTGGCTTAAAATATCAGCGCCCATCATTCCAAGAGGCTCCATAATCCTCTTCATCGGGCGGGAGTTCAGGGAAGCATCGCCGGAAAGAGTGGTGGCAAACGGCTGACCGGAAAGAATACCGGAAATCAGTCTTGTGGTGGTTCCGCTGTTCCCCACATCTAAAAAAGAAGAAGGTTCGGAAAGTCCGTGAAGGCCTTTGCCGTGAACCAGGATACGGTCAGGTGTGTCTTCGATATTGATTCCCATGGCACGAAAGCAGCCGATGGTAGAGAGGCAGTCGGCACCGTGAAGAAAATGTGTGATCTCAGTAGTTCCTTTTGCCAGTGCACCGAACATAATAGAACGGTGGGAGATGGATTTATCGCCGGGAACAGATACTTCCCCGCGAAGCTGTTTAACAGGTTGGATTTGCATAATATAGTAACCTCTCATTCGTAAAATTCTATTTTCAAGCATTGTGACCAATTTACACAAAGTTCTGAAAAGATTTTTTGGACTGTCTTGCATTTAATGATGTGAGTGTCAAAAGTCCTCTTGCAAACAAGCTTGCATCGGCTTTCTGACCTTTTGACCCTGGTATCATTATTTAATTATTAACGCTCATAAACAATATAACGATGCTTCTGCAAAAGTGCTACTGCCTTCTCACAGGAGATGCTGTCATAGAATTCGATGCGGAGTACGCCTTCTTCAAATTCACGGTTATGAACGATTCCGATGTTCTTAATGCTGAGTGCATTAGAAGCGAGGATGGTCGCAATGGTGGCGATCACACCGGCTTCATCCGGGATGTCACAGTAGATCTCGAATGCACGCTTGATCGGACCGGCAGAACCGTTTGGCATGGAATTGCGGTAGTTCCGGGAATGGTCGAACATATCGTAGATTCCCTGGGAGTCTCCGGCATCAACCAGTTTTTTCGCTTCATTTAATGTTTCGATATAATTTCCAAGGATCTGGGAAATATTACTCTGATTCTGTGCACAGATGTGTTCCCACATGGTCGGTGAGGAAGAGGCGATTCGCGTAATGTCCTTAAAGCCGCCGGCGGCGAGGGTTTTCATCAGCTCATCCTTGGTGTCGGTGTCTCTGACAAAGTTGACCAGACTTGCGGCAATGATATGTGGCAAGTGGCTGATCGTGCCGGTGACGATGTCGTGTTCATGATAATCCAGTACGATCGGAAGTGCACGCAAGGATTCTACGAAGGATGCGTATGCATCCACCTTTTTTTTCGCTACTTTGGCGGAAGGGGTGAGAACAAAGTAAGCGTTCTCGATCAGGATTGGTTTGGAATTGGCAAAACCACTCTTTTCGGAACCGGCCATCGGGTGTCCTCCGATAAAGTAATCCTCCAGTCCCAGCCGGATGATCTCGTCATGGATCGGAGTTTTGACACTTCCGACGTCAGTCAGGATCATATCATCATGCAGGTAAGGCATCATCTGCTTTAAATATGCAGTATTGAAAGCGACCGGGGCACATAAGAAGATGTAGTTGCAGCCTCGGAAATTATCATCGATTGAGGTACAGGCCACATTGATGATGGATTCTTGTGTGGCAAGTGCCAGAGTTTCTCTATTCTTGTCGAAAGCGACAATCTCATAATCCGGATAATATCGCCGGACCGCCTTTGCAATAGAGCCCCCAATGAGTCCGAGTCCGATAAATCCGATTTTTTTCTGTTTCATAATCTTTCGTCCTTTCGTGATAGTCTACCTTTCATAATATAGGAAAACAGGCTATCTGTCAATAAAGCAATACTTTAAAGCGTAAAAGTGAAAGTTTTTGTTGAAATTCTATAAAATAGTTGTGTTTTTATAGAAAGTTTAGTACAATATATCCATGAGAAACTTTAGCAAGGAGGCAGCAAGCATGAAGGTTTACAGAACGGATGAAATTAGAAACGTGGTCCTTTTAGGACATGGGGGAAGCGGAAAGACCAGTCTGGCAGAAGCGATGGCTTATGTATCTGGAGCAACAAATCGTATGGGATCTGTTGAGAACGGTAATACGATCAGTGATTTTGATAAAGAAGAACAGAAACGTAAATTCTCACTTAGCACAAGTCTGATTCCAATTGAATGGGAAAAAGCAAAGATTAATATCCTTGATACACCTGGATATTTTGATTTTGTCGGAGAAGTGGAAGAAGCAGTCAGCGCAGCCGATGCAGCTGTTATCGTTGTTTCCGGAAAAGCCGGTGTGCAGGTAGGAACCGAGAAAGCATGGGAACTCTGTGATAAGTATAATCTTCCGCGTATGATCTATGTTACTGAGATGGATGTGGATGATGCCAGCTTCCGTCAGGTTGTTGAAGATCTGACCGCAAGATACGGTAAAGTGATCGCACCACATTTCCAACCGATCCGTGAGAACGAGAAATTAGTAGGTTATGTCAATGTTATCAAGAATGCAGGTAGAAGATACACCGGACTTGGACAGAGAGAAGAGTGTGAGATTCCGGATTACTGTCTGCCGAACCTGCAGATTTACAGAGAGAAGCTTCTTGAAGCAGTGGCAGAGACCAGTGAAGCATTTATGGAACGTTATTTTGAGGGAGATGAATTCTCGGTTGAAGAGATCCGCTCTGCCATGAGAACAGAAGTTATGGACGGAGATATCGTTCCGGTAGCAATGGGATCCAATGTTCAGGCACAGGGTGTTGCAAACTTACTGTCTGATATCGTAAGATTTTTCCCAAGTCCGGAATACCGTGAATGCGTAGGTATCAACCGTAAGACCA
The DNA here is from genome assembly GCF_027679115.1 of Coprococcus sp. TM115-187. Classification (NCBI taxonomy): domain Bacteria; kingdom Bacillati; phylum Bacillota; class Clostridia; order Lachnospirales; family Lachnospiraceae; genus Coprococcus; species Coprococcus sp. TM115-187. The sequence continues at coordinate 129,722 of NZ_JAQEKS010000002.1, read as the reverse complement.
ATGAGATCTTTGAAGCACATCATGATTTTGCAGCCGCAAAGACCGCATATGTATTCAAGACCATGGTAGATCCGTTTATCGGAAAATATTCTTTTGTAAAAGTATGTTCCGGTGTATTAAAGGGGGATGATGTCCTTTACAATCCGGAGTCAGATGCAGAAGCAAAGATCGGCAAGATCTACACCTTATCCGGCAACAAACCGGTAGAAGTTCAGGAACTGTTTGCAGGTGATATCGGAGCGATTGCAAAACTGACAAGTACAAAGACAGGGGATACCCTTTCAACAAAAAATACACCGGTATCTTATGGAAGAACCGAATACTCCAAACCGTATACATATATGAAGTATGTAGTGAATAACAAAGGTGATGAGGACAAGGTATCACAGGCTCTTGCGAAGATGATGGCAGAGGATGTGACACTGAAAGTGGTAAATGACAGTGAGAACCGCCAGTCACTGATTTATGGAATGGGTGACCAGCATCTGGAAGTGACAGCAAGCAAGCTGGCAGAACGTTACAAAGTCGGAATCAGACTGGAGACACCAAAAGTTGCGTTCCGTGAGACGATCCGCAAGAATTCGGATGTAGATACCAAGTATAAGAAACAGTCCGGAGGACATGGACAGTATGGACATGTTAAGATGCGTTTTGAACCATCCGGAGATCTGGATACACCGTATGTATTCCAGGAAGAAGTAGTCGGAGGTGCTGTTCCGAAGAACTATTTCCCGGCGGTTGAAAAAGGATTGCAGGAATCTGTATTAAAAGGACCTCTCGCCGGATATCCGGTAGTTGGCGTGAAAGCAACCCTGTATGATGGATCTTACCATCCGGTAGATTCTTCTGAAATGGCATTTAAGACTGCGACGATCCAGGCATTTAAGAAAGGATTTATGGAAGCAGGACCGGTTCTTCTTGAGCCAATCGCATCTGTGAAAGTAACCGTTCCGGATGATTATACCGGAGACGTTATGGGAGATCTGAACAAGAGACGTGGCCGTGTTCTTGGAATGAATCCACAGTCAGGCGGATATCAGGTAATTGAAGCGGATGTACCGATGACAGGCATGTTTGGATATTGCACAACACTTCGTTCTATGACAGGTGGACGAGGAAGCTATTCGTATGAATTTGCCCGTTATGAACAGGCTCCGGCAGATGTACAGGAAAAAGAAATTGAAAAGCGTGCAGCTGAAGAATAAGAATAAGGAAAAGCCGGGAGAAAATCCCGGTTTTTTCTATTGTACTTTCGTACTAAAAGTGGTATACATATTATGATGGTGGCAGCTTCGGCTGTCCCATTGGTATTTTATACAATTTTAGTATTAAAGGCTTAGTATTAAGAGCAAAAGTAGAGGAAAAGAAAAATGAAAATTGTAATTATTGGGGACGGGAAGGTTGGTCATAAACTGACCATACAGTTATCCGAAGAAAATTACGATGTGGTTTTGATTGACCAGAATGAGGGAAAATTAAAAGAAGCACTGAATCAGCTTGATATTCTCTGCATTACCGGAGATGGTGCAGATGCGAAAGTGCAGAAAGAAGCAGGAGTGCCGGGCGCTGATCTTGTTGTGGCATGTGCATCGACAGACGAATTGAATATGCTGAGCTGCCTACTCGCAAAGAGACTGGGGGCAAAGCACACGATCGCCCGTGTAAGGAATCCGATCTATTATCAGCAGATCGATCTTTTGAAAGAGGACTTAAGACTGAGTATGGCTGTCAACCCGGAACTTATGGCTGCATTTGAGATTTCCAGATCGATCCTTCTTCCGGATACTGCAAAGGTAGAGACTTTTATGAAGGGAAAAGTCGAATTGGTAGAATTCATTGTCAAAGAAAGAAGCCATCTGGGCGGAGTATCGCTTGCTGAGCTTTATCGCAAGTTCCAGATCAAAGTTCTGGTATGTGCTGTAAGACGTGGATCGGAAGTGATCATCCCGAATGGTGATTTTGTCATCCATGATGGAGACCGGCTTCATATTGTTGCATCCCACAAATATATTGAAGAATTTTTCCATCTGATCGGAAAGCGGAAAGAGCCGAAGAATATTCTGATTTGTGGTGGGGGAAAAGTCGGATATTATCTGGCAAAACAGCTTTTAGGACTTGGTATGCAGGTTAAGATCATTGAGCAGGACTGGAAGAAATGCGAAGATCTCTGCGACCAGCTTCCGAAAGCGACGATCATCTGTGGGAATGCCGCAGACCATGACCTTTTGATTGAAGAAGGAATTGAACAGGCAGATGCCCTGGTCAGTCTGACCGGTATGGATGAGGAGAATATTATCCTTGCACTTTTTGCAAAGACAAAAGGTGTGGACAAGATCGTGGCAAAGGTCAACGAAGACGGACGTGCCCAGCTTGTCGAGGAACTTGGGATCGATCTGATTGTATCGGCAAAGACTGCAACAGCAGATGCGATCATGAGTTATGTGCGTGCACGCCAGAATTCTCTCAAGAATGTCAATGTTGAATCTATGTATCAGCTGGTTGGCGGAAGAGTAGAAGCACTGGAATTTATTATCAAAGAAAAAACAGAATATACAGATATACCGTTTAAGGATCTGGAACTGAAGCCGAACAATCTGATCGCATGTATCGGAAGAAAACGGCAGATTATTATTCCGGACGGGGATGAATCCATTCAGGTGGGCGACAGTGTTGTAATCGTTACGACCCAGAAGAAAGTTAAGGATATCACAGATATTCTGGCTGAGCAATAGGGGTGAAAAGAAATGAATGTGAAAATGATACGCTATATCATCAGTAAGATGATGGGAGTAGAGGGACTGCTGATGCTGCTTCCGATGATGGTTGGAATTATTTATGGCGAGCACACATCGGTTTATTTTCTGATTACAGCTGCGATCCTGACGGCAATTTATCTGCTGTTTGGCAGAAAATGCCCGGAGAACATGACGATTTATGCCAAAGAAGGTCTGATCATTGTTGCAACGGCCTGGATTTTCTGGTCACTTGCAGGTGCACTTCCATTTGTACTCAGCAAAAGTATTCCAAGCTATGTGGATGCTTTTTTTGAAACAGTATCCGGATTTACGACGACAGGTTCTACGATCCTAACTGAGATTGAAGGACTTCCGAAAGGAATTCTTTTCTGGCGTTCCCTGACACATTGGGTTGGTGGAATGGGAGTGCTGGTATTTGTTATGGTACTTACCTCTCTGGATGAGAAGAATTCCATGCATCTGATGCGTGCGGAAGTTCCGGGGCCAGAGGCAGATAAACTGGTTCCAAAGGCAAGAGGAACCGCAAGGATCCTGTATGGAATGTATTTTGCACTGACTACAATTGAGGTAGTTTTTCTTCTGGCAGGAGGGATGAACCTGTTTGACGCAGTGACACATGCATTCAGTACTGCCGGTACCGGAGGATTTTCCGGCTACAATGCAAGTGTGGCACATTTCAACAGTGCTTACATTGATGGTGTGATCACCGTATTTATGATCCTGTTTGGTATCAATTTTAACCTGTATTTTTTTCTGCTTTTGAAAGAATTTAAGAGTGTATTTAAGAATGAGGAGTTGCGTGCTTACCTGGGAATCATTGCAGGAGCAACCGTTGTGATCACCTGCAATATCGCCGGAGGTTATCATTCTCTTTTAAAGGCATTCCGCTATGCGGCGTTCCAGGTGGCATCCGTGATCACGACAACTGGATTTGTGACGGCAGATTTCAACAAGTGGCCGGAGCTTTCCAAATGTGTTCTGCTTCTTGTGATGGTAATCGGTGCTTCTGCCGGTTCAACAGGCGGTGGTATCAAAGTATCAAGACTTCTGATCCTGGTAAAAAGCATCCGCCGGGAGCTGAAAACTATGATCCATCCGAAAGCAGTCAATATCGTAAAAGTAAATGGGAAAAAAGTGAAAGAAGAGACGATGCGGGGGGTATATGTATACTTTATTGCGTATATACTAATCCTGATCGTATCCGTGCTTCTGATCTCGATCAATAACTTTGATTTTACTACTTCATTTACCGGAGTGCTTACTACACTTAATAATGTAGGACCGGGACTGAATCTGGTAGGACCGGTGGAAAATTTTGCGAAGTTCTCAGACTTCTCGAAGATTGTGTTCTGCGTGGATATGCTGATCGGACGACTGGAGATCTTCCCGTTCCTGATGCTGTTCTCGCCGTCACTTTGGAGTAGAAAATTCTAAGACAGCTTTGGTAAGACAAAACGATGAAAAGGAGAATTTATGAAAAAGAAAAATATAGCAATCAGTTTTATGTTGTTTTTAGTGGCAGCAGGAATCTGGTATTATGTATCACTGCCGGCTTTTAATATCCATTCTTCCGGAGTGTGGTATTTTGTGCTTGTTCTGGTGCTTGCGGTCGGTCTTGTGCTTGCAGGAAAAAAAGGCTTGCGATACGGAGCGATTGATCTGAAGGAGATGAAAGAATCCAAAGGTTTCAAATGGTGTGTCCGTCTTTTTATTCTTTTGTTAGTGATTTATCTGGCCGGAACCATTCTTTCTTCACCGATTGTGAATGCGAAGAAATACCAACAGCTTCTGAAGGTAGAAGAGGGTGAATTTACAAAAGATATCGAGGAACTTTCTTTTGACCAGATCCCGCTTCTGGATAAGGAGTCTGCTCAGCTTTTAGGAGACCGGAAGATGGGAAGCATGTCAGATATGGTATCCCAGTTTGAGGTGGACGATATCTACAGTCAGATCAACTACAAGGATCGTCCGGTCCGTGTGTCACCTTTGAAATATGCGAATCTGATCAAATGGTTTACCAATCGGAAAGATGGACTTCCTGCATATATTCGGATCGATATGGCAAGTCAGACAACGGAGATGGTAAAGCTGGAGCAGGGAATGAAGTATTCGACCAGCGAGCATTTTGGAAGAAATATTTACCGTCATCTTCGTTTTGCGCATCCGACTTATATTTACGGAAACCTTAGTTTTGAAATTGATGATAATGGTGTTCCATACTGGGTAGCACCGGTCAAAAAGTATAATATCGGTCTTTTCGGAGGAGAAACGGTAGGGCATGTGGTGCTCTGCAATGCGATCACCGGCGAAATGCAGGACTACAGGATCGATGAAGTCCCGGAATGGATCGACCGAGCCTATTCGGCAGATCTTCTGGTACAGCTTTATGATTATTATGGCACGTTAAAGCATGGGTATTTTAACAGTGTACTCAGCCAGAAAGATTGTCTGAAGACAACAAACGGATATAATTATCTGGCGATTGATGATGATGTATGGGTGTACACGGGAGTAACTTCTGTAAACAGTGACCAGTCCAATGTGGGATTTGTTCTGATGAACCAGAGAACTATGGAGACAAAGTATTATCCGGTGGCAGGTGCGATCGAGGATTCTGCGATGGCATCGGCAGAAGGACAGGTACAGAACCTGAAGTATCGGGCGACTTTCCCGCTGCTGCTTAACATTTCCGGGGAGCCGACTTACTTTATGGCACTTAAGGATGATGCAGGACTTGTGAAAAAGTATGCAATGGTCAATGTCCAGAAGTACCAGGTTGTAGCGATCGGGGACACGGTAAGTGCATGTGAAGAATCCTACAATAATCTGCTTCTTACCAATGGAATCAAGGAAAAAGAAGAAGTGAAGATGGATACCGGCACGATCGAAGGAAAGATCACGAAAATCGCCCAGGGCGTTATAGATGGAGATTCTCATTACTACATTATGCTGGAAGGATCAGATGAGATTTTTGATGTATCGGTAGTCGATTTTATTGAGATCATCAAGTACAATGTGGGAGATGATGTAAAACTGGAGTATGCAAAAGGGGATAAGGCAAATACGGTTTTGTCTTTGAAATAGCATGATGTTGGAGTCAAAAGGTATTTTGCCCCTTTGATACCAGATTGCGAGAGTGCAAAAATCCTCTTGCAAGCAAGCTTGCATCGGCTTTCTGACCTTTTGACCCTGGTATCATAGCATAAAAAGAATGTGCTCTGTCACATTTGGAAAACCATAAAAGGAGGGATGAAGATTTACAGAAAATCTTCATCCCTCCTTTTGGATAATGTCTATCTTAGTTAAGGAGTGTACAATCTTCAAAATCTACATTACCAAGCTGTTCATTCGTTGCACTGATGCTGACATAAAAATCTACATCATTTTCTTTGGAGATCTTTTTCAGCGTTTCGATGAAAGAAGGAATGTTCTCAAGTGTGATGTCGGCGTGTTTTAAAATACCGTCGATAAAGATTGCTTTGATATCATGGTCTGCGCTTAACATACCGTAAATAAATCCAAGATATTCATCGGTATTGGTGATTACATCATAGTCATCCATGCAGATCGCTCTGATGTTGAAAGATAAGCTGTATGTATCTCTGTGGCTCTTCTTGATGAAGAATACGTTTCCTTCACATGTCTTTACAGCTTCGTTAGCACGTTCGATCATTTGCTGGGTTTTTCCGCTTCCTTTTGGGCCTGTCAATAAATTAACCATATTATCAAGTCTCCTTTGTTTATGAATTTGTACTAAAAAAGTACGAGATTTTATAAAACTATTATACACTAATCACAATGCATTAACAAGCTATTTATTTGCATCTTTTAAAGAAATGTGATACGATATAGCTCGGAAACAATTTGCAGTTAGAAAAGGCTAATTTATGAAATTATAATAATAAGAAAAGAGGAACGAAAAATGACGAAAGTTGATATTATTTCTGGTTTCCTGGGAGCAGGAAAGACAACATTCATCAAGAAACTGATCGAGGATGTATTTCCGGGAGAAAGACTGGTCCTGATCGAGAACGAATTTGGGGAGATCGGTATTGATGGCGGATTCTTAAAAGATGCAGGTGTTGAGATCACAGAGATGAACTCAGGATGTATCTGCTGTACACTGGTGGGGGATTTTAGTAAAGCACTTCAGAAAGTACTTGCAGATTATACACCGGATCGTGTCATCATCGAACCTTCAGGAGTTGGAAAGCTTTCTGATGTTGTAAAAGCAATCGAGGGTGTCAAAGATGAGGCAGATATTGAGATTGACGGAAGAATCACAGTTGTTGACGGTAAGAAAGCAAAGATCTATCTCAAGAACTTCGGAGAATTCTTCAATAACCAGGTAGAGCATGCATCTACGATCGTTATCAGCCGTACCCAGATGATGACAGATGAAAAGGTAGAAGAGTGCGTGCATATGCTGCGTGAGAAAAATGCAGAGGCAACCATTATTTCCACACCTTGGGAAGAACTTGGAAAAGATGCCGTTTTGCATGCCCTGCAGCATGGCGCTGAGATCGAAGGTATCTTGGAAGAACATGCACATGAGCATGACGACCACGAACATCACCATCATCATGATGACGAATGTGGCTGCGGTCATGATCATGATCACGACCATCATCACGATCACGAAGAGCATGAGCATCATCACGAACATGATGAGAACTGCACCTGCGGATGCCACGATCATGACCATGAACACCATCATGATCACGACCATGAAGAGCATGAGCATCATCATGAACATGATGAGAACTGCACCTGCGGATGCCATGACCATCACCACGGACACGAAGGACATCATCATGCAGATGAAGTATTTACGAGCTGGGGCAAGGAGACTGCTCATAAGTATACAGAAGAAGAACTGGATTACCTGCTGAAAGCATTATCTGAGACAGATGCTTACGGAACCGTACTTCGTTCCAAAGGAATTATCCAGATGGCAGACGGTTCCTGGAAGCAGTTTGATATGGTTCCGGAAGAATATGAAGTCCGTGAGGGACAGGCTGATTACACAGGACGTGTATGCGTGATCGGAACAGATCTCAAAGAAGAGGATCTGATTAAGTTATTCCATATCTAGGAGGAGCAAGCGGCGATGACAACACCGGTATATATCTGTACAGGATTTCTGGACAGTGGAAAAACAACATTTATCAAGGACACACTGATGAAGCAGGAATGGATCGAAGAAGGTCCGACATTGCTTTTGCAGTGTGAAGAGGGAGAGGAAGAGTACTCGGAAAAATATCTGGATGAGAACGGACTGTTCCTCTTCAATATAGAAGAAAGAGAAAAGTTAAATAAAACTTTCTTTGAAAACTGTGAGAAGATCTATCATCCGGTCCAGGTGATCATTGAGTACAATGGAACCTGGGATCTGCAGGAAATCCTGGATGAAGATTTTCCACGCAACTGGGAGATTCAGGGTGTGTACTCAACGGTTAGCGGTGAGACGCTGGACATGTACCTGAAGAATATGCGGAATATGCTGATGAACCAGCTTACTGAATCTGAGTTGATCATCATCAACCGTTGTGGGGAAAATACAGACCGAAGTGCGTTCAGACGTGCCCTTAAGATCCAGAACCCGCAGGCACAGCTGATCTTTGAAGGCGTGGATGGCAATATTATCCCGCAGACAGAAGAGGATCTGCCATATGATCTGAAAGCAGACCATATCTTCATTGATGATGTGGACTTTGGTACCTGGTATGTGGATGCATATGAGCATCCGGAGCGCTACGAGCACAAGAAGATCACCTTCCTTGCACAGCTTTTCCGTCCGAAGGGAATGCCGGCAAATATGCTGATTCCGGGAAGACAGATCATGACCTGCTGCGCAGATGATATCCGTTTCTATGGATATCCATGTAATCTTGGAAGGGCAGCGCAGATCACACAGAGAAGCTGGAAAAAAGTAACCGTCAAGTTCGAGTACGAAGCGTACCGTCCGATGGTTCCAAAGCAGCCGGTTCTTTATATGCTGGAGATGGAATCCGCAGAAAAACCGGAAGAAGAGGTAGTATATCTTGGATAAATTTCAAGTATTAAAGCAATTTTTTGGCTATGACGGATTCCGACCGGGACAGGAGAAACTGATTGATGCAATCCTGTCCGGCCGGGATGTACTCGGCATACTGCCAACGGGAGCCGGAAAGTCCATCTGTTTTCAGATTCCGGCTCTGATGATGGGAGGTATTACACTTGTGATATCTCCCCTTATTTCTCTTATGAAGGATCAGGTGGCATCCCTCAACCAGGCAGGGGTTCATGCAGCCTATCTGAACAGTTCCCTGACTATGGGGCAGTACCGGAAGGCACTTGCTTTTGCAAAAGAAGGAAGATATAAGATTATCTATGTGGCACCGGAGCGGCTGGAGACTGCAGAGTTTATGGATTTTGCTATGAGCGTGGATATTTCTATGATCGCAGTCGATGAAGCGCACTGTGTTTCTCAGTGGGGACAGGATTTCCGGCCAAGTTATTTAAAGATCACGGAGTTTGTAGAGTATCTTCCAAAGCGGCCGGTTGTGAGTGCATTTACTGCAACAGCGACGAAAGAAGTAAGAGAGGATATGATCGATATCCTGATGCTGGAGGATCCGGAAGTAGTAATGACAGGTTACGACAGACCGAATCTGTTCCTTGCGGTACAGTTCCCAAAGAATAAATATGCCGCACTCAAAGCATTTATTGAGGAGCATCCGGATCAATGTGGGATTGTCTACTGCCTGACCAGAAAGCAGGTGGAGGAAAATTGTGCACTCCTGGAAATGGATGGGTTTTCCGTGACCAGGTATCATGCGGGACTGACAGACCGGGAGCGGCGTGATAATCAGGATGATTTCATTTATGACCGGAAGCAGATCATGGTGGCGACGAATGCATTCGGGATGGGAATTGATAAATCCAATGTCCGCTTTGTCGTACATTACAATATGCCGAAGAATTTGGAGTCCTATTATCAGGAAGTGGGACGCTGCGCCCGAGACGGTGAGCCGGGGGAGTGCCTGCTTTTATATAGCGGACAGGATGTGATCACAAACCAGATGTTCATTGAGAACAACCGCGACAATCAGGAACTGGATGAACTGACGCGCCGGATCGTGATGGAGCGGGATCAGGAGCGTTTGAAAAAGATGACTTATTATTGTTTTACAAAGGAATGTCTACGTGATTATATTCTGCGGTATTTTGGGGAATACGGAAGCAATTACTGTGGGAACTGTTCAAACTGTAAGACGCAGTTTGATACCGTGGATATGACGGCAGAGGCAAGGATACTTGTCATGTGTGTAAAAGAAAGTCATCAGCGTTATGGAATTAATGTGATTCTGGATACGGTGCATGGAGCAAATAATGCGAAGATCCGGCAGTATGGCATGGGTGCCAGTCCGGCTTACGGGGTACTTTCTAAGACGCCATCGTGGAAGCTCAGGCAGATATTCAACCAGCTTCTGGCAGAAGGATATCTGAAGACCACGCCGGATTCTTATATGATTGTGAAGCTGACTGAAAAGTCGGAAGCACTGATTGCAGGGCAGGAGACATTTACAATGAAGATGGCAAAAGAACCGGAGAAAGAGGCGAAGACAACACCGAAGAAAAAAGTGAAGAAAACGGCCGGACTGGTCCTGAATAAAGAGCAGGAAGAGTCTTTTGAAATCCTGCGCGCCCTGCGGGCAGAGATAGCAAGAGAAGAAAAAGTTCCGCCTTATATTGTATTTTCCGATAAGACCCTTGTGCAGATGTGTATCGAAAAACCGACAAATAAGAATGCTATGCTGAAAGTTTCCGGTGTGGGAGAGTTCAAGTTTGAAAAATATGGAGAGCGCTTTCTGGAGGTGATCCGGTCGTGGACATAGAATATCATCTGATCCGGTCAGATAGGCGCAGTATTGGAATCGAAGTTGACCGGGAAGGAAAGGTGACGGTCCGTGCACCCTATTCCTGTGAGAAAAAGCGGATTGACCGGTTTCTTCTGGAAAAAGAGAACTGGATCCGGCAGAAGGTGAAGCTTCAGAAGGAAAATGCAATGAAGCGGCAGGAAAAGAGAGAGATGCCGGAAGCAGAAAAGAAATATTACCGGAATCTTGCAAGAGAAGTATTAGGTGCAAGGACCGGATACTATGCCCGGAAAATGGGTGTGACCTATGGGCGTATTTCCATCCGGGAGCAGAAGACCAGGTGGGGAAGCTGCAGCAGCGTGGGAAATCTCAATTACAACTGGAAGCTGGTGCTGATGCCGCCGGGAGTTCTGGATTATGTTGTGGTGCATGAGCTGGCACATCGTAGAGAAATGAATCATTCCGCTGCATTCTGGAAGGTCGTGGCGACGTGGATGCCGGACTATAAAAAATATAGAAAATGGCTGAGAGATAACGGAAATCAATTTTAAATGGTAAAAATAATCAAGAATTCGTAGAAAACAATCAAGAATCTCTTGACGGAACTTGTATTTATTTTTATAATAACAAGGTATATGAAAAAAACAAGGATAAGGATCAGTAAAAGATTAGAGTCTGTACAGAGAACTGCCGGGCGGTGCAAGGCAGCAGATCAGATCTTTGAACTCGCCTTTGAGTTCTTCTGCTGAACGGTTTTCAGATAGGCAGAAGCGGGAATTCCCGTTATAGAATCACAAGTGCGCTGCACCGCAAGTTATGTTACCGGGATGCGGCGAAGAAGAGTGGTACCACGGAATTTAATCTTTCGTCTCTTTGAATTTATCAAAAGAGGCGGAAGATTTTTATTTAACAGGAAATCCTGATGGAATTTCCTGTTAAATAAAAGGTTAAGACACTTTTTTTCATACTGAAACAATACCAGGAGGAAAGAAAAATGGCAGTACCTTACAATCATAAGGCAATCGAAAAGAAATGGAAAGAAAAATGGGCTGAAAATCCGGTTAATCCGAAAGTGGATGAAAACGGCAACCCGAAAAAGAAATATTATTGTCTGGACATGTTCCCGTATCCGTCAGGAAACGGTCTTCATGTAGGACACTGGAGAGGCTATGTTATCTCCGATGTGTGGAGCCGTTACAAACTGCTTCAGGGATATTACATCATTCATCCGATGGGATGGGATGCATTCGGTCTTCCGGCTGAAAACTATGCGATCAAGATGGGAACCCATCCTGCAAAATCGACAGCAGCAAACATCGCGAATATCAAACGTCAGATCAATGAAATCTCAGCGCTTTATGACTGGGATATGGAAGTCAATACAACAGATCCTGATTTCTACAAATGGACACAGTGGATCTTTGTAAAGATGTTCAAAGAAGGACTTGCATACGAAAAAGAATTCCCGATCAACTGGTGCCCGTCTTGTAAGACAGGTCTTGCAAACGAAGAGGTTGTAGGCGGAAAATGCGAACGCTGCGGCGCTGAAGTTACAAAGAAGAACCTTCGTCAGTGGATGCTGCGTATCACAAAATATGCAGACCGTCTGTTAAATGACCTGGATAAGCTTGACTGGCCGGAAAAAGTTAAAAAGATGCAGACAGACTGGATCGGTAAATCTTACGGTGCAGAAGTAGATTTCCCGGTTGAAGGAAGAGAAGATAAGATCACTGTATACACAACAAGACCAGATACGCTTCATGGGGCAACCTTCATGGTACTTGCACCGGAACATAAGCTTGCAGCAGAGCTTGCAACACCGGAACACAAAGAAGAAGTTGAAAAATATATCTTCGATTCTTCTATGAAGTCTAATGTAGACCGTCTGCAGGACAAAGAAAAAACAGGTGTATTTACAGGAACTTACGCGATCAACCCTCTGAACGGAGCAAAGGTACCGATCTGGCTTTCTGATTATGTACTGGCTGATTATGGTACAGGAGCCATCATGTGTGTACCGGCTCATGACGACCGTGACTTTGAATTTGCAACCAAGTTCAACATCCCGATCATCCAGGTTATTGCAAAAGACGGTAAAGAAATCGAAAATATGACAGAAGCTTACACAGAGGCTTCCGGAACGATGATCAATTCCGGAGAATGGAATGGCATGGAAAGCTCTGTCCTTAAGAAAGAAGCTCCACATATCATCGAAGAAAGAGGAATCGGACGTGCAACTGTAAACTACAAGCTGCGTGACTGGGTATTCTCCCGTCAGAGATACTGGGGAGAACCAATTCCGATCGTACATTGTCCGGAATGTGGCGCTGTACCGGTACCGGAGGATCAGCTTCCGCTGAGACTGCCGGATGTAGAATCTTATGAACCGACAGGAACAGGAGAATCTCCACTTGCGGGAATCGATGAATGGGTAAATACAACCTGTCCTGTTTGTGGAAAGCCGGCAAAACGTGAGACAAATACCATGCCGCAGTGGGCTGGATCTTCATGGTATTTCCTGCGTTATGTAGATAATCACAACAACGAAGAACTTGTATCCAGAGAAAAAGCAGATGCAATGCTTCCGGTAGATATGTATATCGGTGGTGTAGAACATGCAGTACTTCATCTTCTGTATTCAAGATTCTATACTAAATTCCTTTGCGATATCGGTGTGATCGATTTTGATGAGCCGTTTATCAAACTGTTCAACCAGGGAATGATCACAGGTAAGAATGGTATCAAGATGAGTAAGTCAAAAGGAAATGTCGTGTCTCCGGATGATCTTGTAAGAGATTATGGATGCGATTCTTTAAGAATGTATGAACTCTTCGTAGGACCACCGGAACTGGATGCAGAGTGGGATGACAGAGGAATCGATGGTGTATACCGTTTCCTTAAGAAACTCTGGAACCTGCTTATGGACAGCAAGGATAAAGATATCAAACCAACCAAAGAGATGATCAAAGTACGTCATAAACTGGTTTATGATATCACAACCCGTCTGGAAAGCTTCAGCCTGAATACCGTTATTTCTGCATTCATGGAGCATACAAATACACTGGTTGCGATCGCTAAGAAGGAAGGCGGAGTAGACAGAGATACTCTGGATACCCTTGCTGTATTACTGGCACCATTTGCACCACATATGGCAGAAGAAATCTGGGAAGAACTTGGCAACAAAGAAAGCGTATTCCGTGCCGGATGGCCAAAATACGATACAGAAGCCATGAAAGATGATGAAATCGAAATTCCGGTACAGATCAATGGAAAAACAAGAGCAGTCATCAAGATTTCCGCAGAGGCTACAAAAGAAGAAGCAATCGCTGCCGGAAAAGAAGCAATTGCTGATAAGCTTACAGGAAATATCGTAAAAGAAATTTACGTTCCGAAGAAGATCATAAACATTGTTCAAAAATAATTGAGAAGAAAATCTCACAACAGGATAAAGTGCTTGAGAATATTGAAAAGTTCGCTTAAAATCAAGGTTTACGGACATTTTTCTTCAAAGAAAAGGTATCGTAGAATACCGCAAAATATCGTAACAGATTTTTAAAATGGAGTAAATTTGGAGTAAAGATTGAAAGAAAATGGAGTAAATATTTCAAAGATGTAATGAGAAATGGCGTAGGTAGTGAAAACATTATCTGCGTCATTTTATAATGCAGAAATATCCATAGATTCACTCTTTGAAAGAAGCAAACCTGTTGTTAGGAACAAGAAGGACATTATTTTTGAAAGGTTCAACATTGACAGACCGAAAGACTTCCGTGGGCATTCTCTGTCTGTCAGTGATATCGTAGTTCTGAATGACGGGGAAAAAGTAATTGCTCATTTTGTAGACAGTATCAGTTTTGAACAGCTGGATTCTTTCTTGAATCTGGAAGAACAGGTTCTTAGTGAACTGTCATATGCGGTAGGAGAACGATATTTTGCTATTCAGAGAACAGAAGAAGGATATGATTATTCCTTTTACGATGAAGATTTCCGCTTGATGGATGGTGGCGTTTATGAGAATGATGAAATTCCTATTGAAGAAGCGGTGGAGGAACTGGAAGAGGCAAATTATAATATGATTGATAACGTCCTCAACAATATGCCACCGAAGAAAGAGCCTTATTTGGAATATTTTGCCACAGAATGCGACGAGTTCCACGATATGGGCGATTATGAAAAGAGTACTGATGTTAATCAGATAGCTGCAATCTATGAAAAATATAGGGAGAATCCAGAAACTGCATATCTTGGATGCTCGATAGTAATTATTTATCGTGATCCGGAAGACAGTTACTATGATGAAGCTGAATTTGCAATTGTAAAAGGAAATACAGTACTTGGAAATCTGATGGACGATGTTCGATTTTATGGAGAACTTGCACTGGTAAGGGAAGGAATTGAGAAAATTCATGAAGCATTACCTGACTATAAGTACGTTCCGATGCGGGATGTTCGAGAAGCAATGTATCCAGAGAAGATGAACACGGAACAGTTGGCAGAGGCACTGGATGAGATTGCAGAAGCTTTTGATCCGTATGAGTATCGGGATAATGTGGAGCTGGGAGAAAATACGGTACAGGAAGTAATGCTGGATTTACGAAGTGGAAATATTCATTCCTATATTTCGTATCTGAAGGATATCGTAGACGAAGAATGTGACCAGTCTGTGCGTGCAGGTGTATTGATTGAAAGACTGAAAGCCTATGAACCTGAACTTCCAAAGGATATGGAACCAATGGTGTATGTGAATTATTGTGAGAAAAGTGAGCTGGGAAATCCAAGATGCCAGAAATTATCTGATTTGGATTCCAAAACCGTAGAACAGGACAAAGCCTGGTATGCAGATCGTGATCTAAACACCAACGAACCAAAGACGACAGCACAGATGTTTTTTACAGTATATTATGCTGAGAAGGGTGACAAGATGCTGCATCATTTTCAAGGTAAGATAGATATTGGCACCGGAAACGGCGGTATCATCAGTCAGTTAAAGATGCAGAATGAAATGAAATTGACAGATGAAAGCTGGATCAGTTATCAGCAAGGAAAAGGTAATGAAGAGTATCAGAAGTATATGGAAGATCTGACAGATATGCAGAATCATGTACTGCCGTATTTGCAGAGCTTTTGCAGCCTGGAAGAAAAAGGTGTGAAGGAGAGACGAGAACAGCAGGTAGCAGAGAAAAATGAGAGCAGAGTAGCTGTGCCAAGAACTGGCGTTGAAGCAAATACAGTAGTTAAGGATGCGGGGAAAGCTGAAAGAAAGGCAATAACAGAGAAAAAGACAATGATAGGAAAAGAGAAGAAACTATCGATCCATGAACGCTTGGAAATCAATAAGAGAATCATCCAGGAAAAACAGGGAAAAGATAAGCCGGAGAGAGGAGCTGATTTGGGTGTAAGGACGGTGTAGAATAAGCAGAACGAGTCGGAGGTCACGGATGACAACGTGGCTTCCGGCTTTTTTGTCTTGAATGATTTGTGCTTCAAACTTTTATGTGACAAACGTAACTTGCTATGATATTATAAAATAGATATAAGCGAAAATGACTTTTGCGGAAACGAAAGTATCTTTATATTTTTTTACCGGTATACTTCCTATAATGGGAATGAATACTTGCAAAGTTGATTACTAATATTTTTTCATTATTACAGGTACAATAAGAACATGTAATAGCGGAAATGAGGTATAGTTACTTGCAGATAGAGAAGTATATTGCGGATAAAATAACATCTTTATGTGAAAAGCGTGACATCAGTAAATACAGATTATCGCAGCTGTCGGGAATTTCCCAGTCGTCACTGGGAAGAATCATGGCGCAGGAAAACCTGCCGTCGCTGATCACACTTGAAAAAATATGTGCAGCTTTGGGCGTGACATTATCGCAGTTTTTTCAGGAAGGTAATTCAGAGAATCTGACAGAAGAGCAGGAAGAAGTTTTAAGGATATGGAACGATCTGAATACAAATGAGCAGGAAACAGTGATGTCAATGCTGCGTGGACTTCGGAAGTAGGAGAACGGTTCGATGTATATATCGGCTGTTCTTTTTTTGTTTTTGAACGTTAAAACGGTAATTTTTTTCTTGTGCATAGTAGAACGTTAAAGTATAATAAAATTAGTTTTTTTGGCATAAGTTTAAAAGCTATATCTATAATAAGGAAATCGGCAAACCAGATGAAAGTCTGGGACGCAAAGCTACAGGGCCTGTAAAATGGCAGCCAGTTGCATGAAATGAGGTGCACTGTCTGTCTGACAGTGTTTTTTTGCGGTGTTATTTCATAGACGTGACAATAATGATTTTATCAGGAAAGAATGAGGAAAATAAAAGTATGAAAAAGGCAAAACGTTGTCTGATAGCAGTGGTGTCAGGTGTACTTGTAGCAGCTGCTGTCTTGTCTGGATGTGGACAGTCAAAGAAAGAAGTATCTAAAAACGATGATCATCTTACCGTTTATTTGTGGGAAAATCGTTTGATGAAAAATATTGCACCCTATATCCATGAACAGTTTCCTGAACAGGATATTGAATTTATTATTGGTAACAATGATACCGATTTATACAGTTATTTTAAAGAACATGATGAATTACCGGATATCATAACAGTACGTCGATTCTCTGGAACAGATGCACAGGACTTACAGCCTTATCTTATGGATTTTGCTTCTTATGATGTTGTTTCCAAGTACTATTCTTATGCGCTGCAATATTATAAGAATGCGGAGGATGAAATCCAGTGGCTGCCAATCTGTGGTATTCCGCAGACGATCATTGCCAACAAAACACTGTTTGAACAGTATGGAATTAAGATTCCGGAAAATTATGAGGAGTATGTACAGGCCTGTCAGCAGTTTTATGATAATGGCATAAAACCGTATTGCATGGATCTTGGGGAAGACTGGTCTAATAATGAAATCATCCAGGCGGCGGCAATCGGTGAGTTTACAAGCCTGGATGGTATTGAATGGCGAAACGGTGCAGAAACTGCAGCGGATGAAGTAAAGTTTGATGATGCATTATGGAAACGTATTTTTTCAGAAACCAGTCAGTTTCTGAAAGACTCGCACTTTGGTAAAGAAGATATCAATATTGACGTCGATACAGGAATCCAGATGTTTGTCGAGGGAAAATCAGCAATGTTTCATGGACATCCGACGGTTATGCAGCAGCTGCAGAAACAGATGGATGCGGAGCTGATCCGTATTCCTTATTTTTCACAGACATCGGATGAATCCTATGTGTACATGACTCCGTCCTTAAACATTGCATTTAACAAAAACCTGGAAAAAGACCGGGAGAAACTGGATACTGCACTGGATGTGCTGGATTGTATGATTTCAGAAGAGGGGCAAAAGCTGATTGCGGATGGAAGCGGCGTTATTTCATTGAATACAGATGTTCCAACCATGATGCAGGATGTGCCTGGACTGGAAGAGGAAATTAATAATAATGCTGTTTATATCCGATATTCTGCACAAAAATCATTTGATGCAGGTCTTGAGGCTGTTCACGGATTACTGTCAGGGGAAATGGATGAGACACAGGCTTATGATACTTTTCGCAGTGTAATGAATCGTAAAGATCCAGAAGAAAAAGCAACGGTGAATTTTGAAAATGAATATTCCATTTCACTGAACGATAGAAGTGGCCGTGATGCAGCATCTTCCATTTTAACTACGATCAGAGAAGAAAATGATGCACAGCTGGCTCTGGCACCATATTATTATTTCACTTCCTCTATGTACAAAGGAGAATGCACCAGCAGCCGGGTTGGCATGATGACAGCGAAGAGTTCAGATACAGCATTATATGTTGCAAAAATCAATGGTAAACAGGTTTATGAACTCGTGGAAAATTATCTCGCTGATGCGGATGAGAATTTTTACGTAACCAATAAATACGAATTACCAATTGCATCCGGTATGAAAATGATCGTCAGTCAAGAGGAAAGTGGATTTTCGTTAAAGGACTTAACAGTTAATGATAAGAAAATAGACAAAGAAAAGGAATACTCGATTCTTCTTACAGACACCACAATGTCTGTTTTGAAAAAAATAAATCCGAAATGTGAGATTGAACAGCTTAAAGATACCACATTATCAAGTGCATGGACCGAAGCAATGTCAAAAGGACAGCAGCCGTCAGCACCGGAAGACTATATAGAGGTTGAACAGTAAAAGTGGAGATAGAACAAACGGTAAATAAAAGAAAAAAAATAACTAGGCTGTTGCTTATACTACTTATTATTCTTTTAAGCTTAGGTTGTATAAAGTATCTTATAAGCAAGTCTAGCAAGTATATCAGCGAAAATGGAAAAAGCAGTATGGGAGCTGTTGTTGAACAGATACAGCAGACCTATGATCTTCAGGTGAGTGGATACTACAGCCAGCTGCAGTTGGTTGAGGAATTTTTACTTCATGAGAGGGGGCTGTCTCTTGAAACGGATGTGAACAAAAGTTTCTTTGAGGCATGGGAAAAAGAATCGGAAAGTACCCTTATATTCATTCAGGAGAATGGTCAGGCAATATCAGCAGGTGGAACAAAAATGCGGATTGATATGCCAAGTAAACTTCTGCTGGACTTAAAGAATGGATACAATATTGGAAAACTGGTGCGTCTTGATTATGATCAGAAGAAAAAAGACGGTTATCTGGTTGCAATTCCATGTCAGGAATATACGATCAATGGGGAAACTTATACGGCAATTGGAACTGTGTATGATCATTCGAAACTGGATTCCATGTTAAAACTGAAAGGTTATGACGGAAAAGCATATTTGTTCATGCTGGATAATGACGGAAATATTACGTATACGAACCAGAGTGGAGATAAATACCTGCGTAATTATTCTTTGTTAAAACATTTAAAAGGGGAACAGGCCATTACAGAAGAAGAGGCTGATTGGTTCAAAAAGAAGTTTGATAACAGAGAATCCGGAGTTGCACTTTTGGGAAAACAGAACCCCTATTATCTGGGGTATTGCCCGATAGAAAGCAACAACACCATTTTGGTATGCATTGTGGCAAAGGGAGTTGTTGACAATGTGCTGATGGATTACCAGAAAACGGTGCTGTTTACAACAATACTCATGGCAGGTTTTATACTTTTACTTTTTGCCGGATTATTCTACAGTATTTCCAGACTTAGTCTTGCAGATCAAAAAGCAGAATATGAAAAAAGAAAGAATGAACTTCATTTGCAGACAATGAAGGAAATGGAAGTAATCAATCAAAAACTGAAAAAGGCAAAGAACGTTGCAACAGAGGCTTTACAGACAGCTGAAAATGCAAATAAGGCGAAAACGGATTTCCTGTCTAATATGTCACATGATATTCGCACACCTATGAATGCAATCATTGGTATTACATCTTTGATCAGACATGATGCAGGTAATAAAGCAAAAGTTATAGAGTATGCAGATAAAATAGATATTTCATCACAGCATCTGTTAGGAATTATTAATGATGTTCTGGATATGAGTAAGATTGAGGCAGGAAAAACAGTCTTCAAGTATTCTGACTTTTCTATTCTGGATTTTATGCAGGAACTCGACACTATATTTCATTCTCAAATAAATGAAAAGCAGCAGACCCTTACAATCATAAAAGAAAATATTCAGCATGAGTGGGTGAATGGGGATCAGGTTCACCTGATGCAGATTTTCAGCAACCTGCTTTCCAATGCAGTGAAGTATACCCAGGAAGGTGGGGAAATTCAGTTCTTTGTAGAAGAATGTGAGACAAAGTCATCTGTCTATGCAAAGTACCGCTTTTTAGTCTGTGACAATGGTATGGGAATGTCGTCAGATTTCAAGGATACAATTTTTGATGCGTTTACCCGTGCGGAAAGTTCCCTTACAAACAAAATACAGGGAACCGGACTTGGAATGGCGATTACTAAGAACCTGGTTGAGGCAATGGGAGGTACCATTGATGTGGAGAGTGAATTGGGACAGGGAAGCTATTTTGAGGTTCTCTTGGATCTGAAAATTGCAGAGGATAGAACGGTTGCTCTGGCGGCACAAGAAGAAACAGATGAGCAGGATGGAAATATCCTGCAGGGAATGAGATTCCTGTGTGCAGAGGATAATGAGTTGAATGCAGAGATCCTGACGGAACTGTTAAAGATGGAAGGTGCGGAATGTACCATCTGTGAAAATGGCGAAGAGATTTTGAAAGCATTTGAATGGTCTGCTTCAGGTGATTATGACATGATACTGATGGATGTGCAGATGCCTGTTATGAATGGCTATGAGGCAACGAAGGCAATTCGCAGAAGTTCCCATGAACTGGCAAAGAAGATTCCGATCATTGCCATGACTGCCAATGCATTCTCAGAGGACATTCAGCATTCTCTGGCAGCCGGTATGAATGCACATATTTCAAAACCGGTTGAGATGAAGGTGCTGGAAAAAACAATCAGAAGTATAAAATCTGGTGGGGGGGGTACCGAACCGCAGGTCACTGAACAGTGACAAATGGATTTGATGCGGCAGTGCAATTTTCTTACACTAGGAGGTTGACAAGGAGATGTATAGAGAAATATATTTGACAGACAGACAGACAGACAGACAGACAGACAGACAGACAGACAGACAGACAGACAGACAGGAGATTTAATATGATTTCGAGAGCAAAGAAATATGTGGCAGTGTTACTGGTTTTTGTATGCGTGTGTATGATATTTTCTCCCCAGACTGCATATGCAGCCGAGGACAGTTCGCAGCATGAAACTGTCAAAGTCGGTTTCTTTGCCATGGATGGTTATCATGTGATGGATGAAGAAGGCAACCGCAACGGGTATGGCTATGATTTTCTTCGGCTGATGGCCCGTTATTGGGATGTAGATTACGAATATGTCGGATATGATAAGAGCTGGGATGATATGCAGCAGATGCTTGAAGATGGCGAGATTGACATGGTAACATCTGCCCGCAAAACACCGGAAAGAGAAGAAAAGTTTGATTTTTCACGTCCAATCGGAACCAATTATGGGATGCTGACCGTCCGCAGTGACAACAGCACGATTGTGGACGGCAATTACAGCACTTACAACGGTATGCGTGTGGCGCTTTTGAACGGAAACACCCGGAATGAAGAGTTTGCGGATTTTGCAGACAACAAAGGATTTACATATGTTCCATCTTATTTTGATACGACCACAGAAATGGATGAAGCCCTTCAGAGCGAAAAAGTTGATGCGATTGTTACCAGTTCTCTGAGAAAAACAAACAATGAGCGAATCGTGGAGAAATTTGGCAGCAGCGATTTCTATGTCATTGTTAAAAAGGGCAATACAGAATTGCTGAATGAGATCAATTATGCGATCGATCAGATGAATGCGGTTGAGGGTGACTGGAAAACGACACTTTATAATAAAAATTATGAAAGCATCGAAACTAAGAATCTGGAATATACGGAGAAAGAAAAAAGTATTATTTCACAGTATTCCAAGGACAACCCGCTTCATGTTCTGTGTGATCCGACCCGTTATCCATATTCTTATAATGAAAATGGTGAGATGAAGGGTATTATCCCGGATTACTTCCGGAAAATTGCAGACTATGCCGGGATTTCCTATGAGTTTCTTACACCTGCTACCAGAGATGAGTATATTGCTTATCAGAAAAATACGGAAACCACAGATATGAGCATCGATGCACGCCTGGAAACAGATAATTATGCTGAGACGAAAAAATGGGGGATTACTGCACCTTTCATTACGATGCAGCTGGCAAGGGTGACACGGCGTGACTTTGATGGAAAAATTAATGTTGTTACTACTGTTGACCAGACAGCATCAAATTCAATTGCAGATGCAATGGCACCCGGTGCAGAAAAACTGATGTGCAGTACCCGACAGGAAATGATGGAAGCTGTTCGTGAGGGTAAAGCAGATGCTGCCTTCGTCTACTATTACATGGCACAGGCGTTTGTGAACAGTGACACTACGGGCACCATGACATATACTCTGCTGGAACAGCCTACATTCACCTACCGCATGGTAATTTCATCAACTGAGAACCATGCGCTGGCTGGTATTCTGACGAAATCAATGTATGCCATGCCAAAAAATCTCGTTGAAGATCTTGCAGCACAGTATACCACATACAAAGCAACAGAGCTGACATTTGTTGACTGGATACGTCTGCATCCTGTTGTTACTGTTTGGGTTCTTCTTATTTTTGGAGGGCTGCTGACTACTATGGCTGTGACACTGATGCATCTCAATACAAGAAAAAAAGCTCAGAAGGCGGCCCAGGAGAAAGCTGAGGAAATGGCGGAACTGGCAGAGCATGCACAGGCTGCAAACAAGGCAAAAACAGCATTTCTGTCACATATGTCCCATGATATGAGGACACCGATGAATGCAATCATAGGATTTACCGGTATTGCAATGAAAAACAATCCGTCAGACGAAGTGAAAAATTGTCTGGAAAAGATTGACGAAAGCTCAGAGCATTTACTGTCGCTGATCAATGATATATTAGATCTGACCCGCATCGAAAGTGGAAAAGTGAAATACAATCCGGTACCGGCGGATGTGAGAAACATTACAGATTCTGCATTGGATATTACAAAAGGCTTTCTTACGAACAGGGATATCAACTTTAAGATTCAGCGTGAAGAAGCAAAGATTCCAAATGTACTTGCGGATCCTGCACGCCTGCGTGATGTGCTGGTCAATATTCTGAGCAATGCCGTGAAATTCACTCCGGATGGAGGGACGATTACATTTGAAGCCCGGTGTCAGGAAAAGGGCGGGGATGGATATATAAATATGCGTTACCGCATTTCGGATACTGGTAGTGGCATGAGTGAGGAATTTACAAAAGAAGTTTTTGAGGAATTTGCACAGGAAGATTCCGATGTGAGAACGCAGTACCATGGAGTTGGACTGGGGATGACTATCGTAAAGAAGTATGTAGATATGATGGGTGGAACCATTTCCGTGCAGAGTAAAAAGCATGAGGGAACCACATTTACTGTGGATATTCCTTTGGAAATTACAGATAAGGAATGTAATAAGTCAGACACAGGTATTTCTGAAAAGGTAAATCTTACAGGTGTGAATGTCCTTCTTGCAGAGGATAATGAACTGAATGCAGAGATTGCTGCCGTGCAGTTGGAAGAGTTCGGGATGAATGTAGAAAGAGTTGTGGATGGAAAGAATGCTGTTGAGATTTTCAGAAATCATCCGGAAGGCACATTTGATGTAATTCTGATGGATATCATGATGCCTGAAATGAATGGTTATGAAGCAGCAAAAGCAATCAGGGCAATGAATGACAGACCGGATGGAAAAAATATTCCTATTATAGCAATGACAGCTAATTCATTTGCAGAAGATGTTCGGGCATCACTGGATGCAGGAATGAACGCACATTTGTCAAAGCCGATTGTGATTGATGAAGTTAT
Organism: Coprococcus sp. TM115-187; assembly: GCF_027679115.1. NCBI lineage: Bacteria > Bacillati > Bacillota > Clostridia > Lachnospirales > Lachnospiraceae > Coprococcus > Coprococcus sp. TM115-187. The sequence goes on along the minus strand of NZ_JAQEKS010000002.1, from coordinate 105,690 downwards.
AAAAACGATTTTAAGGTATGTAACATAGAGTGTATGGAATCAAATCCATATGCTCTTTTTCTTGAAATAAGTATGCTTCAATTAGCTGAGTAGATATGTTAGAAGATGAAGAGAAAGAATACTAAGGTGGTAGCTGAAATTGACTTTATTCGCACTTATGATTATAATTTAAAAATAGAAATATGATTGATCGTGAATTCACTAAAATATGGAGATGAAGGCATGGAATATCTTTCAATCAGTCAAACAGCTGAAAAATGGGGACTGTCGAAACGACGGGTGCAGGTACTCTGCTCTGAAAATAGAATTCCGGGAGTGATGCGTGTCGGCAGTTATTTGAACGACTGGATAATTCCAAGTTTCGAAGCAGTTTCCATCTGAAGCAGAAGGATATTGATTACATAAACGAAGAAGGATTGGATACAATCAGACAACATGCAAAGGAGTTTATCGCAAAGAGAGAAGCTCCGGCGTATATAGCAAATGATGGCAAGCAGACACTAATACGTGGACATCCGTCACTGGGCGTTGAGGAAGAGTAGGTGAATAATATGAGATACGAAGATTCGATGAAAGGTGTAGCTGCTCAGATAATCAAAGAACAGCAGCGAGCCAGTAAAATTAAAAACAATCCAGAAGAGTTCCATTGGCATGACGAATATGCAACATTGAATTTCTTTCGGTTTATCTGTAAAAATATCGGTAACTTGGGAAATGGAGAAATTGAAAAAATGGTCACACGCTTAAAGCACATAGATCAGAAAGCAGTGGAAAACCATGTGAATGGTGCTGTTTGGGCATTTGATTATGATAAGATGTTCAGTTCTGTGTACTGATGGAAAATGAAATTTGCCGAAAGGTGTGTGAAAAGAATAAATATAATAGTTGGACGAAGTTGATTGGACAGTATTGTGTTTCAATGGCTTAAAGATGAAGAAAGTGTTGCTGGAGAGAAAAATATTCTCCAGCAACTTTGTCTTTGATGAATAAAGCTCAGTTTTTTTGTTTAACTATTCTCACTATTATTTGATTCAGTGATTTTTTTCTTCTTTTGAGAAACCAGTTTGTGACCGGAATAAATGGACATTCATGACAGCGTTGTATGAGCATCTTAGATGGCAAAGAGATTAAATTGTAATTTTCTGAAGGTAAGCTTTTGGTTAGATTTTTTCAAAGAAAAATTATAGGATAACAATACATAGATTTAACCATGATATTCTGAAAATTTTATAGGAATGCGCTATTATCAAATTGACATAGGAATGTGGTAGAGTATAATTACAATTGAATACACTGAAAAAATGGAGGAATTACATGAAAGCACATAAATATTGGTCAGTTGGAGCATTAATTACAATGTTTGGGACTTATTACACTGGATATAAAAAGCTAAAATCAAGTCATAAATACTTTGCTTTAAGTTCTATGTTATGTATGGTAATGGCGATATATACAGGTCATAAAATGATTACTGGGAATAGGAAAGAAAAGGCAAAGAAAGAGAAAGTTACAGACAGGGAGGAATAAATAATGTTGGAAGTAGGAATTAAGGCACCTGATTTTGAGTTGCCAGATCAAAATGGGAAAATACATAGATTATCGGATTATACAGGAAAAAAAGTGATTTTGTATTTTTATCCAAGGGATAATACACCGGGATGTACGAAGCAGGCATGTGGTTTTTCCGAAAGATACCCTCAGTTTACCGAAAAAAATGCAGTTATTCTTGGAGTCAGTAAGGATTCTGTAGAGTCTCACAAGAGATTTGAGGAAAAATATGGATTGGCATTTACACTTTTAGCAGATCCAGAGCGAAAAGTTATTGAAGCTTATGATGTATGGAAAGAAAAGAAAAATTATGGCAAAGTATCTATGGGAGTAGTAAGAACCACATATCTTATTGATGAACAAGGGGTTATTATAAAGGCAAATGATAAAGTCAAGGCTGCAGATGACCCTGAAAATATGCTTAAGGAATTAGATTAATGAAGATAATATTATCCCCTGCTAAAAAGATGATTACAGATACTGACAGTATAGAACCGGATGCATTGCCTGAATTTATTGAAAAGACGACAGAGATACAAAGTTGGTTGAAAAGTAAGTCAAAAGAGGAACTGAAAGGCATTTGGAAATGTAATGACAAGATTGCAGAACAAAATTTCAATAGATTGGGAAATATGAATCTTTATCAGATGCTCAGTCCGGCTGTTTTATCATATGAAGGAATTGCTTTTCAATATATGGCACCATCCGTGTTGGAGGACAGTCAGTTCGAGTATGTGCAAAATCATTTGAGAATAATATCTGCATTTTATGGTGTGTTAAAACCAAGAGATGGTGTGACGCCTTATCGTTTGGAAATGCAGGCGAAGGTTGGAATAGGAGAAACAAAAAATCTATATGAGTATTGGGGAGATTTATTGTACCGCTCAGTGATTGATAACAGCAGGGTTATAATCAATCTGGCATCGAAAGAATACTCTAAATGTATAGAAAAATATCTGACACAACGGGATAGATACATTACGATTACATTTTGTGAATTATCAGGAGATAAACTGGTGACAAAAGGTACATATGCTAAGATGGCTCGTGGTGAAATGGTTAGGTTCATGGCTGAAAACAGTATTGAAAATCCTGAGGATATTAAGAAATTCGACAGACTTGGTTATTCATTCCGGTCTGATTTATCATCAGATACTGAATATGTTTTTGAACGAAAAATAGAACAATGATTTAGATTAAAGATGCTCAGCACGGGCATCTTTTTATAATAATGAGAATTATTACTAATTTTATTGACAATAGAATAATAATGATATACAATCCTTATTAAGAATAAATCCTAACAAGGAGGACTGATGACGAGTAGGAGAAATACCATTCAAAAAGATCTTGTAAGAAATGCCGTATACGAAATGAGAAGACATGTTACAGCAAATGAAGTGTACGAATTTATAAAAGAAGCATATCCTGCAATCGGAAAAGGAACTGTATATAGAAATCTTGATATATTGGTAGATGAGGGTTCGCTAAGGAAGGTTGAAGTTCCGGATGGAACGAATAGGTTCGATTTTACATTGAAAAATCATTACCATGTCAGGTGTGTAAAATGCGGTGAGGTTTCAGATGTGGATATGGATGAAATACCGGATTTACTGGAAAGAATTCATAACACTCATGGAATCGAATTTTTGGATTATGATATTTCATTTAAAGGTATTTGCCCAAAATGCAGGGAGAAGGTAAAGGAGGAAAAAAATGGATAGGAAAGCAATGTATAAGTTGAGTTATGGATTGTTTGTACTGACTGCCAGGGAAGAGACAATGGATGTATTATTAATACAGCCATTCAGGCAGCTTCAGAACCGAACCAGTTAAGTATCTGCGTCAATAAAGCAAATTACACGCATGACATGATTCAGAGAACTGGAAAATTCACAGTATCAGTCTTAAGTCAGAAGGCACAGTTTGAATTGTTCAAACATTTTGGCTTCCAATCAGGAAGGGATACCAATAAATTTGAAGCATTTGAAAAGTGTGCTAGGGGTACAAATGGTATTTATTATATTACAGAAGGTACAAATGCATACATTTCTGTAACAGTTAATAAAACGGAGGACTTAGGATCACATACAATGTTTATCGGTGAGATAACAGATATGGAAGTTTTAAGTAATGTTCCTTCTGTCACATATGATTATTACCAGAATAATATTAAACCTAAGCCACAGGCAGTCGGAAAAACCGAGGATGGGCAGACAATATGGCGTTGCAGAATTTGTGGATATGAATATGTAGGAGAAGAATTACCGGATGATTTTATATGTCCTTTATGTAAGCACCCAGCATCAGATTTTGAAAAAATAGTAAAGTAAACGGAGGAAAAAGAAATGGCAGCAAACAAATACGTAGGAACACAGACTGAGAAAAATTTACAGGAGGCATTTGCAGGGGAATCACAGGCAAGAAATAAGTATACCTATTTTGCTTCTGTAGCGAAAAAGGAAGGCTACGAGCAGATGTCAGCATTGTTTTTAAAAACCGCAGATAATGAGAAAGAACATGCAAAGATGTGGTTCAAGGAATTAGCAGGAATTGGTGATACAAAGGAAAACCTGGCGGCAGCGGCAGAAGGCGAAAATTATGAGTGGACAGATATGTATGAAGGCTTTGCTAAAACAGCTGAGGAAGAAGGATTTCCTGAGCTTGCAGCAAAATTCAGGGCAGTAGGTGAAATTGAGAAGCACCATGAGGAAAGATATCGTGCACTTCTTAAGAATATTGAAACTGCTAAAGTTTTTGAAAAGAGTGAAGTTAAAGTATGGGAATGCCGTAACTGCGGACATATTGTGGTAGGAACTAAGGCACCTGAAGTATGTCCGGTATGTAATCATCCACAGAGCTATTTTGAAGTACATGAAGAGAATTATTAAGGGGATGAGATTATTACGAAGAAGAAAGTGATTAATTCAAAAAAGCAGTAATGATAGGTTGAGACTTTGTTAGTTCTACGCATATTATCTGGAGTATGATGATGAAAGATCCAGTGGATTTGCACCACTTGCAAAGGTTTCAGGAGATAAGAAGGTTGTTCTTGGACTTATCACAACCAAGAGACCGGAATTGGAAGAAAAAGCAATATCCTACAGGTGAAGCGGCTGAGATTGGGCTTGCGAGGACGAATCCATACAGGGATTTATGTAAGATAAAGTTAAAATAAAAAGAAGATTTTCGCGGATCTGAATCGACACGTGAAAATCTTCTTTTTCGCTATCAGAGGAACTATCCGAGCACAGTTCTACTAAAGTTTTCCCTCTGGGACTCTGGAAATGATCGTCCGGTTGATTCGTACCAGGAAGAAAGAGGATACCATAAGTGAAATGACCTCCGCGATCGGGAATGACCACCACACCACATGAAGACCGCCAAGCTTTGCAAGGATATATGCGGCAGGTATCAGTACAAATAACTGACGCATAATGGAGACGATCATACTGAAAAATGCTTTTCCAAGAGCCTGAAATACTGTTCCTGATACAATACAGAACCATGCGATCAGATAGTGGATTCCGATGATCCGCAAGGCAGGAACTCCGATGGTGAGCATCTCGTCCGATGCATTGAACAGACTCAAAAGTATCTGTGGGATTCCTTCAAAGCAGAGGAATCCGATGAAGGTGAGGAAGAAGGCAACCAGCATACTGAGCTTGATTGTCTTGAGCATACGTTTTCTCTGACCGGCACCATAATTGTAGGCAATGATCGGAGTAATCCCATTGTTGAGACCGAATACAGGCATGAAGAAGAAACTCTGTAGCTTAAAGTAAACGCCGAATACAGCAGTTGCGGTTGATGAAAACTCGATCAGGATGCAGTTCATGCAGTAAGTCATAACCGATCCGATGGACTGCATAATAATCGTTGGAATTCCAACTGCATAAATGGTGCCAATAATATGGAAATCGAGTCTGAATCCATGAAACTTCAGTTTTACTTCATGATTGTACCGGTGGTTACAAAATCCGGCGACAAGTGCGGCAACGCATTGTCCGATCACGGTTGCAATAGCAGCTCCGGTCACACCCATTTTCGGAGCTCCGAGAAGTCCGAAGATCAGGATTGGATCAAGAATGATATTGGTGATTGCACCTGTCAGCTGGGAAGTCATACTGAAGATGGTTCTTCCGGTTGAAGTGAGCAGACGCTCAAAGAAGACCTGTGCAAGCAGCCCGAAAGAGAAAATCATGACGGTGGTTAAGTACTCGATTCCGAGTTCCATGATTTCCTGGTCTGCATTTCCAATCTGACTTGCGTAAAAAGGACGGACGATCGTAAAGCCAAGAATGAAAAATACGAGATAGCTGAAAAAATATAAAACGGCAGCGTTGCTTGCAGTCGCATTTGCTTTTTTAAAATTTTTCTCTCCAAGTGATTTGGAAAGGAGTGCATTCATGCCGACACCTGTTCCGGTTCCAACTGCAATAAGCAGTGTCTGGAGTGGAAAGGCAAGTGAAACGGCGGTCAGTGCATTTTCCGATAATTTGGCGACAAAAATACTGTCTACGATGTTGTACAAAGCCTGTACCAGCATGGAAATCATCATAGGCAGAGACATATTAAATAATAGTTTTCCGATGGGCATGGTACCCATTTTATTTTCTGCAGGTGCAGATGTATTTTCCTGATTCATTTTCTCATTCCTTTCTTCTCTGATAAAAGAGTAAAAACATTGTAAAAACAACCCATAAACACATATGATATAGGAAAATACGAAGATAATCAAGCGGAATAAGGGAGTATAAATTGACTTCTTTCGGACAGACGGGTATAATTCTTGTTATATGGAGAAAGAGGAAAGGGATATACTAGAATGAGTAATACAAATCAGAAAATCGAAACTTTAAATAAACTGCGTACTGCAGAGGCAATTTATGTATTGATGTCATCCTGTACAAGAATGCCATATGTGGTCTGCGACCCGGAGACATTTGATGATGAGATCCTTCTTTACTACACAGAAGCGGAAGCGAAAGAAGAGGCCATGAAGCTTCAAAAGGAAGGAAATCCAATGCAGCTTGTCAAGGTGGATGAAAATTCCCGCCTGTCATTTTTTACCGGGCTGTTTCCGATGGGAGTCAACTGTATTCTGGTGGACAAAGGTTTGGACGGACAGATTACTGTGCAGCTTGACGAATTGATCACGAGACCGAAGGATGAAGAACTGCCAGAAGGAAAAATACGTGTAGAGAATCCGGAACTGGTGCTGACTGCAGCGTATTTTATGCAACAGATGAGAAAGCCGGATAAACCGGAGATGACGGATGAGTTAAAAGAACTGAACGAAGAAATGCTTGCCCATTATCAGGAGGGGCGTTATATTGTGACTGTTCAGGAGGACAAAGGAATTCCGATTCTGAAACAGAAAGATGGGAAAGTGTATCAGCCAATCTTTACGGATGTGCAGGAAGTTAAGAAATTCCAGAACCTGAACAAGGGTGTGACATTGAAAACCGCTGTTGTAGAAGGAAGTAAGATTCCGGAAATTCTTTCACCGGAAGCATTTGGCGTTGCAGTCAATCCGTTTGGGGTGAACCTGCAGTTGCAGATAAAGAGAAAACCGGCAGAAACGAAAGAAAACGAAAATAAAACACAAGAATAATCGAAAATAAAAAAGAAAAAATGAAAATTGCAAGAGGAATCCTGATCTGCGGAACAGGTATCGGGGTAAGCATTGCTGCCAACAAAGTTCCGGGAGCTTATGCAGCACTGGTTAACAATGTATATCAGGCTCAGAGAGCACAGCTCAGTAACAATGCTAACATTATCACACTTGGTGCACAGGTTACAGGAATTGAGCTCGCAAAATGCCTCGTAAAAGAGTACTTAAGCGTAACTTTCGATCCGGAATCCCGTTCTATGCCAAAGGTGGCAAGAATTACAGAATACGAAAAAGAAGGTAAATAATCTGAATTATTCAGAAAGCGTAAAGGGCAGTCCATCAAGGGCTGCTTTTTGCTATAGAAAAACACGATAAGGATATACAATTATAGTATAAATGTATTTGAGATAGAAGGGAAAATGTGATAACATTAGATAGCAAAATTCAAAAAGGGGAAAAGGAAAAAGAGATGAAAAACAAGAAGCTATGGATATTTGGGGGAATCATCCTTTTGATTGTGATCCTGAATCATATTTTTGACTGGTCTTCTTACATAAGTACTGCAGAAAATCTTGAATTTATGAAGCGGATAGTGCAGAATAATCTTCCTCTGGCAATTCTAGTGTATATGGTATTGACAGTTGTTGGGTGTGTGGTGCTTGCGCTTCCGGGAGTGACGTTTGCGATACTGGCAGGACTTCTCTTTGGACCAGTAATCGGTACGATTTGTTGTTCTCTGGCAACAACGATCGGGGCGGTTCTTGCATTTATTGCAGGACGTTTTTTCTTGAAAGACAGTATTGGACCAGTGGTTGCAAAAAACCGTATCTTGAAAAAATGGTTGTTTGACGATACTGGCTGTAATGAATTATTTGTTCTTATGATTACACGTCTGGTTCCGGTATTTCCATTTAATCTGCAGAATTTTGCGTATGGTATTACAGATATCCGTTTTAGTACGTATGCAATTGGTTCGTTGATATTTATGCTACCTGGTACAGCGATGTATACGGTTGGTACAGCAGGCCTTGCGGATAAGGAGAATAGGTTGCTTTATATTGGAATAGCAGTAGTGCTGGCAGTTGTAGTCACGATAATCGGGATAATCCTGAAAAAACGTTACCTGAAAGATGAACTGGAAGAAAATAAGGAATAAGGAGTAAATGGTATGGAAAAAAAGAAAAATATTTGGGTGGGGAAAATAGTAGTGATCGTTTTGATTATGGTATCAATCGGAAGTTATTATGTATTTCCGTCCGTAAAACATGTGATGAATCAGGTATTTAAGATGTTTGCTAGTGGAGATTTTGCAGTGGTCAGAGACTTTGTAGCATCTTATGGGGCATATGCGGCATTGATTTCATTTTTGCTTATGATTTTTCAGTCGATTGCAGCGCCACTTCCGGCATTTCTGATTACATTTGCAAATGCGAATCTTTTTGGATGGTGGCAGGGAGTTATTCTGTCATGGAGCAGTGCGATGGCAGGAGCAGCGGTATGCTTTTTCATTGCAAGAATACTTGGACGTGATGTGGCAGAAAAGCTTACGAGTAAAGCTGGAATGCAGCAGATAGATACATTTTTTGAAAAATATGGAAAGAATACAGTTCTGATCTGTCGTTTGCTTCCGTTTGTTTCGTTTGATATTGTAAGTTATGCAGCAGGACTTACTTCGATGTCGTTTATATCTTTTTTTGTGGCAACTGGTGTGGGACAGCTTCCGGCAACGATTGTATATTCTTATGTTGGAGGAATGCTGACAGGAGGAGCGAAGCTTCTGGTGACAGGACTGCTGATCCTGTTTGCTCTGTCGGCACTGATTTTTATGGGGAGAAAGATCTACATGGACAGACAGAATAAAAAAGCAAAATAAATGGTATAAAAAAGTCATTATCTATGGATGGGATAATGACTTTTTCTGTACAATCTTTAGAAAAAATTTACATAATCTTTCTTGAATCCGTTTTCTCTTGGGACTATAATAAACGTTACTAAGAAAATCGGGAGGATGTTATGCTGTTTCAGAATATAGGACTGACCAGGGCAATGTATCAGTTTTTCCAGACTTTAATCTACGTTGCGCCTGCTACATTACTTGCAGTTTCGTTGCATGAATTTGCACATGGATATGTGTCATATAAACTCGGGGATATGACACCAAAATATGACGGAAGACTGACCTTGAATCCATTTAAGCATCTGGATGTGTGGGGAACGTTATGTCTGCTTGTCTTTCATGTGGGATGGGCAAAGCCGGTAAGGATCAATACCAGGAATTATAAGAATAAAAAAAGAGATACGATTCTTGTGGCAGCAGCGGGAGTAGTCATGAATTTCCTGCTTGCGTTTGTCTGTATGATTCTGCACGGGCTTTTGTATAAGTACGGATCGAGTGGGTTGATTCTGAATTATCTTTATGTGCTTACTTATTATGGAGCAGTGCTGAATATTGGACTTGGTGTGTTCAATCTGATTCCGATTCCGCCTCTTGACGGATCGAATATTCTTGCTGAGATCTTTCCGAGGGTAGCAGAGTTTTACTGGAAGATCCGACCGTATAGTATGTGGATTCTGCTTCTGTTACTTGGAACAGGAATTCTGGATGTGCCGATCAGTCTGCTGAATTCTGCAGTAATCAATGGAATGTGGAGTTTTGTGAAAGCAATTCTGAGAGTTGGATTTGTGACGACCGGTGGAGGAACTGTGATTTAGGAAAAGATGAAAAACGGGAATTGTAGTAAATGAGAATGAAAAAATGCGTATAGAATAATGCAGGTAGTCGAGAGGATTACCTGCATTTTTCGTATACATTGTAAAATTGAAAAGAAATAAGGAAATATTACGAAAGATAATCAATAAAAATGTCTTTTGTAATAATATGTAAGGCATTTAGAATGGAACATCCATTTCATTTTCGGATGTATCGCTTTTGGATTCATCAGATGCATCAGGGGTAGAAGACTTTGGAAGTCCTCCGGATACGGCAGTCTTTGCACTGATTCCGTTGATCTCAACGCGGTCGTCAACGACAATGACCAGGCATTTCTGACCATCGATAATACGTGTTTCTACAAGATCTGCGCATTCCGGGTTTACCTGAATGGTGATGTCCGGAGTTTTGATCTCGAATTTTTTGAGGTTTGCAATATTGGAGGCAAGGAGTGTACCGTGCTTGCCGGCAGCGGAATCGTACTGCGTATCGAATGTTTCCAATTTTTCTTCTTCGACACCGCTTTTTGCAAGGAGGTATTTAACTTCTGCTTTGTCAAGGGCGAGTGGTTCCGGATTTTCAGAATTCTGTTCAATCATTTCATTCAAGTTTTCGTGGATATTTTTGACTGTATCGTAGTCGCAGTCATCACCGAGCGTTTCTTCGATCAGTGTACGGAAAGTTTCTTTCTGATCTCCGGCGGTGAGTGGCGGAACACATCCAAGAAGCAGATCGGTCAGACCGTTTCCGAGATTCTCTGCATTTTTTGAATAATAAAGCAGATTGTGAATATCGGTGCTGCGGTCATTAAAAGCAGGGAAGAGGAAACCGGCATCCGGCATCTCTACGATCCAGTCACGGATACGCTCATGGAAGCTGTTTTCTTCTGCGTGATAACTGAGTCCTGGCTTGGAAAGCTTGACCGGACAGAAGGTACACATGATGTAATCATAGACTTCATCGGATGCATCGAACATTTCACTTCCGTCCGTTGATTTTCCCGGAATATCGTAGGCTGCATGGACGAGCAGGATCAGATAGTTCTCGGCATAATCATAGGAATCGATGACGCGATTATAGAATTCTTCCAGAAGAGCGTCGTCAGTAAGCCGGCTGTTTCTTAATTTGAGAAGAAATTCCTGTGTACCACCTTCCGATTCGGTCTCCAGAGGAAATTCCATATTCAGAAGATTTTTTCCAATCGTACCGGACAAGGACTTTCTGAAAATGTCAAAATACTTGAACATTTCCTCTTCCGGAAGAGAAAGGAAAGCATCTTTCATCTCCGTTTTTTTCTCTTTTTCACCATCTACATAGCATCCGCAGATGCGGGTGATCGCACAGTTGGATGGGGTGAACTGTTTTTTGATTTCAGTAACTTCTTTTTTATTCATAGTAAGTAAATCCCCTTTTGGTAATTGTGATTTTGTAAAAGACTGATGCTTATGAATTATAACATATTTTGAGGAAGAGTGTGATTAGGAGAGAAAATTATTTGATTATTTTCAGAATAATGTATATACTAAGTATATACATTATATGGAGGTGAATTTTATGCAAACACAGGTAAAAGCATGGGGAAATAGTCAGGGAATCAGACTTCCAAAAGATATTTTACAAGAGGCCAATGTAGAAATAAATGATATGCTGGAAGTAAAAGTATCGGATGGTATGATTATGCTTGTTAAGACCTTCAGGCATCAAAAATTAGAAGAAAGAGCTGAAAAGTTTGGTGGTAAGTTAAATCTTGATGGAGAATATGAATGGGATAAGCCGGAAGGAAGAGAGGTGTGGTAGAAAATGGAGATACAGCAGGGGGCTGTTTTAAAAGTGGAAAAAATTAAGGATCCTGTATTTGTTGCAAGTAAAAATTTTTTTAATCAGTCGGGAGAAATAATTGGCTGTCCAATATTAGGAGAGAGTACAGAAAGCCCACTTCACATTTATGTTGAAATGGATGAAAATAAAGGTTATATCCAATGTGAACAAATGAAAATGTTAGACTTGAGAGTCAGGGGGTATAAAATAATAGATCGTGTAAAAATGGCAGATGTAATTAATGTAACAGACGCAATACAGAGTATATTCGACTATATATAAATGCAGGGAACCAATCCGGAACCCTGCATTCATAATATCTGCTATTAAGCCATCATTCCTGTGAGAATATCATTCACAAGCTTTCCGTCAGCTTTTCCTTTTACTTTCGGCATCAGTTCTTTCATGATACGTCCTTTATCCTTTGGTGTCGGAGCATCAATTCCAAGACCGGAAAGGACACCTGCGATTACTTCTTTGATCTCAGCTTCGTCCATCATCTTCGGAGCATACTGCTCAAGAACAGCGATACGTTTCTCGCATTCTTCAATAATGTCTGTACGATCAGCAGGAGTCATCTCCAGAGTTTCTTTTGTCTGTTTGATCTCTTTTAAGATAACCTGAACTTCTTCTTCTTCGGTAAGATCGGCACGTTTGTCGATGGCTTTGTTCTTAAGGGCTGCAAGAAGAGCAGATAATGTCTCTTTTGTGTCCTTATCCTTTGCTTTCATGGCTGCGACCATAGCGCTTCTTACTTCATCAATTTTACTCATTGTATATTCCTCCAAACTTGAGGCAAAATGCCTGTCTGCACTTTATTGTAGCAGATGGGGAAAGAATTTTCAATCTCTGGAAGAGGAAAACTTGGGTGGCTATTTTTCAAAAAGTGCGGTATACTGAGAGGAATGAATCAGGGATAGATGAGAGGTTAAGCGATAGGATGAGTGGCTGTACATTATGTCCGCGGATGTGTGAGGCGGACAGGGAGAATGGGAAGACAGGTTTTTGCGGAGAGACAGGGGAGATCCGGGCGGCGAGAGCGGCGCTTCATATGTGGGAGGAACCCTGTATTTCCGGAAAGGAAGGATCAGGGACGGTCTTTTTTACGGGATGTACTTTAAGATGTGTGTTCTGTCAGAACCATGAGATTGCGGGAAGCAAGGTTGGCAAAGTGATCTCAGAAGAGCGGCTGGCGGAGATCTTTCTGGAACTGCAGGGGAAAGGTGCGAATAATATCAATCTTGTGACGCCGACGCATTTTGTGCCGCAGATCATCCGGGCGCTTCAGAGTGCAAAGAAGCAGGGAATGTACTTGCCGATTGTATATAATACGGGCGGTTACGAGAGAGTGGAAACCTTGAAAATGCTGGATGGTCTGGTGGATATTTACCTGCCGGATTTCAAATATTTAAATACAGATCATGCGAAAAAATATTCGATGGCGGAGGATTATCCGGAGGTTGCGAAGGCGGCTCTTGCTGAGATGGTAAGACAGACAGGAGAGCCGGCATTTGATGAGTGCGGAATGATGAAGCGTGGCGTGATCGTGCGTCATCTGCTTTTGCCGGGATGTCTTGCGGATGGAAAAAGAGTGGTGAAATATTTGCATGAGACTTATGGAAACCGGATTTATATGAGCCTGATGAGCCAGTATACGCCACTGGAGAGTCTGGATGCGGTAAAATATCCGGAGCTGAACCGGAAAGTGCCAGAGTATGCGTATGAGAAACTGGTGGACTATGCGATCTCGCTTGGTGTGATGCAGGCGTTTATACAGGAAGGGGATACGGCAAAGGAGAGCTTTATTCCACCGTTTACACTGGAAGGAGTATAGGAAAGGAGATTGATATGAAAAGACAGGTGACAATGGAAGAAATTTCAGATGGAAAATTATATACCAGCAATGATCTGGTAAAAGCGAACTGTGGCGATTGTGAGGGATGCCACGCCTGTTGTACGGGGATGGGAAGCTCGATTGTGCTGGATCCGTTGGATATTGTCCGGATCAGCAGGGGAACAGGAGCGGCTTTTGAGACTTTGCTTGCAGGAAAGATTGAACTGAATGTGGTAGACGGAATCATTTTGCCGAATCTGAAGATGGCAGGAGCGGAAGATGGCTGTGGTTTTCTGACAGAGGAAGGAAGATGTGGGATTCATCCATTTCGTCCGGGAATCTGTAGGCTTTTCCCGCTTGGAAGATATTATGAGGAAAATGGTTTCCGCTATTTTCTTCAGGTACATGAATGTCAGAAAGAGAACCGGGCGAAAGTAAAGGTTAAAAAATGGCTTGATACACCGGAACTGAAAAAGTATGAAACGTATATTGCCAGATGGCATGGATTACTGATTCAGTTACAGGAATACATTGCAGCACATCCGGAGAGTGCGAAAGCGGTCAACATGGATGTACTGCAGAGATTTTACCTTACTCCGTATCAGACGGAAGAATTTTACAGTGAGTTTTTCCGGAGAATGGACGAGGCAAAAAAGGCATATTGCTAAATACAATTGAAATAATCGGCAGCCAGGGAGTATTGATCTGTCAGAAATTCTGGAAAGGTGTCACGGAAACCGGAACCTTGCGGCAAAAGAGCTGGGGATCAGTACGACGACGCTCTGGCGGAGGATGAAGAAATATGGCGTGGAAGCAAAGTATGATGAATAGCTGATGAGAAATAAAGAATAAAAAAAGATAGGACAGACTTTTTAATACCCGTTGTGAGGGTGAAGGAAAGGCTGTCCTGTTTTTTGACGAAAATCTGTAAGTAAACTTATCTGTCAAGAATATTTTCTTATATAGGCAAACCTGTACAAGGATATGGAAGATGTGTGCACAGGAATCCGTGTCTGGGATTTAAAAATATCACAACTGCAAGGCAAGATATAAAAGCACCGCATCCTTGAAAACACGCGGATTCAGCCCACATTTCTGGTAAATATGATTCAGCTTGTACTGCACTGTGTTTTTGTGAAGAAACAGTTTCTGGCTGGTTCCGAGAAGAGACATATTTGCTTCAAAGTAAGTCTGAAGCAGATTTCTTTCTTCATCAGAAAGTGCAGAGATCGTTTTTTGCAGATAAGCATTTTTTTCCTGCTCCGAGATGGAAGAGAGCAGAATTTCCAGTGTCATATCATCGAAAAAAGCAATCCCGTTTCCCGAACTCCGGCAGTATTTCAGCGCAGTGAGTGCAGATTGGTAAGAAAGAGACAGCTGGAAAAGCTGACATTTCTTTCCGACTGCAATGGAGAGCAAAGCTCCACAGTTTGCGGTAAAATCAGCCAGTATCTGATAGAGAGCGGCTTTGCCGGAGTTTTCCAGCACGGCAAGATATTCATTTGGATAATAAAAGGTATAAAGAGTAATACCAAGCGTGCCGAAAAGTCCGATGATCTTCTGTTCAAGGGAAGAAGAGTTGTTGTGTCCATCCGGTGATGACTGGATGATCAGAAGCCGTTTCTTTGTCCCTGGATTTACCTGCAGATCCGAAAGGCAGGTGTCCAGATAATCCGGATCAGCAATCTCATTCCGGATCAGGGCATCGATAACAAAGTGTTTTTTATCTTCCAGAGAGCGGCTCAGTCGGTTCAGCTCTTTTTCACGGATCAGCAGATGGGTAATCCGGTCGGCAAGATGGACGTACTGGCGGACCTGGTCCGGTTCTCCGGTAATTCCGATCACTGCAAGAAAACTGCCGTGATAATAGAGTGGCATATTGATTCCTTTTTGTGTTCCGGGAAAATCATCATCTGAAAAAACTTCGATTGTCTGTTCTGTCTGGGCGGCTTTGTGACCGATGGCATGAAACGTACCAATCCGGTCGGCGTTGGTACTTGCAAAAATCATTCCCTGCTTATCGATAAAATTGATATCCTGTCCGCAGGTGTCTTTGATCGTGTTTACTACCTGAAAGGCGAGTGATTTGTCTAACTTCATTTTAAATATCCTCCGATTTTGGAAAAGAAGTTGCGGGAATGATGCAGATGCTTATCCAGCATTTAACAGGATAAAGAGAACGGTATCATTACCACTTATTTAAGAATTGTAGCATTATTTGGAGAGAGGAACAAGGTGGAAAGGTACAAGAGGAAGATTGCATAAAAGAAGAACTGGAAAATGTATATGATTCACAAAAATGCAATATATGAATGAAAGATTTCAAAATAAGAAATAAAACAATTGCTGAAAAAGTATAGATTGACAGAAAAATATCATGTTGAAATGAAGATCTGTCAGGTCGTAGATCGTTGTGTTGTTGATGGTCAGTGTAGGAAAAGAAGAAAATCATAAAGAAAAGAGAGTATTTCTGTAAAAATTATACAAAAACACTCTCTGAAATTTGTAAATAATATTAAAACTATAACAGACGGAATACCTGTTCCACAGCTGCTGCCATATTTGATTTTGCTTTTTTGGGATCCATTGCTTCGTCTAGTGTTGTGATTCCACGGACGATCGGGAAGAATGCATCGATTCCGGCCGCATTGCAGACTGTTGCTTCCGGGGTGACGCTTCCGGCAAAAGCAACGACTTTGGAGCCGTATTTTTTTGCAAGTCTTGCCACACCGACAGGAGCTTTTCCCATAGCGGTCTGGTGATCGAGGCGTCCCTCGCCGGTAACAGTGACATCTGTGTCTTCTAATTCTTTTTCCAGTTCGACAGCGTTAAGAATCAGATCGATTCCAGGAGTCAGCGTAGCATTTAAATAACTGAGAAATGCAAAGCCAAGACCACCTGCAGCACCAGCACCTTCTGCAGATGCATAATCATTATGAAGAAATTTGGAGGTAACAGAAGCATAATGATTCATTGCCTGATCCAGTTCTTCTGCTATTTCCGGTGTGACACCTTTTTGCGGACCATAAATATAGGTAGCTCCGTTCTTTCCGCAAAGTGGATTAGTTACATCACAGGCAATATGAAAATTGCATTCTTTGAGAATTGGGTTAGCTTTTTCTATTATAATAGAAGATACCCGTTCAAGAGCCTGTCCGCCTTCGCCGACATCCTGTCCATTTTCATCGGAAAATTGATAGCCAAGTGCCTTAAGCATTCCAATTCCACCATCATTTGTTGCGCTTCCACCAATTCCAATAATGAAATTGCGGATACCGCGTTCCATGGCATCTGCGATCATTTCACCGACACCGTAAGTGGTTGCAGTAAGTGGATTTTTTTCAGATTCTCTTACCAGGATAATTCCGGCAGCGGCAGCCATTTCGAGGATGGCAGTATTTTTTTCTGCCAGATATCCGTAATGTGCATTTACCGGAGTACCAAGAGGACCAGTCACTGTAAGATCAATACGCTCACCACCAAGTCCTGCAATCAGGGCATCTGTGGTGCCTTCACCACCATCTGCAAGTGGTTTTACGACAACATTCGCATCCGGGTGTGCTTTTAAGATTCCTTCCTTTGCAGCCATTCCGGCTTCAATCGAAGTGAGACTTCCTTTAAATGAATCAATTGCAACTACAACTTTCATAATTTCTAATCTCCTTATCATTGAATTTATTTTATGATAAATCCAGTGTATCATGGATTGAAGGAAAAAAGAATGTTATAAGAAATAATAAAAAGAATAAATAAACATAAAAATATGTCCCTTATAACATTTGCAAAAAGTGGGATTTTTCCTATAATATGAGGTGTTCGAGGATTGCGGGAATTGCATAGCAATGGAGCAATCCGGTTACATCAGTGAGTGGCAAAATTTATTTTTGACACTCATATCATAAGATAGTAAAAACAGACAGTAAGGAACAGAAAAACAAAATGCAGGGAGTGGAAATCATGAATAAAAAGGAGATAAAACTGAGTAATGGAATGGAAATGCCAAGACTTGGAATGGGAACCTGGTTTCTTGGAGAAAATAGGAGCAAAGACGCGGAAGAGACAGCGGCACTCAGAGCAGGAATTGATGCGGGAATACGATTGATCGATACAGCGGAAATGTATGGAGATGGAAGATCAGAGCAGTTGATCGGACGAGCAATCCAAGGGTATGACCGCAGCAGGTTATTTCTTGTATCGAAGGTATATCCGCATAATGCCGGAAGAAGAAAAATTTTCAAAAGTCTGCAGCAGACACTGAAAAATCTACAGACAGATTATCTGGATTTGTATCTTTTACACTGGAGAGGAGGAATTCCACTTGAGGAAACGGTAGAATGCATGGAACAGCTTGTGAAAGAAGGAAAGATCCGTAGCTGGGGAGTATCGAATTTTGATACAGACGATATGGAAGAATTGTTTTCAGTGCCGAATGGAAATCATTGCGTGGTGAATCAGGTGCTGTATCATCTGGGCTCCAGAGGAGTAGAATTCGATCTTCTTCCGTGGTTAAAAGAACACAATGTGCCACTTATGGCATACTGTCCGCTGGCGCAGGCAGGGGATCTGCAGAAAGATCTTCTGCAAAGCAGTGCAGTGAAGGAAGTAGCGCGGATTCATGGAATTACACCAATGCAGGTGCTTCTGGCATTTGTTCTGTATAAGGAAAATGTGATTGCCATTCCAAGAAGTGGAAAGGCAGAACATGTACTGCAGAACTTGGAGGCAGGAAAGGTTCATTTGACAGTGGAGGAATATGCCAGATTAGATGCTGCTTTTCCGGCACCTCGGAAAAAAATATATCTTGATATTGTGTAAATCCCAATGGAATGTGGACGGTGAGATACAAATTAAAAAAATAGAGAAAGACCACACTTATAGATAAACAAAATAAAACTTATTGAAAATTTAAAAAATTGTTTTGCATTCTTGTTCTTTTTATGATATTGTCTTTAGAGGTACAATAATTCAGGGAGGAACAAGAAATGAATAATTACATGTATCTGGTCCCGATTGCAGCTGTTATTGCTTTATTATTTGCAGCATATCTTGCTGGTAAAGTAGGAAAACAGGATGCAGGTACGGACCGCATGAAAGAGATTGCAGGCGCAATCGCGGAGGGCGCAAGAGCTTTCCTCATGGCTGAATACAAGATTCTGGTCATTTTTGTAGTAGTGCTTTTTGTACTGATCGGATTTGGTATCAGCTGGGTAACAGCAGTATGCTTTGTAATTGGAGCACTTTTCTCAACAGTTGCAGGATACTGTGGTATGACAGTCGCTACAAAAGCGAACGTAAGAACTGCTAACGCAGCAAAAGAAAGCGGAATGAATAAAGCATTATCAATTGCTTTTTCTGGCGGGGCCGTTATGGGAATGTGCGTAGCAGGTCTTGGAGCACTTGGCGTAAGCCTTGTGTACATTGTTACAAAGAACGTAGATGTGCTTTCTGGATTCAGCCTTGGTGCATCTTCAATCGCACTTTTCGCCCGTGTTGGTGGTGGTATCTACACCAAAGCAGCAGACGTTGGTGCAGACCTTGTTGGTAAAGTAGAAGCAGGTATCCCGGAAGATGATCCGCGTAACCCGGCTGTTATCGCTGACAATGTAGGTGATAACGTAGGTGACGTTGCTGGTATGGGAGCAGACCTTTTTGAATCTTATGTTGGTTCACTTGTATCAGCACTGACTCTTGGAGCAGCAGCAGGAGCTGTATCCGGAGTTCTTTATCCGCTTGCGATCGCAGGATGTGGTCTGATCGCTTCTATCATCGGAACCTTCTTTGTAAAAGGTGATGAGAATTCGAATCCGCAGAAAGCTCTTACAAAGGGAAGCTATGCAGCTTCTATCGTAGTTATTGTTGTAGCACTTGTACTGAGTAATGTACTCTTCGGAAAGATGAGTGCAGCTATTGCTGTTATCGCAGGTCTGGTTGTCGGTGTGATCATCGGTAACATCACAGAGTACTACACATCAGCAGACTACAAACCGGTTCAGGGAATCGGAGAACAGTCAGAGACTGGTGCAGCTACTACAATCATCAGTGGTCTTGCAGTAGGAATGAAATCTACAGCAATCCCGCTTCTCCTGATCTGTGTAGGTATCTTTGTATCTTACTCAGTTGCAGGACTTTACGGAATCGCACTTGCAGCAGTAGGTATGCTTTCTACAACAGGTATCACAGTTGCCGTTGATGCATACGGACCGATCGCAGATAATGCAGGTGGTATCGCAGAAATGTCAGGACTGGATGAATCTGTTCGTGAAATCACAGATAAGCTTGACTCAGTAGGAAATACAACTGCAGCTATGGGTAAGGGATTCGCAATCGGATCAGCAGCCCTTACAGCACTTGCACTTTTCGTATCTTATGCACAGGCAGTTGGTCTTGAAGCGATCAACCTTCTTGACTACAGAGTAATCATCGGTATCTTTATCGGTGGTATGCTTACATTCCTCTTCTCCGCATTTACTATGGAGTCTGTATCAAAGGCTGCATACAAGATGATCGAAGAAGTAAGACGCCAGTTCCGTGAAAAACCGGGCATCATGAAAGGTGAAGAAAAACCGGATTATACATCATGCGTTGCAATCTCTACTACAGCAGCTCTTCACGAAATGCTGCTTCCGGGTGTGATGGCAGTCGTAGTACCGCTGATCGTTGGTATCGTTCTTGGCGTGGAATCCCTCGGTGGATTACTTTCTGGAGCACTTGTTACAGGTGTACTTATGGCAATCTTCATGTCCAACGCTGGTGGAGCATGGGATAATGCTAAGAAATACATCGAAACAGGACATCATGGCGGAAAAGGAAGCGAAGCTCACAAAGCAGCAGTTGTTGGTGATACAGTAGGTGATCCGTTCAAGGATACATCAGGACCGTCTATTAACATCCTGATCAAACTTATGACAATCGTTTCACTTGTATTTGCACCGTTATTCTTATCAATCGGTGGATTACTGTAAGAATTGAATAAAGTAAAAGAAATCCTTCATTTGCGGGAAACCGCAGATGAGGGATTTTTTTGTAAAAGGCACGAATTATTTGATTTATAAATAAGACAAGCAAATTATAGTTAAATACGATAAGACAATCTATAGAAATAGGACTGGTTTGATGTTAGAATGAAAAAGTGATGTAAGATGACAAAGGAGAGAGAAAAATGATAGAAGAAAGTATGATTCGGGAAAAATTTATAAAAGGATATGATTGCTCTCAGGTCGTTCTGTCTTATTTCGCAGAGAGACTTGGGATTACGGAAGAGATGGCGAATAAAGTCTCGGCTTGTTTTGGAGGTGGAATGATGCATGGGGATACATGCGGTGCATTTACCGGAGCAATCATGGCTGTTGGATTAAAATATGGACACTGGGATGTGAATACTCTGCTTCGGCAAAAAGAAGAAATGATGAACAAATATGCAGAATTTAGAGCATTGTTTCTGGAAAAGTTTGCAACAAACAGTTGCAAAGAGTTATTAGGCTATGATGTATCGCTTCCGGAACAGCTTGAAGAAGCACTTTCGAGTGGCAGAATGCTGGATTTTTGTCCTAAAGTAGTGGAAAGTGTGATTGAAATGTTGGAGGAAATATTATAGATGAAAGATGCACTTATTTTATTTACGAGGGTGCCGATACCAGGACAGACAAAGACCAGGCTGATGCCTTTTCTAACTGGGGAAGAGTGCGCGCGTCTACATGCCTGCTTTGTAAAGGATATATATGAAAAAGCAAAGCAGGTGGATGCGGATATTTTCGTGTTTTTTACACCAAAGGATGAAAAGAAGCTGCTACAGCAAGTTCTTGATAATGAGACAGTATGTCTTCCACAATTTGGTGATGATCTTGGTGAAAGGATGAAGAATGCGATTGGAATCGTACTGAGAATGGGGTATGAGAAAGTAATTCTGATCGGGACAGATATTCCGCAGATTCATCCGGAAACACTGAAAAATGCATTTGATAATCTTGGGGGAAAAGATATTGTGATTCATCCTACATTTGATGGAGGGTACTATCTGATCGGAATGAAAAAAGAATATGATTCTATATGGAAAATTGAACGATACGGAACGAATACAGTTATTTATGATACCTTACAGCACATGAGAAATGAGAAGCTCTCTACGGCGGTAGGTCAGATGTATTATGATGTGGATGATAAGGGAGATTTGTACCACCTGTATGAGGATATTGAAAAGGGAGCAATTTGTAACTGTCCAATTACGATTGATTATCTGGAACTGGGACTGAAAGGAAAGCTGGATAAAAATTATGAATAAGTGGGATTTGGATGCATGTATCCATTGTGGAAAATGTACCAGAAGTTGTCTGTTTCTGGAAAAATACGGAATTGATCTGCCGGTATTAAAAGAAAAACCGGAGCTGGCATATCATTGTTTCTTGTGTGGAACCTGCGGGTGTGTCTGTCCAAAAGGAATTGATGGAAAAGAGATTGCACTTGACAGTCGGAGAAAATTGGTTGAAGACGGAGGTGGGAAGCTTCTTGATAATTCATATGACGGACTGCTCTTAGAAAAGAATCCGTATAAATTTGCAAATTACCGCCATTCAAAAAAGAAAGCAGTTTTTTTTACGGGATGTAATTTTCCGTCTTTTTTTCCGAAAACGACAGATAAGTTGGTGGAAGAATTCGCAAAATATGATGTGGGAGTTGTATATGACTGTTGTGGGAAACCGATTGAAGAACTGGGACTTGTTTCAGAGGCAGCGGGGATCATTGAGCGAATCAACTGGAAATTAAAAGAGTCAGGAGTAGAACAGGTGATCATGGCATGTCCGAACTGCTATTATTTTTTAAAAGGACGACTGGATGCGGAGATTATCAGTGTTTACGAAAAAATGGCAGAGCTTAAAATTGGAAATATTTATCAAAAAGAAAGGATTCCAATGTATTATCCATGTCCGGACCGAAAAGACAGAAAGTTTGAATATGATATGAAGCCATTCCTTGTCGGAAAGGTAGAAGATGCATTCAGAGATGTACAGTGTTGCGGGCTTGGTGGATGCGCAGCTGGAAAAGAAGCGGATGTGGCACAGGCACTGACAGACCGTGTAAAAGCATCGAGGGAGCCGGAACTTTATACATATTGTGCTTCGTGCATCTGTAGTTTCAGAAGGAGAGGATATGAAGATGCAAAGCATTTGCTACCGCTTATTATGGGAATCGATGAAAAGGTACCTCTTGGGAAAACACCTATTTTGAATCGGGCAAAATGTAAATTTAAATAGGGGAGTCGTGGGAAAAGAATGACGATTAAAGAATTAGAGGAATTTCGGATGATTTGTCTAAGAGGAAGTCTTGCGAGGGCTTCAAAAGAGCTTTTTATGTCACCACAGGGACTCAGCCGTGTACTGAAAAATCTGGAAAATGAACTGGAATGTACGTTGCTTGACAGGGTTGCCTCCGGAATAGAACTGACAGAGAGCGGACAGAGGCTGTATGATTATGCAAATACGGTTCTTAGCGAATATGACAAATTGAAAAAAGAAATTGATATGATACGTGCGAGTGAGGAAGGGACAGTAGAACTTCTGGTTGCCTATGATATCCTGCGTTACCTGACGCCAGACTGTATTCTGGAATTTCAGAAGAAATATCCGAATGTGACATTTTCTTATATGGAATATCCGGATCGGATCGTAGAGAAAATGCTGCTTGACAAAGAAGGGAATGTGGCATTGTCGATCGGACCATTTGCAGGAGATTGTTTTGATATGAAAAGTTTAAAAAAATGCAGTCTGGGGCTTCTGGTCTATGAAGGACATTCTCTGGCGAAAAAAAGAGAAGCAACTATTCTGGATCTGGAAGGCGAGCCTCTTTATCTTGAAAACAGCAGTTTTAAACTCAATGAGTTTATTCAGAGCAGATGCTGGAACCGGGGATTTGAACCGGATATTGTATTTGAGACAAATGGATTTGATCTCTGCTATAAAATGTGCCGGCTGAAGAGAGGGATTTCTGTGACGATTGACTTTGTCCATGAAGATATGAATACAGAGGGGCTGGTCATGATTCCTTTCGCAGAAGATGATATGATCTGGGAAATCGGTCTTCTTACGCTGAAGGACAGAGCAATGGAATCATCGGTAGAAAAATTCTATAAGTATATAGAAAAATACAATAGCTAAACGAAGTGTTGAGGGGCAACAACAAAGCAGGAATGAAAAACAGCGTGCTTTTTGTTAATAATTTGTTATAATGAAGGACGGAGAAAATGAAGGAGGAAAATTTTAATGAAAAAGAGAATTGCAGCGCTGCTTTTAAGTACTGTGATGGCGTTTTCCTTAACAGCATGTGGAAACAGCGCAAAGACAGAAAAAGCAGACAACAAAGAAACCAAGCAGACAACCGAAGCCGTAGAGGATATGAGCTTCGATGAAATGGTGGATGCAGCCAAGGGTACAACCGTTACATTTTACGGATGGGGCGGAGATGATAGCTTAAATGACTGGCTTGATAACTACTATGCACCGCGTCTGAAAGAAAAATATGACATCACACTGGAACGTGTACCGATGGATATTGATGCGATTTTAAGTCAGCTTTCCGGTGAAATTTCAACAGATAAAAAAGATGGCGATATCGATATGATCTGGATTAATGGAGAAAACTTCAAGACCTGTAAAGAAAACAACATGCTTTACGGACCGTTTGCAGAAGAACTTCCGAACTTCCAGTCTTATATTGATACAGATGATGAAGAGACAAATGCAGACTTCTGCTTTCCGATTGAGGGATATGAAGCTCCATACGGAAAAGCACAGCTTGTTATGATCGCAGATACAGCAGTAACACCGGATCTTCCGACAAACACAGATGAGTTCATGGAGTTCTGCAAAGCGAACAAAGGAAAAGTAACTTATCCTGCATTACCTGACTTTACAGGAAGTGCATTTGTTCGTAATGTGATTTACGATATCTGCGGATATGAACAGTTTATGGATATGGAAGCTGATAAAGAGACTGTAAAAGCAGCAATTGAGCCAGCTCTTGAATATCTGCGTGAACTGAATCCATACCTGTGGAATGAAGGAAAGACTTTCCCGAAGGATTCTACGGCACTGACCAATATGTACTCTGACGGAGAAGTTGTAATGGATATCTCTTACAGTGCATATTCAACAGCTACCAATATTGAAAATGGTACTTACACAGAAACATCTCAATCCTTCCAGTTCGATAAAGGAACAATTGGAAATACAAATTACATTGCAATTGCAGCAAATTCAGGAAACGTAGCAGGAGCCCAGGTAGCAATCAACGAGATGATGGATCCGGAAGTACAGGCAGATCGTTTCACAGAGATCCGTACCATTCCGGTTGTAGATTACAACAAATTAAACGATACACAGAAAGAAGCATTTGATAAAGTTGAAATCGGTAAGGGAGCAATCTCTCAGGATGAACTTTTATCAAAACGTCTTCCGGAAATGCCTTCCGCACTTGTACCGATCATCGAAGAGATCTGGGCAGAGGAAGTAGTAGGAAAATAAAATGA
Organism: Coprococcus sp. TM115-187; assembly: GCF_027679115.1. Classification (NCBI taxonomy): domain Bacteria; kingdom Bacillati; phylum Bacillota; class Clostridia; order Lachnospirales; family Lachnospiraceae; genus Coprococcus; species Coprococcus sp. TM115-187. The sequence continues at coordinate 80,645 of NZ_JAQEKS010000002.1, read as the reverse complement.
AGAAAAAAATGACACCTTATATACTGTTGGTGCCGCAACTTATATTAGGCGTAGTTTTTATTATTGGTCTGGGAACTGGAATCATCCAAAGTTTAGGGGTGATTCCAGCTTTTGGGTTAACGGAACCGACGCTGAAATATTATAAGGAGGTACTGACAAGGCCGGATCTTTTGCAGTCATTAAAATATAGTCTGTACATTGCATTTATGTCGGCTTTTCTTGCCACAGTAACAGGAACATTTCTGTGTGCAGTTCTGGTGAGTGCCGGAAAAGTGCGCGGAATCATTATGCGGATTGTTCAGATTCCGATCATTGTTCCCCATGTTGTTGTGGCACTCTTTATTGTAAATATTCTTTCGCAAAATGGAATCCTTGCGAGAATCCTTGCAAATGCAGGACTGATTACGGATCAGCAGCAGTTTCCGATGCTGATCTATGACAGATATGGACTTGGTGTAATTCTTGCCTATCTGTGGAAGGAAATTCCATTCATAATCTATTTTGTGATTGCTCTGATGGCGAATATCAATGGCAGTCTTGGAGAAGCAGCGACCAATCTTGGAGCGAATAAACTTCAGACCTTCATGAAAATAACGCTTCCTTTATGTATGAATACAGTGCTCAGTGGTTTCCTGATCATCTTTGTATTTGCACTTGGAGCATATGAGCTGCCGTTCATACTTGGAGCAACGACACCAAAGGCGCTGCCGGTTCTGGCTTATCTGGAATATACCAAGCCGGATCTGCGGGCGCGACCGTATGCGATGGCGATCAATGGAATCCTGATCGTGATCGCGCTGATTGCAGCAGTTTTATATTACATATTACTTCGCCGGAGCACGAAGAAGCTGGCAGGTTAGGAGGAACAGGAAGATGAAAAGAAAAAAGAACATCTGGGAAGGCCTGATCATAGGCAATTTTATTTTCCTGGTTATCGTACCGATCCTTACAATCCTTGTCTGGGTGGGAACTGAGAGATGGGCGTGGCCGTCGCTCATACCACAGAAATTTTCTATGAGAGCCGTTAAGGGAATACTGAGAAACCGACAGCAGTTTGCGTGGCTTTGTACATCCAGCCTTTTTATATCTGCGTCGGTTGCTTTCCTGTCGGTTGTGATTGGAACGATGGCGGCAAGGGCACTGGAATGCTATGATTTTTTTGGAAAGAGGCTGTTTTCATTTATCGCGATGTTTCCGTTTCTTGTTCCGGGAACCGTATTTGCAATGGGGGTTCAGATTACATTTATTAAGTGTGGACTTAGCGGAACTGTTCTGGGGGTTATTATTGTCCATCTGATCTGCTCCCTTCCATATGCAGTGACACTGATGCAGGATGGCACAAGAGCGATAGGGGTAAAGCTGGAGGAACAGGCAAGAGTTCTGGGAGCTGGTGCGCTTCAGGCGTTTTTTAAAGTGACGTTTCCGAATCTGTTTCCGGTCATGCTTTCTGCGTTTTCGATGGCATTTGTTGTTTCGTTCAGTCAGTATTTCCTGACGTTGATGATCGGCGGGGGAAATGTCAAAACATTTGCGATCGTCATGGTTCCATATCTCGGAAGCGGAGAACGTAATTTTGCCAGCATTTACAGTGTGATATTCCTGGTGATCATGCTTCTGGTGTTTGGAATATTGGAATGGATCGTGGGACGTTTTACAAAGGCACAGGAAGTAGAATATTATTAGGCAGGAGGAGCACATGAGTCTTACAATTAAAGAACTTTGTGTAGATTTACAAAAGATAAGAATACTGAAGAATATAAATCTGGAGATTAGAACGGGAGAATTTATTTCGCTTCTTGGCGCCTCAGGCTGCGGAAAGACAACACTGTTAAAAAGCATTGCAGGTCTTCTTGAAACGCAGGAAGGGGATATCCGGATCGATGACACATCGATTACAAATCTTGCACCGGAAAAAAGAGGAACCGTGATTGTTTTTCAGGATCTCAGACTGTTTCCGCATATGACAGTAGAACAGAATATCAGTTTTTCGATGGATCTGAAAAAAATCCCGAAAAAAGATAAGCAGGCGCGGGTAGGAGAACTGTTAAAAGTTGTTCAGCTGGAAGGATTTGAGAAGCGTAAGATCCAGGAAATGTCCGGTGGACAGCGTCAGAGGGTCGCGCTGGCAAGAGCGCTTGCGGCAGATCCGAAAATTCTTCTTCTTGATGAACCATTTTCAAGCCTAGATGAGAATCTGCGGTGCGAGATGGCAGATCTGGTAAGAAAGCTGCATCATGAGATGGAGCTTACGGTCGTTATGGTCACGCATGATAAAGAAGAAGCAATGAAGGTGTCTGACCGGATCGCTCTGATGAAAGCTGGAGAAGTGCTTCAGTATGATAAGCCGGAGAGGATATTTTACCATCCAGAGTCCAGAGCGGTGGCAGATTATATGGGACAGACAAATTATATTTTGGGGAAAGTGGAGAATGGCAGATTCGTAAGCCGGGCAGTTTCATTTGAGACGCAGAAAGCAGAAGGAGAGTATGAGCTGATGGTCCGACCATCGGCGATCACGCTGACTGTAGATGAGACGGAAAGAATGTATCAGATTGAAGAAGTTATGTTTGAGGGGGAAACAGCAGAAATCCTGTTGAAGTATGCAGATGGAAAGCTGACAGTATGGCTGCTTCACCGTGACTGGATGAAACTGGGGGTAAAAACAGGAGAACTGGTTGGCATCAAAATTGATGAAAGACAGGGGATTTTGTTTCAGAAGTGATAAAAGGAGAATGGTATGCGAAAAATAATTCATGATTGTGACTGTACGTTTGGAATTAACGGGTGTGATGTAGATGATGGACTGGCACTGCTGTATCTTCTGGGGGATCCGGAAGCAGAGGTTCTGGGAGTGACGACAACTTATGGGAACAATACGCTGGAGAAGGTTTACGAAAATACAAAGAAGTTTGTAAAGAAAATCGGGCATGACGAGTTGCGTGTTTACAAAGGTGGAGCGGCACCGGGAGAAACCGAAGGGGAAGCGGCACATTATCTTGCCGAGATGGCAGAAAAATATGCCGGGGAGCTGGAAATTCTGGTGACGGGTTCCGTGACAAATCTTTATGGAGCCTGGAAACACAATCTTGAGTTTTTTCATCAGGTGAAGAGTATCGTATTGATGGGAGGAACAACAGAACCGCTGATCTTTGCAAAGCGGGAAATGGATGAACTTAATTTCTCCTGTGATCCGCTGGCAACTTATGCGACACTTACCAGTGGAACGGATGTTGCGGTTATTACGGGTAATAATTGCCTGAAGGTACTTTTTACAAGAGAAGAGTATGAAAGAGAACTTTCGGATCTGAGTAAGGGAGTTGTAAGGCTGATCAAGAATGAGACGGATTACTGGTTTGACAATAACTGGGATGAATATGGAATTCCCGGATATTATAACTGGGATGCGATCGCTGCGGCTTACATGATGCATCCGGAACTTTTTGAGACACAGATAGTGGACATGCAGCTGTCAACAGAAAAGCTTACAAAGGGAAGAATGATTCTGGCAGAGGATGAAGCGAAAAAGAACTGCACCCTCAAGATCCCGGTGATCAGAGATGCGGACGAGTTCCGGAGAAATCTGTATGATACCTGGATGAACGTAGAAATTGAAACCGTGAAGTAGAGATGAAAATATCAATTATTATACCAACATACAATGAAGAATCGACAATTGAAAGGCTGATGGAGACACTGGAGCCGCTGAATGAAAGATGTGAGATTCTGTTTGTAGACGGGGGAAGCACGGATGGAACACTGGCACTTTTGAAGGACCAGTATCCGGTGATTCAGTCCCCGAAAGGAAGGGCAAAGCAGATGAACATGGGAGCGGAAGAAAGCAGTGGAGATGTACTTTTTTTCCTGCACTGCGACAGTGAAGTTCCACCTACAGCATTAGAAGAGATTGAGACTGTAATGAAAAAATACCGGGCAGGGTGTTTTGGAATTGCATTTCATTCATATAACTTTTTTATGTTCGCCTGCAGGGTGATCTCCAATCACAGGATTAAAGACAGAAAAGTAATGTTTGGAGACCAGGGGATTTTTATTGACCGGAAGTTGTTTTTTGAAGTGGGAAAATTTCCAGAGATGCCGATTCTGGAGGATTATCAGTTTTCACTGATCCTCAAAGAAAAAGGGATTCCGCTTGGGATGACAAGACACAGGATTTATACTTCAGACAGAAGATTTGGCGGAAATACAATCGAAAAGCTGAAAGTAATGTGGCTTATGAACCGGCTGAGAGCCATGTACCGGGATGGTGTTCCGGCAGAAGAGATTGCAAAATTATATAAGGATGTCCGTTAGGGAGTCTGCTTTATGCAGACTCCTTTACTTATTCGGAAAATCAATAAAAGAAATAGAGAAAATCAATGATAAGTGTAAGGGATTTGATTGAATAAAGACTGAAAAAATAATATAATTATAATTTAAAGGGGAAGAAAATATGTCAGTTTATATTCAAAATTTTGTCAAATTTAAGCCGTTTTTAAAAGAACTGGTTTCAAGAGACGTGAAGGTGAAATACCGGCGTTCCATACTGGGGGTTTTATGGACACTGCTGAATCCACTTCTTATGATGACGGTTTTATCCATCGTTTTCTCAAATCTGTTTAAATTTGATATAGAGAATTTTCCGTTGTATTTGTTATGTGGGCAGGTTATTTTTAACTTTTTCAATGACGCTACGACAAATGCAATGTCAGCAATTATCGGGAGTGCATCTCTGATAAAGAAGGTGTATGTACCGAAATATGTATTCGTGATGTCAAGGGTGTGTTCCAGTCTGATCAATCTGATGGCATCCTGTGCAGCGTTATTTCTGATTATGATCGGTATGCGTGCGGAACTTCACTGGACAATGCTTCTTTCAGTTGTGCCACTTTTTTTGCTGGTGGTTCTGGCTCTGGGGATTGGACTGATTCTGGCGACGATTGCGGTGAAATACAGGGATGTTCTGCACTTGTATTCGGTGCTGATGGCAGTGCTGATGTATCTGACACCGGTTATCTATCCAATGTCGATTCTGCCGGAATGGTTATACCATCTGGTAATGATAAACCCTCTGACCAGTATTCTGATCATGTTCCGGAATGTTGTGATCTATGGCATACTTCCAGGTCTGGTGATGCTTCTGGTGACAGCAGCAGAAGCTGTACTGTGTCTTGGAGTGGGATGCTGGGTTTTTTATAAGCATCAGGATGGTTTTATCTTTGATTTGTAGGAGTAAGGATGGAGAAAAAAGTAATTGTAAAAGTAGAAGATGTTTCCATCAAATTCAGTCTGGCATCAGAGAAATTTGATGGATTTAAGGAATATTTTATACAGAGAGTAAAGAAAAAGATTACCTATCAGGATTTCTGGGCACTGCAGGATGTGTCGTTTGAAGTCTATAAAGGAGAAACACTGGGACTGATCGGTGTAAACGGAAGTGGAAAAAGTACGATGTTGAAAATCATTGCCGGTGTCATGAAACCAACCTGTGGCAGCGTTAAGACTTCCGGTGTGATCGCGCCGCTGATCGAACTGGGAGCAGGGTTTGATTTTGACCTGACTGCGAAGGAGAACGTATTTCTGAACGGGACGCTGCTTGGATATACCAGGGAATATCTGGAGGAGCACTATGAAGAGATTGTAGAGTTTTCAGAACTGGACCAGTTTATGGATGTACCGGTGAAAAATTTTTCATCGGGAATGTTTTCGCGTCTCGCGTTTGCGGTAGCAACAATCGGACAGCCGGATATTCTGATCGTGGATGAAGTATTATCGGTAGGCGATTTCCATTTTCAGCAGAAATGTGAAGCAAGAATTAACCGGATGAAGGAGAATGGGGCTACGATTTTGTTTGTTTCGCATAATATGGAGCAGGTGAGAAATCTGTGCAGCCGGATTGTATGGCTGGAACATGGAAGAGTTCGTAGTATTGGGGATGCAGATGAGTTGTGCAGAGAATATCAGGAAGCAGAATAAGAGGGAAAAATGAAAAAAATAAAAAAGATGGCAGCAGTCATTATACTGATTCTGATTGCATTTATTTATGGACATATTCATAAGACCCATGCGATTTATGACCGGACGGTTGAAAATGATCAGTATATCATGCTGGACGGATCACAGAGTCAGATAGCACAGGAGTTTATCTGTGAGGAAGATTCGCTGGATGGAATTCAGGTGAAATGTCAGAATTTGCAGGAAGATCCAGAAGCAGAGATTCGAGTTTATCTTCAGGATTGTGAAAATGGAGGAATTGTTGCAAAATCTGTGAAGAAAGCAGGAGAAATCAAAACGGGCAAATTCAATGAATTTTCGTTTGATACGGTCAGCAGATGCAGAGGGAAGGCGTATAAAGTAGTGTTTGAGAAAGATTTTCTTGCACTTTATGCAGAAAAAACATCAGGAGAAGGAACAAATTTGAAAATAAATAGTGAAGAAAGTGAAGGAACTTTAATTTTAAAGACGGTTACATATCGGTTTGATATAGAAACATTTTGTGTATTTATGTTATTAGTATCGTACATCTGTGTTTTCTTTCAGTTTTTGAACTGGTTATTTTCCAGATAGTATGGAAGAGAGGACTTGAAAATGGAAAATGCTTTTTATATTGTGGCATGTCGATTTCATGTAAGAGAAAAAGACAGATTGCTTATTACAGGATATTTTCTGGAAAACAGACCGGATGGAAACCGGATTGAGATCCGGCTGGATGGTAAGAAAATGTTTTATACAATGGATGGAATTCGTCTTCACCCAATGAAATTCCGCAAGATAAAAAAAAGACTTATTACCAAACAGTTTTTTTTCTGGGTACATCTTCCGAAAGACTGGAGAGAGGCATCCAGACTGGAGGTAGCACAGTCGTACCGTGGAAAAGAAGAAAAGATGAAGATATTTGCAGTCAGTGAGTTGAAAAAACTGGAAAAATGGCAGGCAAATAGTATTGATAAAGTGAATATGGAAGAGAAAGGCTTCTCAATCGAGGGATGGTATTATAACAGGAAAAATGCATCAATCCGGTTTTTAGATGAGAATCAGAATGAGCTGGAGATGAAAGAAGAAAAAGTACGGCGGCTGGATGTTTTGCGGGAGTATCCGGAATGTAAAAAAGAAGAAATTGTCGGATTTAAGGCATTTTATGAGGAAGTCGTTCCGCGAAAATTAGAAGTGTGCTTTGAAGAGGACGAAAGGCATGCGGAAGAGACAATGAATCTTAAAAGAAAACTGAGACGCCAGAAAATGCAGGATGATCTTCGCAAAGTCAGAATCTATTATCGTCAGTTTGGAGTCCGTGCGGCATTTATAAGGGTTGGTGACAAATTAAGTGGAAAAAACGGTACTGAGTATGAAGAATGGCTGCGAAGACATGAGCCGTCCAAAATCAGGCTGTATCAGCAGAAGAGAAAGAAGTTTGCCCGGATGCCAAAGATTTCGATTGTTGTTCCCCTTTATCGGACACCAGAAGAATATCTGCGGGAAATGCTGGATTCTGTAAGAAGACAATCCTATCAGAACTGGGAACTCTGCCTCTCAGATGGAAGTGGGGAAGATTCACCGATTACAGAAATTCTGAAAGAGTATACAAAGAAGGATAGCCGGATCCAAGTGAAGAATAATAAAAAACAGCTGCATATTTCAGACAATACAAATGTGGCACTGGATATGGCAACAGGAGATTATATCGCTTTTATGGATCATGACGATCTGCTGACACCGGACGCATTGTATGAGTGTGTGGCAGAGCTGAATGAATATCCGGATACAGAGCTTATTTATACGGACGAGGATAAGATTACAATGGATGGAGAAGAGTATTTCTTCCCTCATTTTAAATCGGATTTTAATCTGGATATGCTCTGTACAACAAATTATTTCTGTCATCTGGTGGTTGTTAAAAAGGAATTATATCAGGCGGCAGGAAAGTTGAACGGCGAATACGATGGTGCACAGGACTATGATTTTGTACTCCGGTGTGTTGAGAAAACCGATAAGATCCGGCATATACCGAAAATCCTATATCACTGGCGAGCATGCGAAGGATCTACAGCAGGCAGTGCAGACAATAAATCCTATATTGTGGATGCAGGTGCAAAAGCGGTAAGAGCGCATTACAGAAGAATGGGAATTGAAGCAGAAGTCATTCCAACGAAGTATCCGGGAATGTACCGGACAAAATATCCGGTGAAACAAACGCCTAAGATATCAATCATTATTCCGAACAAAGATCATACCGATGATCTGATCAAGTGTCTGCGGTCGATCCGGGAGAAAAATACATATGAGAATATAGAAATCCTTATTGTGGAAAATAACAGCCAGAAAAAAAGAACTTTTAAAGATTACAGAAGGATCATGTATGAGGATTCCAGAGTTAAAGTTCTGTACTGGAAAGGAGAAGGGTTCAATTATCCGGAAATCAACCAATATGGAGTTGACCATGCGGCTGGAGAATATCTGCTGTTCCTGAACAACGATACAGAAATGATCGGCAGTGATTGCATCAAAGAAATGTTGAGTTATTGTATGCGGGAGGATGTAGGTGCTGTCGGAGCGAGAATGTATTACGAAGATGGAACGCTTCAGCATGGAGGAGTGATCATCGGACTTGGAGGAGTGGCAGGACATGCATTCCTTGGCATAGACGGAGATTCGCCGGGATACTTTGCGAGGGCGCAGGTGATCCATGATCTGAGTGCGGTGACCGCAGCCTGTATGATGATGAAAAAACGGGTGTATGAAGAAGTTGGAGGATTTGACTCGAAGTTTGCTGTGGCATTTAATGATGTAGATCTGTGCCTGAAAATACGAAAAGCCGGATATCTGATCGTATATGATCCATATGCGGAACTGATTCATTATGAATCCAAGTCAAGAGGATATGAAGATACGGAAGAGAAAATCGAACGTTTCCACGGAGAAGTAAATCTGTTTCAGACAAGGTGGAAAGATTTCCTGAAAAAGGGTGATCCATATTACAGTCCGAATCTGACACTGGATCATAATGATTTTGGACTGAATCATCTGGCAAAAGTGGAGAGGAGATAGGAGATGTTCAATAAAATGTCTCTGTATCGGGTAAAAAAAGGATTCGTATATCTGCGGTACTTTGGACCAAAAGAGTTTCTGATACGATTAAAAGAAAGAATCCGTATTCAGAAGATTGATTATGAAAAATGGTATGAGAATCACAGACGAACAGAAGAGGAATTGGAAAGTCAAAGGCAGGAAGTATTTGCGTATGCACCCCTGATCAGTATTGTCGTGCCGGTATATCAGGCACCGGAAGAATTTTTGAGACAGATGATTCTGTCTGTATGCCGTCAGACGTATAAAAATTGGGAATTATGTATGACTGTTTCAGATGAAGAGAGACACAGAATGGAAGAAATTCTGGAAGAGGATGAGTTCAAAGAAAAAGCGATTCACCTGATCGGTATTTCAGAAAACAGAGGAATTTCTGAAAATACAAATGCAGCGATAAAGGAAGCTACCGGAACATATATCGGTTTTTTGGATCAAGATGATCTGCTTGCGCCGGATGCATTGTACGAGATGGTAAAGAAGTTGAATGAGTATCCGGAGGTCGGACTTCTTTATTCAGATGAAGATAAAGTGACGGCAGATCTGAAAAAACATTTTCAGCCGCATTTTAAACCAGATTTTAATCTGGATCTGTTGCGAGCCAATAACTATATTTGTCATCTTTGCGTGATAAGAAAAAGTCTAATTGAAGAAATAGGTGGATTAAGAAGTGATTTTGACGGAGCACAGGATTACGATCTCGTTTTCCGCTGTGTGGAAAAAACGATAATGGCGCATGTGCCGAGGATTCTTTATCATTGGAGGGTACATCAGGTTTCTACTGCGGACAATCCAATCAGTAAAACTTATGCATTTGAGGCTGGACAGCGTGCCATAGAAGCACATCTGCTAAGATGTGGTGAACATGCAGAAGTTTTACCGGAACTGGATAGAGGGTTTTATCGTGTCCGGTATAAGGTGCAGGGGAATCCAAAGATTTCCATTCTGATTCCCAATAAAGATCATATAAAAGATTTGGAGAAATGTCTACAATCGATTTCCAGATCGGATTATAAGAATTACGAGATCATAATTATCGAAAATAACAGCGAAAAAGCGGAAACATTTGCTTATTATAAAACAATAGAGTCAGACCGGATCCGGATTCTGAAGTGGGAGGGATCATTTAATTATTCGGCGATCAACAACTACGCAGTAAGCGAGACTGATGGAGAATATCTGGTACTTCTGAATAATGATACAGAAGTGATTGGAAAGGACTGGCTAGGAGAAATGCTTGCGAACTGCCAGAGAAAAGAAGTCGGGATTGTCGGAGCAAAGCTTTATTATCCAAATGGTCAGGTGCAGCATGCTGGAGTCATTGTTGGGATTCGGGGAATTGCTGGTAATATGTTCCGGGGACTTCCAAAAGGTTATTCCGGGTATATGCACAAAGCAAGTACTCAGCAGGATTTGTCAGCGGTGACCGCAGCATGTATGATGGTAAAGCGTTCTGTATATGAAGAAGTGGGTGGATTTGAGGAGCAACTTGCAGTGGCGTTCAATGATGTTGATTTTTGTCTGAAGGTGCGCAGATGTGGATATCTTGTAGTGTATGATCCTTATGTGAAACTGTATCATTATGAATCCAGATCGAGAGGGGCAGAAGATAATGAGGAAAAGATCAGAAGATATCAGTGTGAGATTGATTATGTACGCCGGAACTGGTCTGAAATCATGGAAAAAGGAGATCCGATGTACAATCCTAATCTTACGCTGGTGAAGTGTGATTATTCTTTGCGTGAAAAAGAAGATGGATAGAGAAAAGATGGTGGTATTTTGATAAAGAACAATCAGCGGATGTTAAATAAAGCGCAGGTATGTATGGATGCGGGAATCATTGGTGCTACATATTTTTTCTCATGGTATCTGAGATTTAAAAGTGGGCTTTTTGTGCAGGACGCAGGGGTTCTGCCGGCGAAAACGTATTTTTCAGCTTTGTTTTTAATAATCCCTGGATATCTGCTTTTGTATAGTATTTTTCAGCTTTATATGCCGAGGAGGGTAAAAAGTTACCGTAAGGAGCTGATGGATATCATCCGTGCCAATGGAATTGGATTTATGATCTTTATCCTGGTACTTTATTTTATAAAGCAGGAGCATTTTTCAAGACAGATGCTGTGTATTTTCTTCTTTATAAACATCTCGCTGGAATTTGCTTCGAGATATCTGATTCGCACAATTTTGTGGAAAATGCGAAAGCAGGGACTGAATCAGAAACATATCCTGATGATTGGAGAGAGTCAGATGGCAGAACAGTATATGGACAGGCTGAGAGAGAATCCAAAGTGGGGATATCAAGTGTTTGCCCATCTGAAAGATGAAGAAAAACTGGAAAGAATACTGGAGGGGAATGAACTGGATGAGGTTGTGATTGCGCTTCGTGCGGAGGATTATGGAAAACTGGAGCGGATTGTGGATGTCTGTGAGAAGGCAGGGGTACACACGAAAATGATTCCTGATTTTGGAAATGTGATTTCTACCAGGCCTTATATTGAGGATGTGCAGGGGATTCCGGTGATCCATGTCCGCAGAGTTCCACTGAATATCATGCGGAACAGGGCGGCAAAGAGGGCAGTTGATCTGATTGGGGCAACGGTTGCAATCATTCTTTTTTCACCGGTCATGCTGCTTACTGTGCTGGTGGTTGCCTTGACAGAGGAAGGAAGTGTGATCTACCGGCAGGAAAGAGTTGGACTGCATAACCAGGTATTTTATATGTACAAATTTCGGTCTATGATCATGCAGGATGAAGAAAAGGAAAAAGCAGAATGGTCTACCAGGAATGATCCGAGGATTACACCGGTTGGAAAGCTGATCCGCAGAACAAGTATAGATGAATTGCCGCAGCTTTTTAATGTGCTGAAAGGGGAGATGAGTCTGGTGGGACCAAGACCGGAAAGACCGCAGTTTGTGCAAAAGTTCCGGGATGAAATTCCACGTTATATGGTAAAACATCAGGTACGTCCGGGAATGACTGGATGGGCGCAGATCAATGGCTACCGGGGAGATACTTCCATTGAGAAGCGGATCGAATATGATCTTTACTATATTGAGAACTGGACAATGGTATTTGATATGAAAATATTGATTCTGACAATTTTTAAAGGATTTTTTGACGGAAGATGAAGATAGATGTGATCATACCGGTCTACAGACCGACAGAAAAACTGCATAAAGTATTGTACAGGCTCTGCAGACAGACGCACCTTCCGGAGCAAATCATTCTGTTACACACCAGGGATGGGATAAAGCTGGATGTTTCGGTTTGTAAAGACCGGGTTTCTGTTACAGAAATTCCGATTTTGGAAAAAGAATTTGATCATGGAAGAACCAGAGAGCAGGGAATCTGGATGTCAGATGCAGATATTGTGGTCATGATGACCCAGGATGCAGTTCCGGCAGATCCGTTTCTTTTGGAAAAGCTTTCAGAAGTATTAAATGAGCATCCGGATGCTGTGGCAGCTTATGCCAGACAGATACCGGATCAGAACTGTGGTCTGTTGGAAAAATATACGAGAGTTTTCAATTATCCCCCAAAAAGCCAGATTAAATCGCAGAAGGATTTGCCAAAACTGGGAATAAAAACTTATTTTTGCTCCAATGTGTGTGCTGCCTATCGGAGAGGAGTCTATCTGGAACTGGGAGGATTTCCGTATCCGGCCATCTTCAATGAAGATTTGATCTTTGCAGCAGGAGCAATCCAAAATGGATGGAAGATTATTTATAAAGCAGATGCACGGGTGATTCATTCTCATGAGTATACTTACAGAGAGCTGATAAGGAGAAATTTTGACCAGGGTGTATCGCAGGCATGTCATCCAGAAATATTTGAAAGAGTAAAGTCAGAGAAAGAAGGCATACACCTGATTTGCACACTTGTGAAAAAGCTTTTAAAAGAAAGAAAATATTTGCAGATTATACAGCTGTTTGTGGAAAGCGGGTGCAAATATCTGGGCTACCAGATGGGAAAACATTACCGACAATTACCGGAAAGTTTCATCATGAAACTGACAATGAATCATAATTACTGGAGAGGAAGGAATGATGAGGATGCTTAAAAAAATTGCAGGATGGTCATGGAAGAAAAAGATAATAGTGATTATTTGCGTAGTGTTGACACTTGTTCTGGGGGCGGCAGGTGCCGTATTCGGATATGCTGCCAGTAAAGTGAACAAAATTCAGAAGATTGAAGTAAAAAAAGAAACGTTGAAAGAGTCTATTACAGAAGAGGTGGAGCATAAAAGCGGATATCTGAATGTGGCAGTATTCGGGCTGGATTCTAGGGATGGGTCACTAGATAAAGGAAATCGAAGTGATACGATCATGATCGTAAGTTTGAATCAGGAAACTTATGAAGTGAAAATGGTATCGGTGTACCGTGATACTTTTATGCGGCTGAAAGATGGAAGTTATAATAAGGCGAATGCAGCCTATTCTTATTTCGGACCGGATGGGGGTGTTGCTCTTTTGAATGAGAACATGGATATGAACATTGAGAAGTATGTATCTGTGAACTTTAATGCCTTAGTCGATGTAATTGATGCGGTGGGAGGAATGGATCTGGAGCTGACTGATGCAGAAGTAGTCCACATGAATAATTATTGTGTGGAGACTTCTGAAGTAACCGGAAAAAGTTATAAGAAGATTGAGCCGGAAGTCGGAGGTAGCTATCATCTGAATGGAGTACAGGCGGTTTCTTATGCGAGAATCCGTTATACAGATGGTGGAGACGCGCAGCGTACAGTGCGTCAGAGAATCGTCCTTCTGAATATCATGCAGAAGCTGCAGCAGATGGACCTGACGACGATCAATAAGATTGCTGACAGTGTTTTTCCACAGATTGCAACCAATTTTTCTTTTACTGAAATTCTGAATTATGCGAAAGATTTTCAAAAATATAGAGTAGGTGAAACACTTGGATTTCCAAATGTAAGATATTCCAAAATGCTTTCTGGAGTGGGAAGTACAGAAATTGCAGATACACTGGCATCCAATGTTGCCGAGGTACATCAATTCCTGTTTGGAGATACAGATTATCAGGTATCCGGGACGGTAAAAGGAATTGATGATGAAATAAACGATGCGCTTTCCAGTGGAAAATATGAGGAAGCAGACGAAACTGAAAAAGAGGATGAAAAATCGGAAGATAAGACATCTGAGGAAACAAATCATACAGAAACAAATATAAAAGTAACGGAAGATGGAAATGCAGGAACGGATTCCGGCAGTTCATCGGGAGACAGTGGTTCGGGTTCGCAGGCAGTGACAGAACCGCAGCAGCCGGATACAGAAGCACCACCGGATTACTATGAGGAAGATTACTATTACGGTGATGATTAGAGGAGGAAAAAGGAAATGAGAAAAAGAACAAAGTGGTTATGCAGTGTATTGCTTGTTGCAACAATTGGTCTGACAGGATGTGGACAGAAACAGAAGACAGAAAGTAGGGCAGAGAAATCTGATGAAAATCATTTTGTAGGAGAGTGGATTGTTGAGCCGGAGTATGCAATCAGCAAGGTTGGAGATGAAAATACGCTGTTTGTAGATGGAAGGGGAGAAAAAAAGGCAATCCTTGGAACTGTAAAAGGTGCAATTGCTACAGTATGGCAGGACTGGAGTATTACAGAAGGAAAGCAGGGAGATGAGAAATGGGGGTGCATCCAGGAGCCGGAACAGCTGGAAGAGACTCTTGGCAATCTTGGAATTACAAAGGATAAAGAAATTATTCTGATCGGTGAGACCCTAGATGGATGGGGAGATGATGCGAGACTTCTCTGGGAACTCTGGGCAGCCGGATATGAAGATGTGAAGATGGTAGATGGCGGATGGAAGGCGTTGAAAGACAGTGGAATCAAGACACAGTTCCTCGCATCCAAACCGGAACCGGCAGAAGTAAAAATTGATGAAATTGATTATTCCCATGTGATGACAACCGAAGAATTACAGAAGAATTATGACGAGTACAAAATTGTGGATGTGCGTACTGATGAAGAATATGAAGGAGCAATTCTGTATGATGAAGCAAAGGGAGGACATCTTCCGGGAGCAATTCATATCCGGTACACAGATCTGTTCAATGATGCAGGATATCTGAAATCCAATGAAGAACTGACAAAAATGTTTGAGGATGCCGGACTGTCTAAAGATGATGAGATCGTCACTTATTGTACAGGAGGAATCCGCTCGGCATATACACAGCTGGTAATGGAAATGTGTGGATTTGAACATACATACAATTATGATCAGTCATTCTGGAGATGGGCTGTTGTTGGAGATGTAGAATAATGGTTAGCGTTTTGATGTGTACTTATAACCGGAGATTTTGCCTGCAACAGGCGATTGACAGCGTACTTTGTCAGACGTATCCGGATTTTGAATTTGTCATCGTAGATGACGGATCGACCGACGGAACAGAAGAACTGATTAAAAGCTATCAGGATCCACGGATCAGATATTTTAAACTGGATCAGAATTCGTTTTACTGTTATGCGGCAAATCAGGGGCTTGATCACTGCCAAGGAGACTATGTGGCATTTATGAACAGCGATGATGCATGGTTGCTGGATAAACTGGAAAAACAGGTGTCAGTTATGGAACAGAACCGAATGCTTGGTGCATGTTTTACAAGAGTGTATCTGGTAGATGAGAGCGGCAATGAGATATCGGAAGAATGCAGAGATATGGCAGCACTTTTTGACAGAAAGTGTACGACACAGAACGAATATCTGCATACGCTTCTGCAATCTGGGAATTTTCTTTGTCATCCTTCGGCGCTGGTCAGAAAATCCGTTTTGGACAAGATTGGATATTTCAATCTTTTGTATCGTCAGCTGGCGGATTATGACCTGTGGCTTCGGCTTGTAAGTGAGTCAGAGATCACGATTTTGGAGGAACGGCTGATTCGGTTTCAGTGGGATATAAAAGGGAAAAAACAGATCAGCATGTCGACAAGAGAAAATTCGGTGCGTTCATTTAATGAATCTGTTATGATCCGAAAAAACTACATTGAAAAGATGTCTGAAAAAAATTTTTTCCAGTTTTTCAGGGGAGATTTTCAGAATCCGGATTCTACATCACATTTACAACTGGAATTTGAAAAGGCATTCTGGCTGATGAAATGTACAACTAAAGAGCCAGGACTGAAAGCGGCAGGGATGGAAATGCTGGAGAGGGCTATGAGAGAAGAGAATGCAATGGAAACTTTAAGAGCGCATTTTCATATGGATATTTTTGATTTGTATCAGTGGACTGGAGAGCATATGTATAAGACGCCATGGCTTATAAGTGAAATTGAAGAAGGAAGCCAGCAACTGGCGTATTATAAAGATATTATCAGACAGAAAGATGAGTATATCGGGCAGCAGAAAGAACAGCTTGAAAAACAAAATGCAGCGATTGAACAGCAGCAGGAATATATAGAAGGACAGCGAAGGCAGACCGCGCATTATGAAAAACAGCTGGATGAACTTGGCAGACGGATGGAACAGAAAACAGGGCAGCTTAAGAAATATGAGGATAAGATCAGAGAGCAGGATGAAATGATCCAGATATATGCAAATTCAACCAGCTGGAAAATAACAGAACCGATGAGAAAAATCATGCGTCTGCTGAAAAAATGATTTATAGAAAAGATGAATATACTTAATCCGGGATAAGGACAATCAATTAGTGAATAGATTGCAGATATGTTATAGTTAGAAGAAAGAAGATTAGACGAGGAGAAAAGATTATGAAAAGAACAGCATTATTTCTTGCAGGAATTCTTGCGCTTTCGTCATTTTCAGGATGTGGTGCAAAGAATTCGGAATCAGACAGCAGTGAACCATTTGAAGGAAAGTATGTAGTAACCGCCGACTATGTGAAAGAAAATCTGGACGATATCATCGTAGTGGATGCAAGAGGTGAAGATGAGGCGAAAAAAGGTACTGTAAAAGGTGCAGTGGCAACGACATGGCAGTATCTGGCAACCTGCGAAGACGGGGAAGCGGGGGATGCAAACTGGGGATGTATTCTTGATACAAAGCGCCTGAGCGAAAGATTAGGAGAGCTTGGGCTGGCAAAAGATAAGGAAATCGTGCTTTTTTCAAATGCGGAGAAAGGCTGGGGAGAAGATGGCAGGATTGCATGGGAGCTGATCGCGGCAGGCTATGAGGATGTGAAAATCGTAGATGGCGGGATCAAAGCACTGAAAGCAGCAGGAGTTGAGACTGTCAAAGGAGCAGCAGAGCCGAAACCGGTATCGGTAGAAATTGATTCGATTGATGAAACACATGTGATCAATACGGATGAGCTGAAAGAGATTTATGACGACTGTAAAATTGTGGATACCCGTACAGATAAAGAATACAATGGAAAGACAATGTATGGGGAGGCAAATGGGGGACATCTTCCAGGGGCAATCCAGATCCGTTATACGGATTTATTTAACAGTGACAGTACATTAAAGAGTAATGAAGATCTGACCAAGATGTTTGAAGATGCAGGACTTTCAAAAGAGGATCATATTATTACTTACTGTACCGGAGGAATCCGTTCAGCTTATATGCAGCTTGTAATGGAAATGTGTGGCTTTGAAAATTCAGAGAACTATGACGAATCTTTCTACAGATGGTGTGTGGAAGGAGATCTGGAGAAATAAAGAGAAGCAGATCAACGAGATCTGAACATCGTATGAATATGAATGGATTTGAAAAAGCGGGACGTTGGCAATTTAGTCAGCGTCCCGCTTTTGTAACCTTTTTGGGAATAATTATTATTTTACAATTTTTTTCTTACCGAATGCAATGATTGCGCCAAGAGCAGCGAGCATTGCAACTGCGAGAGCAGTGATAGGAGCGGTATCTCCTGTCTTTGTTGTAGCAGCAGTAGTGGTTTTACCGTTATTCTGGTTTTTATTGTTATCTTTGCCATTGTTGTCTTTCTTTGTATCAGGATCAGCGACAGGATCTGTTACAAAATGCTTCTGGATCACTTCACTTTTTGCACCGTTTTCGATGGTGAATACGTTGGTGATTCCGGCTTCTTTGAGAAGCTGAGTTGCTTTTGCAGCACCTCTTGCTCCACTGTTGCAAAGAACGCAAATTGTTTTTCCTTCAAAATCTGCTTTGTGAGCAGTTACATATTCTGTAAATGCTTTTGCGAGATCATCCGGAAGTTTGTTATCTTTGTCAAAAAGTGGAAGGGAAAGGGATCCCTTTAAGTGTCCTTTTGTGTAAGAAGCTGTAGAACGTACATCAAGAATCAGGTAGTTCTTTGTATCTGCCATTTTATTGATTACATGAGTGTCAGAAACATAGATTGCAGCAGCTTTTACATCAGCATCTTTTGCACCACCAGTGATAGTATGCACTTTTGCAAGATCATATCCGGCAGATTTTAATAAAGCAGTAGCTGCTCTTGCACCACTTGCACCACTGTTGCAGAGAAGATAGAGTTCTTTTTTCTCAAGAGTGGCTTTGTTGTCTGTTACATATTTTGTGAAATCTTTGGAAAGCTGGTCATCTGTAGTTTTGGCAACTCCGTTTGCATTGAATACAGGTGTTGACATAGAGCCTTTTAAGTGTCCACTTCCATAGTTACCTGTCGCACGGACGTCAAGGATTACTACGTCGTCTTTTCCGACAGCAGCAACAGCTGTTTTTCCGTCTACGGCATTTCCGTCTGTTCCAGACATTGCGTACAGAAGTTCCAGGCCTTTTGCACCGTTTGTTATGGTGTATACTTTTCCATCTTCCTTAGTGCTTATGTTATAGCCAAGTTCTCCAAGAAGTTTGGTTGCTTTCTGAGCCCCTCTTGCACCACTGTTGCAGATGATGTAGATTGGTTTGTCTTCTGTTATTTTGGAAGGAATTTCTTCCTTGAAGGCTATTTCAAGTGCTTCAGCTTCAGCTGTGTCAAGTTTGTTGTCGGCGTCAAACAGAGACTGGGAAATAGATCCTTTCAGAATTCCTGTTTTAGCCTGTGCTTTTGAAGAACGTACATCGATAACGTATGCAGTTCCGTCTTTTGCAGCGTTAATGGCATCGTTTCCGGATACAAATTTGTAACCATCTACAGTTACGAAAGCACCGTTTACAGTTTTATCTTTCGCACCATCGGTGATGGTATAGATCGTGTTTTTGTCAACACCGTTGTCTGCAAGTAATGCAGTGGCGGCTCTTGCACCTCTTTGACCGCTGTTACAGAGGACGTATACTTTTTTGCCTGAGAAAGTGGAAATGTTGGCTTTTACATAGTCAGCGAAAGAAACGGCATAAGAATCCTTATTAGTTTCTGCAATTGCCTGCTCACCTTTTTCATTAATATAGAACACAGGAAGAGAAATAGAATTCTTCAGATGTCCCTTTGTATAGTTTTCTGTTGTACGTACATCGATGATCACTACATCAGATGAATCAACAGCAGCTACGGCTTCAGCACCGGTTACAGTGTTGTTTGTTCCAAGGAATGCGTAACGAACTTCAAGGCCTGTTGCTCCGCCTGTAATGGTATGAATACGACTGGTATCATATCCAGCACGTTGTAATAAAACAGCAGCAGCACGAGCCCCTCTTGCACCACTGTTGCAAAGAAGGTAAAGCTCTTTGTTCTGGAAATTTGCGTTATTAGTTACAGTTTCTGTGAAAGCTTTTGCAGTAGCATCTTCAGAAGTTTGGATGATACTGCCACCCTCATTAAATACAGGTGTTGAGAAAGAACCCTCTAAGTGAGAAATCTCATAGTTTGCAGAAGAACGAACGTCTAAAACAGCAACGGTATTTTTATCGGCTGAAATAGCATCTGGGCCGCTTACATTTGCACCAAAAGTATATGCTTTATATGCAGTTTCGAAATCTGTGATAGCATCAGATTCATCAGCTGGAACTGTTTCGTCTTCAGAAACTTCTTCCTGAGTAGTTTCTTCTGGATTCCCCTGATCTTCAGAAACAGTAGTCTGTGCATCGCTTTCTGTAACGGTATCAACACTTGAATCAGCTGCAAAAGCTGTCATAGAACCGTTCGCGAGCAATGCGAAAGACAGAAATACTGGTAATAATTTTCTTTTCATTTTTCCTCCTTACTCTCAAAATTAGGTTACGATTACATTGTAACAGTTTTCACAAAAATTTCATAATTGTTTTAATCTATATATAAAAATGAAATAGATAAAATCTATAGGTATAATTGAGAGATTTTATTAAACTAACTGCTGTTTCGTGGTAGAATAAAAAGATAAAAATGAAAAACGGGGATATGAAAATGAAAGGAATTATTTTGGCAGGCGGATCAGGAACCCGGCTCTATCCACTTACGATGGTGACATCCAAGCAGCTTTTACCTGTGTATGACAAGCCGATGATCTACTATCCGTTGTCAGTTCTTATGAGTGCAGGAATTCGGGAGATCCTGATCATCAGTACACCACAGGATACACCGAGATTTGAAGAACTTTTCGGGGACGGGCATCAGTTCGGCATCGAATTAACCTATGCGGTGCAGGAAAGACCGGAAGGTCTTGCGCAGGCATTTATAATAGGAAAAGAATTTATTGGCAATGATGCGGCGGCAATGATCCTGGGGGATAATCTGTTTGCCGGGCATGGGCTTAAGAAACGTCTTTTAGAAGCGGTAAAAGCAGCGGAGAGAGGAGACGGTGCAACCATATTTGGATATTATGTGGATGATCCGGAACGGTTTGGTATCGTGGAATTTGATGAAAAGGGCAAGGCGGTTTCCATTGAGGAAAAACCCGAACATCCGAAAAGTAATTATTGTGTGACAGGCCTGTATTTTTATGATAACCGGGTGAGCGATTATGCAGGACAGTTAAAACCAAGCAGACGCGGGGAGCTGGAGATCACGGATCTTAACCGGATCTATCTGGAACAGGGAAGACTTCGGGTAGAGCTTCTGGGTCAGGGCTTTACCTGGCTGGATGCGGGCACCCATGAGAGTCTGACAGATGCGACCAATTTTGTGAAGACGGTAGAGACTCATCAGCACCGGAAAATTGGATGTCTGGAAGAAATTGCCTATCTGAATGGCTGGATTTCCAGAAACGCACTACTGGAAGTCTGTGAAAAATACAGACAGAATCAGTATGGACAATATTTGCATGACATAGCAGAAGGAAAGTTCAGAGAGAATCTGTTTTAGACAGGGGAGAGAGTTTATGAAAATCATTGTTACCGGCGGCGCCGGATTTATTGGCAGCAACTTTATTTATTATATGATGGAAAAGCATTCGGAGGATCAAATCATCTGTCTGGATGCACTGACTTATGCAGGGCATATGTCAACCCTGGAAGTAGCAATGAAAAATCCAGCGTTCCGCTTTGTGAAAGCATCTGTGACGGATCGGGTGACTGTATACCGGCTGTTTGAGGAAGAACACCCGGATATAGTAGTTAACTTTGCAGCGGAAAGTCATGTGGACCGGTCGATTGAAAATCCGGAAGTCTTTCTGGATACCAATATAAAGGGAACGGCAGTGTTGATGGATGCGTGCCGGAAATATGGAATCTGGCGTTATCATCAGGTTTCTACGGATGAGGTGTATGGGGATCTTCCGCTTGAACGGTCGGATCTGTTTTTTACAGAAGAGACACCGATCCATACGAGTAGTCCGTACAGTGCATCCAAGGCAGCGGCAGATCTTCTGGTACAGTCCTATCACAGAACGTATGGACTTCCGGTTACAATCAGCCGTTGTTCCAACAACTATGGACCATATCATCTGCCGGAAAAGCTGATTCCGCTGATGATCGTCGAAGCGCTTCATGACCGGCCGCTTCCGGTCTATGGTGATGGGAAAAATGTCCGTGACTGGCTTTATGTAAAGGATCACTGCCGGGCGATCGATCTGATCCTGCGTCACGGAAAAGAAGGGGAAATTTACAATGTCGGCGGGCATAACGAGATGAAGAATATTGATATTGTGAAGCTGATCTGCAGGGAGCTTGGAAAGCCGGAAGAGCTGATTACTTATGTGGAGGATCGAAAAGGGCATGACAGAAGATATGCAATCGATCCGTCAAAAATCCACAGAGAGCTTGGCTGGCTTCCGGAAACTTCTTTTGCAGAAGGAATTAAGAAAACAATCAACTGGTATCTGAATCATCAGGAGTGGTGGAGACCGATCGTAGAAAAGGAAATGAAAATAAAATGCTAAAGTTTTTGGTGACGGGTGCTGCCGGGCAGCTTGGAAAGGATGTTGTACGTGAACTGGAAAACCGGGGATATGAAGTGACGGGAAGCGGCAGCAAAAAGAGAAAAACAGCAGGTCGTTATGTGAAGATGGATATCACAGACAGAAACGAAGTCGAGGCAGTAATGAAAAAGCTTAGACCGGATATTGTGATCCACTGTGCGGCGTGGACGGCGGTGGATGCGGCAGAAGAGCCGGAAAACTATGAAAAAGTAAGGGAAGTTAATGGAAAGGGCACAGCAAATCTTGCATCCGCCTGCCAGAAAATTCATGCTAAAATGGTTTATATCAGTACAGACTATGTGTTTGGTGGACAGGGGAGCAGACCGTGGGAATCGGATTGTGAGGAGTTTTCGCCGCTGAACCGATACGGTGAAACGAAATTACAGGGTGAACAGGCAGTGAAAGCAGAACTGAAAGAGTATTTTATTGTGCGGATCGCTTGGGTATTCGGGAAAAACGGGAATAATTTCGTGAAGACCATGCTGGAGCAGGGGAAAAGACGGAAAGAACTTCGAGTGGTATGTGATCAGATTGGAACGCCGACTTACACAGCAGATCTTGCAAAATTTCTTGCAAATCTGTCGATGACAAAGCGATATGGGATCTATCATGTGACTAATGAAGGAGAATATGTCAGCTGGTATGATTTTGCAAAAGAAATCTTCGCACAGGCTGTGAAGCTTGGTGAAAAAGAATATGCAGATGTAAAAGTGATTCCGGTTACGACAGCAGAATACGGAATTTCAAAAGCAGCAAGACCGTTTAACAGCAGACTTGACAGAAAAAGGATCTGTGAAGAAGGATTTCAGCCACTGCCGGTCTGGAAGAATGCGCTGGAGAGATATTTGCAGGAAGTTCTTGCAGAGAGAAAAGGATAAAAGGAAAATGGGACAGATAAAGGTAGAAAAAAATGCAGGTGGAATCGAAGGACTCTGCGTGATCGAACCGTCGGTGCATGGTGATCAGCGTGGATATTTTATGGAAACTTATAATCAGAAGGATATGGAGGAAGCCGGACTTACGATGAAGTTCGTACAGGATAATCAGTCCGGTTCTGGAAAAGCAGTGCTGAGAGGACTTCATTTTCAGAAGAAATATCCGCAGGGAAAGCTAGTCCGGGTGATCCGGGGAACCGTATTTGAT
Source organism: Coprococcus sp. TM115-187 (assembly GCF_027679115.1). Taxonomy (NCBI): domain Bacteria; kingdom Bacillati; phylum Bacillota; class Clostridia; order Lachnospirales; family Lachnospiraceae; genus Coprococcus; species Coprococcus sp. TM115-187. Next base: position 57,235 of record NZ_JAQEKS010000002.1, on the reverse strand, counting down.
GTGGCGGTGGATATCCGGAAAGGAAGTGCCACCTATGGAAAATGGTATGGAATTGAACTGTCGGAAGAGAATAAAAAGCAGTTTTACATTCCGGAAGGATTTGCGCATGGATTTCTGGTGCTGAGCGACCAGGCAGAATTCTGCTACAAATGTACGGATTTTTATCATCCGGATGATGAGGGCGGGATTGCCTGGAACGATCCGACGATCAACGTTGCATGGCCAGAGCTTGATGTGCCATACAGAATGAGTGAAAAAGATAAAAAGTGGGGAAGGCTGGGAGAATAAGATGGAAAGAATTCAGGGATTAAAAGAATATGTACAGACAGAACATTATCTGGAAGGAATCGGGATCGGGAAAGAAGAGCAGAAGGAAATTCAGATTGCCTATCAGCCACTGGCACAGGGCGAATATAATATCAACTACTGGTTCGTACACCCACTGACCGGAAAGAAACTGGTGCTTCGTGTCAATACAGGAAGCCAGATGCATCTGGAAAATCAGATTGAATACGAATATCATGCATTGGAGCTCCTGGCGGATTCAGGACGGACGCCAGTGCCGGTTTTTGTAGATGGAAGTAAGAAGGAACTGCCGTATGGTGTGATGGTTATGGAGTTTCTGGAAGGGAGTGCACTGGATTATCGGAAGAATCTGATGGAAGCGGCAGAATGTCTTGCGGATATCCACAGTGTTCCGGTAAAAGAAACGGATGGACTGATATCGCCATCGAATCCACTGCAGGCGATTCTGGATGAATGTAATCAGATGGTGCAGACATACTACGAGTCTGATCTGGGAGAAGAAAAGAAAAAAGTACAGATCCGGCGTCTTCTGGAGCTGGGACAGGAGAAGATCAATGAGATCCGGGATTATAGTGGATACAGATGCTGTATTAACACAGAGCTGAATTCGGGAAATTTCCTGATGAATGGCGCAGGAAAAGACAATTATCTGGTTGACTGGGAAAAGCCGCTTTATGGTGATCCGGTTCAGGATCTGGGGCATTTCCTTGCACCAACGACAACTTTCTGGAAAACAGATGTGATTCTGACAGAAGAAGAGATGGCTGATTTTACAAGAAAATATATACAGGCGGTAAATGGCAGATTTGATGTGAGTGGAATCGAAGAACGTCTGAACATTTTTATTCCGATCACGTGTCTCAGGGGAATTACATGGTGTGCAATGGCGTGGGTAGAATATCAGGAGCCGGGAAGACTGATCCGCAACGAAGAAACATTTAAAAAGATGGAAGACTATTTAAACAGGGATTTTCTGGATATGATCGAAGAAAGATATTATAAATAAAGATTTCAGGGATACGGAGTAATAAAATTCTGCGTATTTCCACATACTACCCATATCGAATAAAATATGGAAAACAAGTGGAACACAGGAGGAATAGAATCAATATGAAAGCTACAGGAATTGTCCGCCGGATCGATGATCTTGGCAGAATTGTCGTTCCGAAGGAAATCAGGCGCACGCTACGTATCCGTGAGGGTGATGCACTTGAAATTTTCACCGACCGGGAAGGAGAAATCATTCTCAAAAAATACTCACCGCTTGGGGAAATGGGAAATTTTGCAGACCAATATGCGGAAAGTCTGGCGCAGACGCTTGGATATCTGGTGTGTATCACAGATACAGATCAGGTGATTGCAGCAGCAGGACCGGGGAAGAAAGAATTTCAGGAACAGCTGATCACAAGACAGCTTGCGGAAGTGATCGCAAGAAGGGAGCAGTTTCTGGCATCCTCTATGGATCGGAAGTTCACGGTCATCGTGTCGGGACAGAATGCAGAACTGAAATGGCAGGTGGTAAGTCCGATCATCTGCGCCGGAGATGCGATTGGTTCTGTCGTGATCCTGGCAAAGGATGGCAGGAAAAAACCCGGTGAGTTGGAACAGAAGATGATACTCTGCGCAGCAGGATTTCTGGGACGACAGATGGAACAGTAAAGGAATATTTCATAAGAATCTCTCATAGTATAAAAGGACAGGAGGGGTTCTTATGGAAAAAAAGCTGTTTGGAAATATCTGTTTTACAAGACTTGTGAAAGCACTGATGCTTTCTTACTTTCTTACGATGCTGATGCTGCTCGGGCTGTCCTTTGGGCTGTATAAGTTTGACTTAAGCGAGAAAACAGTCCGGATCGGGATCCTTGCGGTTTACATAATTTCCACATTTGCCGGTGGATTTGCCATGGGAAAAATGGGGAAGACAAGGAAATTCCTGAGGGGATTTATGCTTGGAATGCTCTATTTTCTGCTACTGCTTGCAATTTCAGCAGGGATCTACCGGAGCGTGCAGGGTGGAATGCAGATGATGATCGCCTGGATCCTCTGTGGGGCAGGCGGAATGCTCGGTGGTATGGTGTCCTGAAGGGGCGGAGATGGGGACTTTTATTTTTAAATCCGGGGGAAGCAGAAGCTTCGGAAGGAGCAGTAATGACTCCGGGCACTTGCATGAATGTAAGGATTGTAAAGAAAAACTGGATTTTGCCCATTTGTTTCAGATTGGATTTTTGCGTTGACGGTATCAAGGAACATGTGCTATACTATATCGTATAATGAGCAAAGAAGGAGGATATTACAATGAAACACATTAAAACATTGAATACACAGACTCTGAACAATACAGTAAAGAAGGGCGGATGCGGAGAATGCCAGACATCCTGTCAGTCAGCATGCAAGACTTCTTGTACAGTAGGAAATCAGACTTGCGAACACAGCAAATAAGAGATATTTGTAAGTGTAGTGAATAAGTATGACAAGCAGGCAGCGGCTTTAAAGCCGCTGTCATTTGACGTATGAGGAAAAATTTGAAAAATAAGGATAGAAAGGGGTACCGGTTGTGATTCATCAGTACCAGAACAATGGATATAATATTGTACTTGATGTCAACAGCGGATGCGTTCATGTAGTGGACGAGCCGGGGTACGAAGTTATTGCATGTCTGAACCGTATGAACGAGAATCAGACAGTGCAGACGCTGAAAGAAGAAAGTACATGGAACCAGCTGAAAGATGAGCTGGAAGGGAAATATTCCGAAGAAGAACTCAGAGATATATTGGATGACGTGACAGAGCTGACTGAGAATGGACAGCTTTTTGTTGTTGATACATATGAACCTTTTATCGGGGAGGTTATCAAGCGTAAGACAGTTGTGAAAGCACTTTGTTTGCATATCGCACACGACTGCAATCTTGCCTGCAAATACTGTTTTGCAGAAGAAGGAGAGTATCACGGAAGAAGAGCGCTTATGACTTATGAAGTTGGTAAGAAAGCCCTGGATTTCCTGATCGCCAATTCCGGAACAAGAAGGAATCTGGAAGTTGATTTCTTTGGCGGGGAGCCGCTGATGAACTGGCAGGTTGTCAAAGACCTGGTCGCATACGGAAGAGAACAGGAGAAGCTTCATGACAAGCATTTCCGTTTTACTGTAACTACGAATGGTGTACTTCTGAATGATGACATCCAGGAGTTTATCAATAAAGAAATGGACAATGTAGTCATCAGTCTTGACGGACGTAAGGAAGTTAATGACAGAATGCGTCCTTTCAGAAACGGAAAAGGAAGCTATGATTTGATCGTTCCGAAGTTCCAGAAGCTTGCAGATTCACGTAATCAGGAACGCTACTATATCCGCGGAACATTTACCAGAAACAATCTGGATTTTTCAGAGGATGTGAAGCACTTTGCAGAGCTTGGCTTCAAGCAGATGTCGATCGAACCGGTTGTCGGGGATGAATCTGATCCGTATGCAATCCGCGAAGAAGATCTTCCACAGATCTTTGATGAGTATGACAAGCTTGCAAGATATATCATCGAGAAAGATAAAAAGGGAGAAGGATTCAATTTCTTCCACTTTATGATCGACCTGGAAGGAGGACCGTGTCTGTACAAACGTCTGTCCGGATGTGGTTCGGGAACCGAATACCTTGCTGTTACGCCATGGGGAGATTTCTATCCGTGTCACCAGTTTGTAGGTGATGAAGATTTCCTGATGGGAAATGTAAACGAAGGGATTACAAGACCGGAGATCGCAGATGAGTTCCGTTGCTGCAACGTATATACAAAAGAAAAATGTAAGAAATGTTTTGCAAGATTCTACTGCAGTGGTGGATGTATGGCAAACGCATACAAGTATGCAGACGGATTAAATGATTCTTATGATCTGGGATGTGAGATGGAACGTAAGCGCGTGGAATGCGCGATTATGATAAAGGCTGCAATGGCAGACGAAAACTAAGAAAGGGACTTGGACATGAAGAAGAGTAAAGGAATAGTAAGCCTTGTTCTGATTGCTGCACTTTTAGGACTTCTTGGATTTACCTGCTGGCAGGGATTTGGTTCCTCCCACACAGGTTCCGCAAGAAATATCAATCTTGGTCTTGACCTTGCCGGTGGTGTCAGCATTACCTATCAGACAAAAGACAAGAATCCTTCAGCAGAAGATATGAAGGATACGATCTACAAGCTGCAGAAGCGTGTAGAGCAGTACAGTACAGAAGCAAGTGTATATCAGGAAGGGGATGACCGGATCAACATCGAGATCCCGGGTGTATCCGATGCTAATAAAGTTCTGGAAGAACTTGGCAAACCAGGATCACTGGTATTTCAGGATGCAGATGGCAATACCGTTCTTGAAGGAACAGATGTTAAAAATGCAGAGGCTCAGACACAGGAGAACTCTACGACTAAGAACAAAGAATATGTCGTAGCTCTGCAGCTTACCAAAGAAGGAACAACCAAATTTGCAGAAGCAACAGCAGCAAATGTAGGAAAACAGATTTCCATTATTTATGATGGACAGACAATCAGTTCACCAAGAGTTAATCAGGCGATCGAAGGCGGAGAAGCCGTTATCACAGGGATGTCAAGCTATGAAGAAGCAGACAATCTTGCAGCTACCATCCGAATCGGTGGACTTTCTCTGGAACTGGAAGAACTTCGCTCTAATGTAGTAGCTGCACAGCTCGGAGAAGAAGCAATCAGCACAAGCTTAATGGCTGGTGCCATCGGACTTGCCATCATCTTCGTATTTATGTGCTTCGTATATCTGATTCCGGGACTTGCAGCAGGTCTTGCACTTCTGATCTACACAGGACTGATCCTGGTGCTTTTAAATGCATTTAATATCACGCTTACCCTTCCGGGAATTGCAGGTATCATTCTTGGAATCGGTATGGCAGTCGATGCCAACGTTATCATTTTCGCCCGTGTGCGTGAAGAAGTGACAACAGGTATCAGTGTTAAGACTTCCCTGAAGAATGGTTTCCACAAAGCACTGTCTGCGATCGTTGACGGTAACGTAACAACTCTGATCGCTGCAGCTATTCTCTGGTTCAAGGGTTCAGGTTCTGTAAAAGGATTTGCACAGACACTGGCACTTGGTATTGTTGTGTCAATGTTTACGGCACTTGTTATTACCAGAATCATCATTTTCTCTCTGTATGCGATTGGTCTTCGTGATGTGAAATTTTATGCGAAAAAATTCAAAAAAGAAAGAAAAATTATCGACTTCCTCGGAAAGAAAGCCATTTTCTTTGCAATATCAATTGCTGTGATCGCAGCAGGTTTTGTGACAATGGGAGTCCAGTCGGGAAAAGGTGAAGGTGCGCTGAACTACAGCCTGGAATTCAAGGGCGGTACGGCTACAACCGTAACATTTGATAAAGATTACTCGATCAAAGAGATTGATTCAAAGATCGTTCCGGTTGTAGAAGATGTGACCGGAGATCACAATGTACAGGCACAGAAAGTAAAAGACAGCAATCAGATCATCATCAAGACACAGACGCTGAATCTTGACGAAAGAGAAGCACTTAACAATGCGCTTGCTGATAAATTTGGTGTAGACACATCGACAATTACAGCAGAAAATATCAGTTCTACGGTAAGCTCCGAGATGAGACAGGATGCGATCATTGCAGTTATCATTTCAGCGATCTGTATGCTGATCTATATCTGGTTCCGGTTCAAAGATGTACGTTTCGCATCAAGTGCGGTTCTTGCTCTTTTACACGATTTGTTATTTGTGCTTACATTCTATGCACTTGCAAGAACATCTGTCGGTAATACATTTATCGCATGTATGCTGACAATCCTTGGATATTCTATCAATGCGACGATCGTTATTTTCGACCGTATCCGTGAAGAGCTTCGGGTCATGAAGAGAAACGATGATCTGAAAGCGCTTGTAAACAGAAGTATCACTTATACACTGACAAGAAGTATTTACACAACATTTACTACATTTGTCATGGTAGCGGTTCTTTATATCATGGGTGTAAGCTCTATTAAAGAATTTGCAGCACCTCTTATGGTTGGTATTGCAGGTGGCGGATATTCATCTGTATGTATCACCGGTGCATTATGGTATGTAATGAAAACAAAAATCGGCGGCAAAAAAGCAGCGAAAAAGAAATAACTGACAGAAAATGAGGTGTCGGAGGAGAATCCTCCGGCATCTTTGTATTATCTGACTACCAAAGAAAGGAAAAGAGAAAATGGAGAACTGGGTACTTCTGAGAAAAGGAGCGGATTTTCAGCATATCAGTGAGAAATTCCATATCAGTCCGCGAGTGGCTTCCCTGATAAGAAACCGGGATGTGATCGGGGATGATGCGATCGAGAAATATTTAAACGGTACGATCGCCGATCTGTACGATGGAATGCTGATGAAGGATATGGACAAGGCAGTAGCGGTTCTTGGAGAAAAGATAAAAGAAAATGCAAAAATCAGGATCATCGGAGACTATGATATTGATGGAATCCAGTCGACCTATATTCTTCTGGAGGGATTCCGGATGCTCGGAGCTGATGTGGACAGTGACATTCCGGATCGTATGAGGGACGGGTATGGTCTGAACCGGAACCTGATCGACCGGGCGCTGGAGGCCGACGTGGATACGATCATTACCTGTGATAACGGGATTGCGGCGGCAGAGGAGATCGCCTATGCAAAAAGTATGGGAATGACGATTGTGGTGACGGATCATCATGAGGTCCCGTATACGGAAATTGGTGCGGGACGAAGATATATTCTGCCGGAGGCAGATGCGGTTGTGGATCCGAAGCAGGAGGACTGTACTTATCCGTTCAAAGGGCTGTGCGGGGCTGCGGTTGCTTACAAGCTGGTGGAGGCTCTGATGGAAGCCATGGGAAAAGATGCGGAAGATGCAGATTATCTGATGGAAAATGTGGCAATCGCAACGATCGGTGATGTTATGGATCTGGTGGACGAAAACCGTATTTTTGTTAAACAGGGACTGGATATGCTGAAACGGACGGAGAATCTGGGACTGAAGGCGCTGATGGAATGTACTGGTGTGAATGTAGATAAGCTGTCTCCGTATCACATTGGATTTGTGATCGGCCCGTGTATGAATGCCAGTGGAAGACTGGATACAGCAAAGCGTGCCCTGGAGCTTCTGGAGGCAAAGAAAGTGGCGGAGGCGGATCTGCTGGCAGGTGATCTGAAAGCACTCAATGACAGCCGGAAGGATATGACGGCGCAGGCGGTAGAAGAGGCGTTTATCCAGGTGGAGAACAGTGAACTTAAGGATGCAGACGTGCTGGTGGTCTACCTGCCGGAATGTCATGAAAGCCTTGCCGGGATTGTGGCAGGAAGGATCCGGGAAAAATATTACCGTCCGGTCTTTGTGCTGACGAAGGGCGCGGAAGGTTTAAAGGGCTCAGGAAGATCGATCGAGACCTGGCACATGTATGAAGGACTGAACCGGGTAAAGCATCTGTTGTCAAAATTTGGCGGGCATAAGATGGCGGCAGGTCTCTCCATGCCGGAGGAGAATCTGGAACAGTTCCGTAAGGAGATTAACGAAAAATCCGGGATCACACCAGAGGATCTGAATGAAAAGATTGCCATAGATATGCAGCTCCCGTTTGAATGTGTCAATGAAAAATTTATCGGAGAGCTTGCGGTTCTGGAACCATTTGGCAAAGGAAATGCACGTCCGGTCTTTGCAGAAAGACAGGTACAGGTGGAAAGTGCGAGAATCCTTGGCAAGAATAAAAATGTGCTGAAGTTGCAGGTGAAGGATCTTCACGGTACAAGGATGGATGCCATGTATTTTGGAGATGTGAATACCTTTGTGGAATATGTGCGTGAAAAATTTGGAGATATTGCCTGTGAGTGTCTACTGCACGGACATGGGCATGGAATTGTTATGGCATTTACCTATTATCCTGATATCAATGAGTATCAGGGAGTCCGTACGCCACAGATTGTGATCCAAAATTATAAATAATTTGAAAAACAGCAATTTTATGCTATACTAATAAATATTGCATATATTTGTAGGTAAGGTGGAGAAGAAAGATGAAAAAACTTGAAGAATATGTTGTCAGCATTCCGGATTATCCGGAAAAAGGAATTATTTTCAGAGATGTAACCAGCATTCTTGAAGATCCGGAAGGGCTTCAGCTTTCCATTCGGGAACTGCAGGATAAGCTTGAAGGCATGGATTTCAACATCGTGATCGGACCGGAGTCCAGAGGATTTATTTTTGGAATGCCGATTGCATATAATCTGCAAAAAGCATTTGTGCCGATCCGTAAAAAAGGAAAGCTTCCTTGCGAGACAGCATCGATCAAGTATGATCTGGAATATGGAAGTGCAGAGATCGAGATCCACAAGCGTTCGATCAAACCGGGAGACAAGGTTGTGATCGTAGATGACCTGATGGCAACAGGCGGTACGGCAGAAGCAATGATCAAACTGATCGAAGGACTTGGCGGTGAGGTTGTAGAAGTTCTCTGCCTGATCGAACTGATGGGATTAAAAGGACGGGAAAAACTGAAAGGATACAAAGTAGATTCCGTAATCCAGTATCCGGGAAACTAATGAGAAAGAAGGGAAGGCTATGGCAGACGATATCGGAATCCAGCAGGAGATGCTGATCGAACCAACACATAAAAAACTGGAGATCGTAGATGGTCATGCGGTAAAGGATGTGGAAGATTATCAGAATCCGGAACTGCTCTATAAAAGTCTGATCGAGCGAGTCAGAAAGTACCATCCTTCGGCGGACGTCTCTATGATCGAAAAAGCATATCATATTGCAAGAGATGCGCATAAAGGGCAGACACGGAAATCCGGAGAAGAGTATATTATCCATCCTCTGTGGGTAGGAATCATTCTGGCACAACTGGAGATGGACAAAGAGACGATCGTTGCCGGCATCCTTCATGATGTGGTAGAAGACACGGTGATGACGGACGAAGAAATCCGTCAGGAATTCGGAGATGAGGTGGCTCTTCTGGTAGACGGTGTCACAAAGCTGGGACAGCTTTCCTATTCAGCGGATAAGTTGGAGGTCCAGGCTGAGAATCTTCGTAAGATGTTCCTTGCGATGGCAAAAGATATCCGTGTTATCATCATCAAGCTTGCCGACCGTCTGCACAATATGCGTACCCTGCAGTATATGCGACCGGAGAAGCAGTTGGAAAAAGCAAAAGAAACCATGGATATCTATGCTCCGATCGCACAACGGCTTGGTATTTCCAAGATCAAGACAGAGCTTGATGATCTGGCACTCAAATATTCCCAGCCGGAGGTTTTTAACGATCTGGTAAAGCAGATCAATGCAAGAAAAACGGAAAGGGAAGAATTTGTCCAGCAGATTGTGGATGAGGTTTCCACGCATATGAAGAATGCGAACATTGATGCAGAAGTGAACGGACGTGTGAAGCATTTCTTCAGCATTTATAAGAAGATGGTGAACCAGGATAAGACGGTGGATCAGATCTATGATCTGTTTGCAGTCCGTATTATCGTAGATTCTGTAAAAGACTGTTATGCGGCGCTTGGAGTTATCCATGAGATGTATACACCGGTACCGGGACGTTTTAAAGATTATATCGCAATGCCGAAGGCAAATATGTACCAGTCTCTGCATACGACTCTGATGAGTTCGATCGGTCAGCCGTTTGAGATCCAGATCCGTACAAAAGAGATGCATAAAACTGCTGAATACGGTATTGCGGCACACTGGAAATATAAAGAGTCTGAAGATGGAAAGAAGAGCGTTGAAGCGAAGGAAGAAGAGAAACTGAGCTGGCTTCGTCAGATCCTGGAATGGCAGCGAGACATGTCAGACAACCGGGAATTTCTGAATCTTCTGAAAGGAGACCTGGATCTATTTGCAGAGGATGTATACTGCTTTACACCGAACGGAGATGTCAAGAACCTGCCGAACGGTTCTACGCCGGTTGACTTTGCCTATGCGATCCATACTGCGGTCGGCAACAAGATGGTAGGTGCCAGAGTCAATGGCAAGCTGGTCAATATCGATTACAAGATCCAGAACGGGGACCGAATCGAGATCCTGACTTCGCAGAACTCCAAAGGACCGAGCCGTGACTGGCTGAGTATCGTCAAGAGTACCCAGGCGAAGAACAAGATCAACCAGTGGTTTAAGAAAGAATTCAAAGAAGAAAATATTGTACGTGGTAAGGAAATGCTCGCCGCATACTGTAAGGCAAAAGGATTTGTACTCTCGGATCTGATGAAACCGAAATATATGCAGATCGTGCAGGAAAAGTACGGCTTTAAGGACTGGGATTCGATCCTTGCAGCACTTGGACATGGCGGATTGAAGGAAGGTCAGATCGTCAACCGTCTTGCGGAAGAATACAGTAAGGATCACCGAAAAGAACTGACTGACGAAAGTGTTCTGGAAAAGGTTGCGGAAGCGGCAAAGAACAAGGTGCATATCACCCGATCCAAGAGTGGTATCGTGGTCAAGGGAATCGACGATATGGCAGTGCGCTTTTCCAGATGCTGCAATCCGGTGCCGGGAGATGAGATCGTTGGTTTTATCACCCGTGGGCGTGGAATGTCGATCCATCGGACGGACTGTGTCAATATCATTCATCTGTCAGAAACGGAAAGAGCGCGTCTGATCCCGGCAGAATGGGAAAAACCGGAGGAAGGTACAGACACCGGAAGCTATCTGGCTGAGATCAAGATGTATGCAAATGATAGGCAGGGACTTTTGATGGATATGTCCAAGGTGTTCACGGAGATGAATATTGATGTGAAGTCTATGAATGTAAGAACCAGCAAACAGGGAACGGCAACAATCGAAGCCGGATTTATTGTCCGGGGAAGAGAGGAGCTTGGAAAAGTGATCGGAAAGCTCCGGCAGATTGTCGGTGTGCTGGATATAGAACGAGCAGTGGGGTAAAAAGAAATGAAAATCGAAAAATTTGTAACAGGAATTATCAGTACCAATTGTTACATTGTTACTAATGAAGAAACAAAAGAGACCGTGATCGTTGATCCGGCAAACCTGTCAAAAGCGATGATCGGTTATATCGAAGAGGAAGAGCTTGTAATTAAGGCAATTCTTCTGACTCATGCGCATTTTGATCATATCATGGGAATCGATAAAGTGATCGACCGGTATGGAGAAATGCCGGTTTACGTAGAAGAATCTGATCTGGAGCTTCTTCACACACCGTCTATGAATGAGTCAACGGTATATACAAATGGCTACAGCTACCCGGGTGGAGACGTGATCCATGATGGAGATGTGCTTCATCTGATCGGAGAAGATTTCCGGGTGATCCATACACCGGGACATACCCAGGGCGGCGTATGCTACTATGTAGAAAAAGAGGGAGTACTTTTCAGTGGAGATACATTGTTCTGTTGTTCAGTCGGAAGAAGTGATTTTGCAACCAGCAGCACTTCTGCACTGATTCGTTCGATTAAGGAAAAGCTGTTCCTGCTTCCGGATGAAACAAAGGTATTCCCGGGACATATGGGCGCAACAACGATTGGCAACGAAAAAGTGAACAACCCGTATGTATAGAGGAGCAGAGAAATGATTCGGATCAGCTGTAAGAATGAACGTTTCACCTACGACATGTATCATATCGTAAAGTCATTTCTTCCTGATGCCGAGATCAGCCAGAAGGTAGATCCAGAACAGGAACTTCTGATCGAGATGACCGCAGAAGAGGAACCAGATCTGGAAGAGCAGGCATGTGATAAAAAGGTCCGGTGGACCTTTTTTCATTGCAGGGAGGCTGAAATCGCAGACATCAGCGAAAAAAGAGAACAAAAGCGTTATATCAATAAAAAATTATATCAGACCCTGGTCAAAAAGACCGGAGAAGAACATGCATGGGGGAATATGACAGGTGTCCGCCCCACAAAGATGATCATGGAAAGACTGGAAGAAGGTTCTTCTGAGGAAGAAATCATCCGGTATATGCATGATACCTATGTGGTAAGCGAGAAAAAAGCAATGCTTGGTATCGAGATTGCAAAGCGGGAAAAAGCCCAGCTTGACAAGCTGGATTATGAAAATGGATACAGTCTTTATATCGGAATTCCGTTCTGCCCGACAACCTGCAGTTACTGCTCCTTTACTTCTTATCCGGTTGCAAAATGGCAGAATCGGATGGATGAATATGTAGATGCACTTTTAAAAGAGCTTGCATTTATTGCGGAGGTTTCAAAAGAAAAGCATCTTAATGCGATTTATATGGGAGGCGGTACGCCGACAACCTTGAGTGCACAGCAGATGGACCGGGTTTTGAGTTTTCTGGAAGAACATTTTTCTTTTGAACATCTGAAAGAATATACGATCGAAGCCGGAAGACCGGACAGCATTACTGAGGACAAGCTGCGAGTGATCCGGAAGTATGGAGTTGGCAGAATCTCCATCAATCCGCAGACCATGCAGCAGAAGACACTGGATGTGATTGGAAGACGTCACACAGTGGAAGATGTAGTCCGCATTTTCCATCTGGCAAGAGAACTGGGATTTGACAATATCAATATGGATCTGATCGCAGGTCTTCCGGGAGAACATCCGGAGGAGATGGAAGATACTCTTCGTCAGATCAAAGAGCTTGCACCGGATAGTTTGACGGTCCATGCACTTGCAATGAAACATGGTTCGAGACTGACACGCGAACGGGCTGCAAGCACAGAAAAACAAAATTACAAACAGATGGCAAGAGAGCTGGAAGAGATGATCGATATGGCACGTAAGGCGGCCGGTGAGATGGGACTTTATCCGTATTATCTCTACAGACAGAAGAATATTGCAGGAAATTTTGAAAATGTAGGTTACGCAAAGGTTGACAAAGCGGGAATTTACAATATACTGATTATGGAGGAAAAGCAGTCCATCGTTGCTGCCGGTGCAGGCGCATCGACTAAGGTGGTGCTTCCGTATGAGATTCCGGCGCCCGGAAGTAAAAACGGGCGGATGACGAATCTGATAAGAATAGAAAATGTCAGAGATGTGGGAGAATATATTTCCCGTATCGATGAGATGATAGAGCGAAAAGGAGAATGGTTATGGCATTAAAGAAAAAACCGGTTACCGGCATGAAAGACATGCTCCCGAAAGAAATGGAAATCAGAGACTATGTGATCCAGATGATCAAGGATACCTATAAGACATTTGGATTTACTTCCATAGAGACACCGTGTGTGGAACACATTGAGAACCTGTGCAGCAAACAGGGTGGCGACAATGAAAAACTGATCTTCAAGATTCTGAAGAGAGGGGAAAAGCTGAAAATTGCTGAGGCAAAAGAAGAGATAGATCTGGTAGACGGAGGACTTCGTTATGACCTGACAGTTCCGCTTGCAAGATACTATGCAAATCATGCAAATGAACTGCCGTCACCGTTTAAGGCACTTCAGATTGGCAATGTATGGAGAGCAGACCGTCCGCAGAGAGGACGTTTCCGTCAGTTCATGCAGTGCGATATCGATATTTTAGGTGAGCCGGGTAATCTTGCAGAGATCGAACTGATCCTTGCAACTACGACCATGCTTGGAAAGATGGATTTCCACAATTTTACGGTATGTATCAATGACCGTAATATCTTAAAGGCGATGGCTGCATTTAGTGGATTTAAGGAAGAAGATTTCGATGAAGTATTTATCATCCTTGATAAGATGGATAAGATCGGCAAAGAAGGCGTAGGCGAAGAACTGGTTGAGATGGGTTATACAAAAGAAAATGTAGATACTTATCTTGGACTCTTTGATGAGATCAGCCCGGATGTTGACGGAATCCGTTTCTGCAAGGAAAAGCTGGCAGGATTCCTTGACGAAAAGACAGCCGACAGCATGGAAACGATCATCTCCAGCGTAGAAAGTGCAAAAGAGGCAGAATTCAAAGTGAAATTTGATCCGACGCTGGTACGTGGACAGTCTTACTATACAGGAACCATTTTTGAAGTAACAATGGATGAATTCGGTGGCTCAGTTGCGGGTGGCGGACGTTACGATAAGATGATCGGTAAATTCACAGGGCAGGACACACCGGCATGTGGATTCTCAATCGGATTTGAGCGTATTGTCATGCTGCTTCTGGAAAATGGATATGAGATTCCTTCCAAGCGCCAGAAAAAAGCATATCTTCTTGAAAAGAATATGCACAAGGAAGGCATCCTCAAAGTACTTGAGATGGCAAAAGCTGACCGCGCAGCCGGGAAACAGGTTCTGGTGGTCAATATGAAGAAGAACAAGAAATTCCAGAAGGATCAGTTGATCGCAGAAGGATATGAAGATATCACAGACTGCTACAAAGATTCCGTTATGGATTTATAAGGAAAGAGAAACGCAGGAGGATAAATTAGAATGGCAGAGTCAATGACAGGACTGAAAAGAACACATCGGTGTGCAGAGCTTTCAGAGGCAAACATCGGTGAAAAAGTAACCATCATGGGATGGGTACAGAAGAACAGAAATAAAGGTGGACTGGTTTTTGTAGATGTACGTGACCGTTCCGGACTGATCCAGGTTGTTTTTGAAGAGGGAAGTACAGATAAAGCGCTTCTTGAGAAGGCAGCAAAGCTTAGAAGTGAGTTTGTTGTAGCAATCGTGGGAACTGTTGAAAAACGTTCCGGTGCAGTTAATGAAAATCTTGCAACAGGTGCGATTGAGATCAAACCGGAAGAACTCAGAATTTTATCTGAATCTGAGACACCTCCGTTCCCAATCGAAGAGAATTCCAAGACAAAAGAGGAAGTACGTCTGAAATACCGTTTCCTCGATCTTAGAAGACCGGACATCCAGAGAAACCTGATGATGAGAAGCCGTGTGGCTACCCTCGCACGTCAGTTCATGGCAAAAGAAGGATTCCTTGAGATCGAGACACCGTTCCTGATCAAGAGTACACCGGAAGGTGCAAGAGATTACCTGGTACCGAGCCGTATTCATCCGGGAAGCTTCTATGCACTTCCGCAGTCACCGCAGATCTTCAAACAGCTGCTGATGTGCTCCGGATATGACCGATATTTCCAGATCGTAAAATGTTTCCGTGATGAAGACCTTCGTGCAGACCGTCAGCCGGAATTTACACAGATGGATATGGAACTTTCCTTTGTAGATGTTGATGATGTCATTGATATCAATGAGAGACTGCTTGCACATCTGTTCAAAGAAGTACTGGATATCGATGTACAGCTCCCAATCCAGAGAATGACCTGGCAGGAAGCAATGGACAGATTCGGTTCTGATAAACCGGATATCCGTTTCGGCATGGAGCTGGTCAATGTGACAGAGACTGTCAAAGACAGCGAATTTGTTGTATTTAAGAATGCGATTGAAGCAGGTGGAACTGTCCGTGGCATCAACGCAAAAGGGCAGGGCGGCATGGCCAGAAAGAAGATCGACAAGCTGGTTGATTTTGCAAAAGGTTATGGAGCAAAAGGACTTGCCTATATTGCAATCCATGAAGACGGAACTGTCAAATCTTCTTTCTCAAAATTCATGACAGAAGAAGAGGCAGCAGCACTGATTAAAGCGATGGATGGAGAGAACGGGGATCTTCTTCTCTTTGCGGCAGATAAGAATAAAGTTGTATGGGATGTTCTTGGCGCACTCAGACTGGAACTGGCCCGTCAGATGGAACTTCTTGACAAGAATGAATACAAATTCCTGTGGATCACAGAATTCCCACTTCTTGAGTGGAGTGATGAACAGAACCGTTTCACAGCAATGCATCATCCGTTTACCATGCCGATGGAAGAAGACCTTCAGTACATTGACAGCGACCCGGGAAGAGTTCGTGCAAAAGCATACGACATCGTTCTGAATGGTAACGAGATCGGAGGCGGAAGTGTCCGTATCTTCAACCAGGAGATCCAGAGCAAGATGTTTGAAGTACTTGGATTTACACCAGAACAGGCACAGGAACAGTTCGGATTCCTTCTGAATGCATTCAAATATGGTGTGCCGCCACACGCAGGACTTGCTTACGGTCTTGACCGTCTGGTTATGCTGATGGCAAAACAGGACAGCATCCGTGACGTGATCGCGTTCCCGAAGGTAAAAGATGCATCTGACCTGATGACAGAAGCACCGGAGAGAGTCGATCCGAAGCAGCTGGAAGAGCTTGGACTGGAGCTGGAAGAGCATACAGCGGACGCTGAATAAATTTTATAATTCAATTTTTAAAAATGAACATTTTTTCACATAAAACAGAATTGGCTGTCAAAGTGAAGAAATGTTCATTTCTTTTTTTATAGCGAAATTCTATAATAATGATAGTTGAAATAAAAGGAGGATGGGATATATGGCACATAAAATTTTAGAAGAAGCGCAGGAAATAAATGATCTACTTATAAAATGGAGAAGAGATCTTCATCAAATTCCTGAGACGGATCTGGAGCTTCCAAAGACTGTGGAATATATCAGTAAACGTCTGGATGAGATGAATGTAGAATACAAGGTATTTCCTGAGGTTTCAGTGATTATCGCTCAGATTGGAAAAGGGGATAAATGTTTTCTTCTGAGAAGTGATATGGATGCGCTTCCGGTAGAAGAGGAAACGGGACTTGAATTTGCATCAAAGAATGGCTGTATGCATGGATGCGGACATGATCTGCACGCTACGATCCTTCTTGGAGCGGCAAAAATTTTAAAGGCGCATGAAGAAGAACTGCCGGGCGTGGTCAAATTATTGTTCCAGCCAGGTGAGGAGACCTTCCGCGGAGCGAAAGCAGCAGTGGAAGCAGGAGTCCTGGAGAATCCGCATGTAGATGCTGCCTTTGCAGCGCATGTATTTGCGGCAATTCCATGTGGAACGATTGGATATGGTGTGGAAGCCATGGCATCTGTATATGGCTTTAAAATCACCCTTACAGGACGTGGCGGACATGGTTCTGCACCGGAGGGCTGTATTGACCCGATCAACGCTGGTGTAGAAGTTTATCATGCTCTTCAGGCACTGATCGCCAGGGAATGTCCACCATCAGCAGAGGCAGCACTTACGATTGGACAGTTTACAGCTGGTAATGCAGCAAATGTAATTCCGGAGCGCTGCGTGCTTCAGGGAACACTAAGGACATTTAATGAAGAAGTAAGGACGATGCTGATCCGGAGGATCAATGAAATTGTTCCGGCTGTTGCAGCAGCTTATCGTACTACATGTGAAATCGAAGAACTCAGCAATGTTCCGAGTGTAACTTGCAATGAAGAACTGAATGCAGAGTATATTAAAAGTATTGAGTCTCTTGAAAATCCGGGAACAACGATTAACGGTGGATTTCATGTCATGGGATCCGAAGACTTTGCCGTGATTTCGGCAAAAATACCGGCAAGTTATTTTGTAGTCGGAGCCGGAGTGGAAGATCAGAGTAAATGGAAAGGACAGCATAATCCAAAGATTCTGTTTAATGAAAAAGCATTACCGCTTGGCGCAGCCATGTATGCGAAGATTGCAATGGACTGGCTGGCAAAATAGAAGAGTAGATCTATAAGGTTAGAATAAATAAAAAGAAGGGATCAGGCTTTTACAAAAAAGTGAAAGCGGATCCCTTTTCGTGTATCTGGGACAACTCTGACAAATGGGGTCTTTTGATTTAATTAAGAGTTTAATCAGAAATTTACATGAATGAAAAAAGAGACTTATGAAAATCATAAGTCTCACAAAGAGCGACAGACGGGACTCGAACCCGCGACCTCCACCTTGGCAAGGTGGCGTACTACCAACTGTACTACTATCGCATCTATTAAATTGTGTTCATCAGAACAATATCTACTATACCGTACAAAGAAGGAATTGTCAACGAAAAAATGAAGAAATTCTGTTCTACTTTTTGCGGAGATTCAATAAGTTTTCTGTTAATCAGACAAAAAATGATTTTAACAGAATAATAGGCGAAGAAAAGTAGAAAAGTCCGACATATAAAATTGAAAATATACTTGACCAATTGATAGATATATTGTATAGTATTTATTGTTCTGATGAACAACAAATAATGAATGCGATAGTAGTACAGTTGGTAGTACGCCACCTTGCCAAGGTGGAGGTCGCGGGTTCGAGTCCCGTCTGTCGCTCTTGAATTAAGAACTGCATGTTGTGTGTGGTTCTTTTTTTGTGCATACAATGAGCCAAATACAGATTTTCACATCCATGCAGATTTGTGCTTGCACAAGGATCTGCATGGATGTGAAAATCTGTATTTGGCGAATGTACATCATCGAGCTGCTAAGCGAGATGGTGTATGTTCGCCGGGGGTTCGTGGCCACACGAAACCCTGGCTCATTACTAACGTAAAATACCCACTGGCACCCATGCAGATTTGTGCTTGCACAAGGATCTGCATGGGTGTAAAAATCTGTATTTGGCGAATGTACATCATCGAGCTGCTAAGCGAGATGGTGTACGTTTGCCGGGGGTTCGTGTTCACACGAAACCTTGGCTCATTACTAACGTAAAAAAGACTGGCATCGCGCCAGTCTTTCATCATAACTATTCTTTTTTATTTCAGGAAGAACCAGTATCCTGCAAATGCAGCAGCTGCGATGATCAGGAAGATAAGGATTACAACAAGTACAACAGGAAAATGTCTTTCATCATCGTCATCTTCTTCGTCTAACATATTCTGATAGTTCTCACGCATTTCCTGTTCACGTTTTTCACGGACATGTTTTGGTGGAATATTAGAATAGGTCTGTTCTTTTTCCTCCTCTGGAATGGAAAAATCAGGTGCCGTAATTTTAAGTTCATCCTCTTCATCAGAAATGATACGTGTGCTGGAATTGTCAATTGCGTGTACCGGTTTGGCTTCTTCCGGACGTTTCTTTTTCGGACGTGGACGAACTTCTTCCCGGCTTCCTTCCTGACCTTCTGCATATTTGAGAAGTGGACGGTCTGAAGTAACAGGGCGTTTCTTTGGATGCGGTCTGGATGGCTGTTCTTCGGAAGAACCTTCTGTCTTCGGACGAGGTTTTCTTACCGGTCTTTCGCTTTCGGCAGCCGGGTTAGGACGTTTTTTCTTCGGATGAGCCGGTACTTCCGGATTAGCAGGAGAAGCGGTCCGCTTTTCGACGTTTTCCGGAGATACCGGATGTTTTTTCTTTTTCTTTGGCTGGGCTGGACGTTCGGCAGAAGTTCTTTCTCCTTCGGCAGTCGGACGCTTTTTGCGTGGTTTTTCTGCAGCCTTATCGGCTCCAACTGGTTTTTCAGCCAATGCTTCTTTTGCAAGCTTTTTCTTCTTTTCACGCTGTTTATCTAAATTCCACTGCTTTTTACAGTCGCGGCAGATTGCGAATTCATTGTAGATTGCTTCACCGGCTTCATTTTCGCCTATTTTTTTGTTCTTGATCTCAAGATCCTTTTTACAAATCGGGCACTGCATGATTTATCTCTCCTCTTTGGTTTTTTAATATGTATCTACTCCCTTATTAAATGATGTAAATGTTAAAAATTATGTTTAACATTCACGTCCTTAAATACATAGAATCATACATTTATAATGTTATCACGTCCCCAAAAGATGTCAAGAAAGTTCTTTGAATATTTACAAAAAAGTGCTAGAATAAAATGGATTTACTATAGATTAGGAGGACGCGAAGACATGACAGATACAAAGACAATCAAAGTAGGATTACTTGGACTTGGAACAGTCGGAACAGGTGTTTATAAATTGATTGGACGCCGCAGTGAAGAGATGCAGCAGAAGACCGGCGCCGCTCTTGAAATAAAGAAAATCCTGGTACACAACATGAAAAAAGTAAGACAGGGTGTAGATCAGAATCTGCTGACAGATCAGTGGAAAGAGATTATAGAAGATGATGAAATCCAAATCTTGATCGAGGTGATGGGCGGAATTGAGCCAGCGAAAACGATGATCACAGAAGCACTGAAAGCAGGGAAAAATGTAGTAAGTGCAAATAAGGATCTGATCGCAGAATATGGAAAGGAACTCTATGACGCTGCGAAAGAAGGTAGCGCTGATTTCCTGTTTGAAGCAGCGGTAGCAGGAGGAATCCCGATCATCCGTCCGCTTAAGCAGTGCCTGGAAGGCAACCAGATCGATGAGATCATGGGAATTGTCAACGGTACGACTAACTATATCCTGACAAAGATGTTTGAAGATGGAATGGATTTCACAGAAGCACTCGCAAAGGCGACAGAGCTTGGCTATGCAGAAGCGGATCCGACGGCAGATGTGGAAGGCCTGGACGCAGGACGTAAGGTGGCAATCATGGCTACGTCAGCATTCCATTCACAGGTGAAATTTTCGGATGTCTATACGGAGGGAATCACAAAGATCACAGCAGCAGATGTAAATTACGCAAAAGAGATGGGAAATGTGATCAAACTGATCGGTATTGCGAGAAATACATCTAATGGCATTGAAGCAGGTGTTTATCCGATGATGATCGATAAGAAACATCCGCTCGCTACCGTAAGAGATTCCTTTAATGCTGTTTTTGTACACGGAGATGCAGTTGGGGATACCATGTTCTATGGAAGAGGAGCAGGAGAACTGCCGACCGCAAGTGCAGTTGTCGGAGATGTGATGGATGTTACAAGAAATATTGTATGGAACTGTACCGGAAGAATCGGATGGAGCGCATACAAAGAGCTTCCGATCAAGGAATTTGCGGACGTCAAGAATCGTTTCTTTATCCGTATGCAGGTGAGTAATGAACCGGGAGTACTGGCAGCAATCGCGAAAGTATTCGGAGATCATAAGGTAAGTATCGAACGTGTGATCCAGGAACAGGCAAAAGCGGCAAAGGCAGAACTTGTCATCGGAACATCCGCAGTCAAGGAATACCATCTTCAGGATGCACTGGAGGAATTAAAAGAAATGCCGATCGTAAGTGAGATCAGCAGCATTATCAGAGAATATTAAAAGGCACAGCATTGGAAAAAGGAGTAATCAGTCATGAGTTATGCAGACAAAGTTTTTATAGAGATGTGCAGGGACATCATTGATAATGGAACCAGCACAGAAGGAGAAAAGGTACGTCCGAGATGGGAAGACGGGACTCCGGCGTATACTGTAAAAAAATTTGGTGTGGTGAACCGGTATGATCTGCGAAAAGAATTCCCGGCACTGACACTCAGAAGAACCGGGATCAAAAGCTGTACGGACGAGCTTTTGTGGATCTGGCAGAAAAAATCCAATAATATCCACGATCTGAACAGTCACATCTGGGACAGCTGGGCAGATGAAGATGGATCGATCGGGAAGGCATACGGCTATCAGATGGGCGTAAAGCATGTCTACAAAGAGGGAATGATGGATCAGGTAGACCGTGTACTCTATGATCTGAAGAATAATCCTTACAGCCGCCGGATCATGACGAATATCTATGTACATCAAGATCTTCATGAGATGAATCTGTATCCGTGTGCATACAGCATGACGTTCAATGTGACAAAAGAAAAAGGCAGCGACAAGCTGACACTGAACGGAATCCTGAACCAGCGTTCCCAGGATGTGCTGGCGGCAAATAACTGGAATGTATGCCAGTATGCTGTGCTACTTCATATGCTCGCGCAGGTATGCGATATGCAGGTGGGCGAATTTGTACATGTGATCGCAGATGCACATATTTACGACAGGCATATTTCGCTGATCGAGGAACTGATTTCAAGAGAGACGCACCCGGCACCGAAATTCTGGCTGAATCCGGAAGTGAAAGATTTCTATCAGTTTACACCGGATGACGTAAGATTAGACGATTATGTGACAGGACCGCAGATCAAAAATATTCCGATCGCGGTTTAGAAAAGGAGACAGATACGATGAACATTATTGTAAATGCAGATAAAAACTGGGCAATAGGAAAGAATAACAGTCTGCTTGTACGAATCCCGGCAGATATGAAATACTTCCGTCAGATGACAGAAGGCAATATTGTCGTGATGGGAAGAAAGACACTGGAAAGCTTTCCGCAGGGGCGTCCGCTTGCCAACCGGGTTAATATCGTGATTTCCCACAATCCGGATTATCAGGTGAAGGATGCGATCGTGGTACACAGTGTGGAAGAGGCAATACAGGAATGTAAAAAGCACAAAGGAGAAGTCTTTGTGATCGGCGGAGAAAGTATTTACCGTGCAATGCTTCCGTATTGTAATATAGCGTATGTTACGCGGACAGATCATGTATATGAGGCAGATACCTGGTTCCCGGATCTGGAAAAGGATCCGGATTGGCAAAAAACAGCTGAGACGGATGAACAGACATATTTCGATCTTGAGTATGTATTTGCAAAATATGAAAGAATAAAATAGATCAATAAAATTTGCGAAATGTATCATTGACAAATCAATAGACCACTCATTATAATAAATGTAATCGATGAGACAATAGAAGAAATGCTATGACAAGGAGGAGTATATAATCTCCGGAAGCAAAGAGAGAAGGCGGACGGTGTAAGCCTTCATGAAGGGATTGTAGAAGTAGCCTTTGAGCAGCGGACCGAACGGGAATTTCTCAAGTAGACTTCGACGTAGACCCTACGTTACAGGGGAATAGTATCGAACATTTTTATGGTTCTGTACTTGCGTGAGAGCAGAGAAGCAGCTTCTCTGAAGACAGGTGGTAACACGGATTTTATATTCGCCCTGAACGGTCAGCCGTTTAGGGCGTTTGTTATTCTATATGACTATGATAAAAATTTGGCGATCATCTGTATAGAAAATTCATGGAGGTAGATTTATGAAAAAAATATCAGGGAACAAATTACTTGTAAAAGCATTAAAAGAGGAGGGGGTAGATATCCTTTTTGGATATCCGGGAGCCTGTACAATTGATATCAGTGATGAAATTTACAAACAGGATTACACAAAAGTTGTACTTCCGCGTCATGAACAGGCACTTGTCCATGCTGCAGACGCTTACGCCAGATCAACAGGAAAAGTCGGGGTATGTCTGGTAACAAGCGGACCGGGTGCAACCAATCTGGTGACAGGAATTGCAACGGCAAATTATGACAGTGTACCGCTGGTATGTTTTACCGGACAGGTTGCAAGACATCTGATCGGAAATGATGCATTCCAGGAAGTTGATATCGTAGGTATTACAAGAAGTATCACAAAATACGGTGTGACAGTAAGAAAGAGAGAAGATCTTGGAAGAATCATCAAAGAGGCATTCTATATTGCGCGCAGCGGACGTCCGGGTCCGGTTCTTGTGGATCTCCCGAAAGATGTAATGGCAGAGCTTGGAAGCCCGAATTATCCGGAGACAGTCAATATCCGCGGATATAAGCCGAGTACCGGCGTTCACATCGGACAGCTTAAGAGAGCAGTCAAGATGCTTGGAAAAGCAAAGAAACCGTTGTTCCTTGCCGGTGGTGGGGTAAATATTGCAGGAGCGAATAAGGCGTTTACCGAACTTGTAGAACGTACCCAGATCCCGGTTGTGACAACGATCATGGGACGTGGTGCGATTCCGACAACGCATCCGCTTTTTATCGGTAATCTGGGGATGCACGGTGCATATGCATCCAATATGGCAGTGGAAGAATGTGATCTGCTGTTCTCGATCGGGACCAGATTTAACGATCGTATCACCGGAAAACTGCATGCATTTGCACCGAAGGCTACGATCGTACATATCGACATTGATACTTCCTCCATCTCACGTAACATTCAGGTAGATATTCCGATCGTTGCGGATGCAAAAGAAGCAATTGAAAAATTATTGGAATATGTAGAACCAATGGAGAAAAAAGAAAGCTGGATGGAACAGATCGAAGGCTGGAAAGAGGAGCATCCGCTTAGGATGAAACCAAAGGGAGACCAGATGCAGGCTCAGGATATTCTGGAGACGATCAATGAAGTGTTTAAAGAGGATGACAAGATTGTTGTGACAGATGTAGGACAGCATCAGATGTTCACATCCCAGTATCTGGAAGTGAATGAAAAGACCAGACTTTATATGTCCGGCGGACTTGGAACCATGGGATATGGATTCCCGGGAGCAGTCGGAGCGCAGATTGGCAATCCGGACAGTACGGTAATTGCAATTTCCGGTGATGGCGGTATGCAGATGAATATTCAGGAATTTGCAACAGCAGTGCTGGAAGAACTTCCTTTGATCCTCTGTGTATTTAACAATACCTATCTTGGAATGGTTCGCCAGTGGCAGAAACTTTTCTATGGAAAACGCTATTCTATGACGGATCTTCGTGCAGGCGCAGCGACAAGACGTGGAGAAGAGCATCCACCGAAATATACGCCGGACTTTGTAAAACTTGCAGAAAGCTATGGGGCAAAGGGAATCCGTGTAACCGAAAAATCCGAGATGAAAGCAGCATTTGAACAGGCAAAAGCAAACCGTGCACTGAAGGTGCCGACTCTGATCGAATTCATGTTGGATCCAGAAGTGCAGGTTTATCCGATGGTACGTCCGGGCGGAACCCTGGAAGATCTTTTGATGGATTAATGGAGAGGAGAGGTGAAGATGGATAATACAATGAAAAAAAGATGGATTTCCTTATATGTGGAAAATCAGGTTGGTGTACTTTCAAAGATTTCCGGACTCTTTTCCGGTAAATCCTATAATCTGGAGAGTCTGACGGTAGGTAGAACAGAAGATCCGACTATCTCCAGAATGACGATTGAGACGAACAGTGATGAAGAGACTTATGAGCAGATCAAAAAACAGCTGAACCGTATGGTTGAAGTCATCAGAGTCATTGATTTTACAGAAGTATCTGTTGTTATGCAGGAGCTGATGTTTATCAAGGTAAAAAACTGTACACCGGAAGATAAGACAGAGCTTTTCCAGATCGCGCAGACCTATCAGGCAAAGGTACGTGATTATGGAAAAGACAGTGTGCTTCTTGAATTTGTACACACGGCACATAAAAATACAGCGATCATCCAGTTTCTACGTTCTGAATTCAATTCAATTGAAGTTGTAAGAGGCGGAAGTGTGGGGATTGAAGCGATCACAATGCCAAAAAGATAAAAAAATCAAAAAAAAACAGAGCGCACTCTTGAATTTGAAAAACAGAAGTAATATAATAGCGATATGTAATCCGTAGGATTTAAAATACGGGAAGCAAAAATTATAATTTAGATATATGTTACTGTAAGAAGCAACAAGGGAATGGAGGAATTACAATGGAAAAGAAACAGATTGACTGGTCAAGCATAGGATTTGGTTATATCCCGACCGAAAAGAGATATGTTTCAAATTACAAAGATGGAAAGTGGGATGATGGATGCCTGACAGAAGATGCCAACATTGTATTGAATGAGTGTGCAGGTGTTCTGCAGTATTCCCAGTCAGTATTTGAAGGTATGAAGGCATACACAACAGAAGACGGACGCATCGTTGTATTCCGCCCGGATATGAACGCAAAGAGATTTGCTGATTCCGCAAGAAGACTTGAGATGCCGGTATTTCCGGAAGACCGTTTTGTAGATGCAATCGTACAGGTAGTAAAAGCCAATGCGGCTTATGTACCACCTTACGGATCAGGAGCGTCCCTTTATATCCGTCCATATATGTTCGGAAGCAATCCGGTTATCGGAGTTAAACCTGCTGACGAATATCAGTTCCGTGCATTTGTAACACCAGTAGGACCATATTTCAAGGGCGGCGCAAAGCCGATCACAATTAAAGTCTCAGACTTTGACCGTGCAGCACCGCATGGAACAGGACATATCAAAGCTGGTCTTAACTATGCAATGAGCTTACATGCAATTGTAACAGCACATGAAGAAGGCTATGCAGAGAATATGTATCTGGATGCAGCAACAAGAACAAAAGTAGAAGAGACAGGTGGAGCAAACTTCATCTTCGTCACAAAAGAT
This sequence comes from Coprococcus sp. TM115-187, assembly GCF_027679115.1. Classification (NCBI taxonomy): domain Bacteria; kingdom Bacillati; phylum Bacillota; class Clostridia; order Lachnospirales; family Lachnospiraceae; genus Coprococcus; species Coprococcus sp. TM115-187. Next base: position 31,148 of record NZ_JAQEKS010000002.1, on the reverse strand, counting down.
GGTAAAGTAGTTACTCCGAAATCAAACAGTATCCTTCCATCTATTACAAGACGTTCTATTCTTTATGTGGCAGAACATTATCTTGGACTTGAGACAGAAGAAAGAGAAGTATATCTTGATGAAGTAAAAGACTTTGCAGAATGCGGACTTTGCGGAACAGCAGCAGTTATCTCACCGGTTGGAAAGATTGTAGATCATGGTAAAGAAATCTGCTTCCCAAGCGGAATGGATGAGATGGGACCTGTTATCAAGAAATTATATGAAACACTTACCGGAATTCAGATGGGACACATCGAAGCACCGGAAGGATGGATCCAGGTGGTTGAATAATGGATAAATTCGTTACAAAGCGAAATGATCTGCTCGCTGAGCAGGTGATAAAGAATTTGAAGTCCCGTCAGATGGAGGGACATTATGTACAGACCAAAGAAGAGGCACTTGCCCTTGCACTGGAGCTGATTCCGGAAGGAAGCAGCATCAGTTGGGGAGGGTCTATGAGCATTAAGGCAATTGGTCTTCCTGAAGCACTTCATAAAGGAAATTATAAAGTGCTGGACAGAGATCTGTGCGCGACACCGGAGGAAAAAGCAGAGATGATGCATCAGGCATTTAACTGTGATTATTTTCTTGCAAGCTGTAATGCAATCTCGGAAGATGGGATACTGGTCAATATAGATGGAAATGCAAACCGTGTGGCAGCTATTTCTTACGGACCGGAAAATGTTCTGATGATTGTTGGTATGAATAAAATTGTAAGAAGTGCAGAGGATGCATATGCCCGTGCAAAGTATGTGGCAGCTCCGATTAACGGACAGCGTTTTGAAGGACTTCCGTGTGCGAAGACAGGTGTCTGTTCCAACTGTAAATCTCCGAAAAGTATCTGCTGTCAGACATTGATTACGAGATTCAGCCATGTTCCAAACAGAATAAAAGTGATTCTGGTGAATGAAGAACTGGGATTCTAAAAAAAACGAAGAGAATCAGGGAATTTCCCCTGGTTCTTTTTGTGTCTGAAAAAGAAAATGCGTTACTGGTCACAGGTACTGTGAACAGTAAAGAAAATTCCAAAAGGGAAAAGTTCTCATCAGAATATGACTTTCCTAGAGGAAAATCCTGTGTTATACTATAAAATAATCTGGATGTCAGGATGCGCAGCGGAGTGGTCCGTGGACATCGGTCAGTGCTGCTTATGGGCATTGATGGCGAATCGAAAGAGAGGAACAACAGAGTATGGAAGCGTATACAAGCTTTGCACGTGTATATGATACCTTCATGGATAATATTCCTTATGAAGAATGGTGTGAATATCTCACCGGTCTTATGAGAGAATACGGTGTTATGGATGGACTGGTACTGGATCTGGGGTGCGGTACCGGGAATATGACAGAATTGCTTGCAAAGGCAGGATATGATATGATTGGTGCGGACAATGCGGAAGAGATGCTGGAGATCGCAATGGAGAAACGAGACAAATCCGGTCATGATATTCTGTATCTTCTGCAGGATATGAGAGAGTTCGAACTGTATGGTACGGTAAGAGCTGTCATCAGTGTCTGCGATTCGGTCAATTATATTACAGAGCCGGAAGAACTTCAGGAAGTATTCCGTCTGGTCAACAATTATCTGGATCCGAAAGGTGTTTTTGTTTTTGATTTTAATACACGTTACAAGTATGAAGAGATTCTTGGGGATCGCACAATTGCGGAGAACCGGGAGGAATGCAGTTTTATCTGGGACAACTATTATTACGACGATGAGAAGATCAATGAATATGATCTGAGTCTTTTTATTGAGACAGATAAGGACAGTGGACTTTATCGCAAATATGAGGAGACGCATTATCAGAGAGCGTATACGCTGGAGGAGATGAAGGAACTGATCCGGAAGTCGGGGCTGGAATTTGTGACAGCATACGATGCATTTTCAAAGAATGCGCCGATGGACACAAGCGAGCGCATTTATGTGATCGCAAGAGAACAGGGAAAATAGAACAGGAGAGAATTGTTATATGAAAGATTATATTGTAAGAGCAACTGCGGGAGACGGACAGATCCGTGCATTTGCTGCAACAACCGGAAATCTGGTGGAAGAGGCAAGAAAGAGACATGACACAAGTCCGGTAGCAACAGCGGCACTTGGAAGACTTCTGACAGCAGGAGCAATGATGGGAGGCATGATGAAGAATGAGACAGATGTGCTGACGCTTCAGATCAAAGGTGATGGACCACTTGGCGGAATTACGGTGACTGCAGATGCAAAAGGTGACGTGAAAGGATACGTCGATCATCCGGAAGCAATGATGCCGCCTAAGAATGGCAAGCTGGATGTTGGAGGAGCTGTTGGAATCGGTCTTTTAAATGTTATTAAAGATATGGGACTGAAAGAACCATATGTTGGACAGACTATTCTGCAGACAAGTGAGATCGCAGAAGATCTGACGTATTATTTTGCAACCAGCGAACAGGTTCCGTCTTCTGTGGGCCTTGGAGTATTGATGAACAAGGACAACACTGTACACTGTGCAGGTGGATTTATTGTGCAGGTAATGCCGTTTATATCGGATGAAGTGCTGGATAAACTGGAAGAGAATATCAAGAAGATCTCTTCTGTTACCAGTATGCTGGATAACGGACATACACCGGAGCAGATGCTGGAGCAGGTACTGGATGGCCTGAATGTGGAATTTACAGATACAATGGATACACAGTTTAAATGTAATTGTTCGCATGAGAGAATCGAGAAAGCCATCATCAGCATCGGAAAGAAAGATATCCAGGAAATGATCGATGACGGAAAAGAAGTAGAAGTAAAATGCCATTTCTGCAATACGGCGTATACATTTAGTGTAGAAGAACTGAAACAGATTTTAAAACAGGCAAAAAGATAAAGAGGTAAACACATGAAACAGGGATTTATCAAAGTTGCAGCGGTCACAGTTGATATTCGTGTGGCGGATGTCTGGCACAATTGTAAGGAAATCTGCAAACGTATGAAAGAAGCTGAGAAGGCTGGCGCAAAGATCATTGTTTTTCCGGAGCTTTGCCTGACCGGGTATACTTGCAGCGATCTTTTTACACAGGATATACTGTTAAAAGAGGTGCGCAGAGCACTTGCAAAAGTTGCAGAAGAGACCAGGCATACAGAAGCACTTGTATTTGTTGGGCTTCCACTTGCAATTGATGGAGAGCTTTATAATGTTGCGGCCGCATTAAATGACGGAAGGATCCTTGGCTTTACAACCAAGACATTTCTTCCGAATTATGGGGAATTTTATGAGATGCGTCAATTCCGTCAGGGACCGAAAAAAGCAAGAGTGATTTCTTATGAAGGGGAAGAAATCCTGTTTGGACCGCAGATCCTGTATCAGGCGGCAGAGATGGATGAGCTGGTCGTATCGGCAGAGATCTGTGAGGATGTCTGGTCACCAGTCCCGCCGAGCATTGAGGCGGCAAGAGAAGGTGCGGTCATCCTGGTCAACTGTTCAGCAAGTGATGAGACGATCGGAAAGGATAGTTACCGGGAAGAACTGATCAAGGGACAGTCTGCAAGACTGATTGCAGGTTATGTCTATGCAAATGCCGGGGACGGAGAGTCTACGACGGATGTGGTATTTGGTGGACACAATATTATTGCAGAGAACGGGACGATTCTGAAAGAAGCAAAGCGGTTTGCCAACGAGATGATCGTCAGTGAGATTGACATTTTCCGCCTTTTAAGTGAACGGAGAAAAAATACAACTTTCCAGACAACTGAAGAACGTCGGCTTCCAAAGGTAGTATTCCATATCAGCATGGAAGAGACTGAGCTTACCAGAGATTTTGCACAGACACCTTTTGTTCCACAGAATATGGCAGAGCGGGAAAAACGCTGTGAAGAGATTCTGATGATCCAGGCAATGGGACTGAAAAAACGTCTGGTGCATACCCATTCGAGAACAGCGGTAGTCGGAATTTCAGGTGGTCTTGATTCTACACTGGCACTGCTTGTGACGGCAAAAGCATTTGACATGGCAGGGAAAGACCGAAAGGATATCATTGCGGTAACGATGCCTTGTTTTGGTACGACGGACAGAACCTATCAGAATGCCTGCCTGATGTCAAAAAAGCTGGGAGTCACTTTAAAAGAGGTGCCGATCGCGGATGCAGTCCATGTGCATTTTCACGATATCGGACACGATGAAGCGGTGCATGATGTGACCTATGAGAATTCACAGGCAAGAGAGCGTACCCAGGTGTTGATGGATATTGCTAACCAGGAATGGGGCATGGTCATCGGAACCGGAGATATGTCGGAGCTGGCTCTTGGGTGGGCGACTTATAATGGAGATCATATGTCTATGTACGGAGTCAATGCATCTGTTCCGAAGACACTGGTACGCCATCTGGTTCAGTATTATGCGGATACCTGTGAGGATCAGGAGCTGAAGGAGGTACTTCTGGATGTTCTTGACACACCGGTAAGTCCGGAACTTCTTCCACCGAAGGATGGCGAAATCGCTCAGAAGACGGAAGACCTTGTAGGTCCGTATGAGCTGCATGATTTCTATCTGTATTATGTTCTTCGGTTTGGTTTTGAACCATCGAAGATCTACCGCCTTGCAAAGCTTGCTTTTGAAGGAATCTATGACAGCGCGACGATCATGAAATGGCTGAAGACATTTTACCGGAGATTTTTTGCACAGCAGTTTAAGCGTTCCTGCCTGCCGGACGGACCGAAGATCGGTACGGTGGCACTTTCACCGAGAGGAGACTGGAGAATGCCGAGCGATGCGTGTGCGGCAGTCTGGATGCAGGATCTGGAAGCACTGGAAAAATAGAAAAGAATGTACAGGGGGTACATTCTCGCATAAAGTGTCAGTGACACTTATCAGGCAATGATAAAGGGAAGTCTGCGAAAGTGCAGGCTTCCCTTTTTTTAATTATAATTTTTAAAGCTTGATATTTTTAAACAGATCCCCAAGGCTGGTTCCGATTGCTTCAGTTTCCGGAATTTCTACGTGTTCCAGCTCTTCCTCCTGTTCGTTTTCAGTATCTTCGGCAAGAGCCTTGATACTGAGGCTGATTTTACCGTCTTTGATACCGATGACTTTGACATCTACTTCGTCCCCAACGTGAAGTACCTGGTCTGCTGATTTGATTCTCTGGGTACTGATCTGGGAAATGTGAACCAGACCGGAAAGACCGTTCTCGAGACGTACAAAAGCACCGTAGGACTGAAGCGATTCAACGGTACCTTTTACAACACTTCCAACCTGTACAGATGCAAGTTTTTTTGCATCTTCTGCTTTTTTCTGTTCTCTTAAAATCTCACGTGCAGATAAGATCAGGCGTCCTTCTGCCTGGTTTGCTTCGATCACGCGGACATCAATTTCTTTTAGAAGATAAGTCTCCAGATCTTCGATATAAGAAAGAGAAAGGCGGGATGCCGGGATGAATCCTCGAAGTCCTTCGACCATGGCGATGACACCACCATTTACGATTCCTTCTACTTTTACGTGAAGATTGGTTCCCTCTTCCTGATAACGTGCGACCACATTCCATGGATTGGCATCATCGAAATGATCTTCGTAGTCTGCCATGCTTTCTGTCTGTTCCTGTAATTTTTCGTTTTCCATCTTAACACCTCTGTTAGTTTATTTTTCTGAACGTATGCTCAATATGTTTATTAGTATAACACATTTTTGTATAGATAAAAAGTATGGATTCCAGATGGTTAGACGGTTAAATTGTGCTTAATGAGAAAAAATCGTTATTATGTACGAAAATTGTGGTAAAAATTTGTGTATATTTTGAATAGTGAAATTTGTGAAAAAAGTTGACAAAAGAAAAAATAAATTGTATATTACCAACATAAGGACATATTAAGGATAATGTCCTAAACTAAAAGGCAAAGGAGAATTTAAAATGAAGGGAAACGTGAATTATCTGGAACTGGCAAACAGCCCTCTGATGTGGGTGAGTGCCGCAATAGCAGTAGGAATCGTAGTTTTTCAGTCCGTACTGTTTTTCAGAAAGTCGCTCAAAGCAGCAAAAGAGATTGGAATTGAACAGGAAAAGATCAATATGGCAATTAAGAGTAGTGCCATTTCCTCAATTGGACCATCTATTGTAATCCTGGTAACAATGATCTCCCTGATCGTATCAATGGGAGCACCTGTTTCATGGATGAGACTTTCTTTCATCGGATCCGTTAACTATGAAGCAATGGCAGCCGGATTTGGCGCACAGGCAATGGGCGCTACACTGGAGAATCTGACACCGATTGCATTCGCCTGTGGTGTATGGACCATGATCTGTGGTTCACTTGGATGGCTGATCTTCACACTCCTTTTCACAGATAAGATGGATAAAGTAAACCATCTGATGTCAAAAGGAAATTCCAAAATGGTTCCGATCATTTCAGCAGGAGCGATGCTTGGTGCATTTGCAAACCTTGCATCAGGAAACTTCTTCAACGAAAAGAATCAGTTTGCATTTGGCGGAGCACCGGCAATCGCAACAATCGTAGGATGCATTCTTATGATGATCCTGACAAAGTTAGCGAAAGAAAAGAATATTGGATGGCTCAGAGAATGGGCCTTTGCAATTTCCATGTTCTCAGGCATGCTCATTGGTTACATTTGGAACACTGTATTTTAATAGGAATGAGAGGATAAAGATATGAATAAAGAATACTACAACAAAGTCTATATACCTGATATTGTCAAATGGGGGAAAATCACCATGTTATTAGGTATCATTACATGTTTCGGACCGGCACTTGTTATCTCGGTCATTTACGGATGTATGCCGCCGGTATCAGCAATCATCGCAGGTACAATTGCACAGATCAGTGTAAGTGGAGCATTTTACATTGTAGAACCGATTTCTTACTTCCCGATTCTTGGAATCCCGGGAACCTACCTGACATTCCTTTCAGGAAATACATCCAACATGCGAGTTCCATGTTCTTCGGTAGCACAGGAAGCAGCAGGTGTTGAAATGGGAAGCGACAAAGGTTCTGTTGTATCAACCATCGGTATCGCTGTATCGATCATCGTAAATATTGTGATTCTGACAATCGGAGCAATTGCAGGAAACGCAATTATCGGTATGATGCCAGAAGGATTCAAGCAGGCCCTCAACTTCCTTCTTCCGGCACTTTACGGAGCTGTATTCGGACAGTTCGCAATCACAAGACCGAAGCTTGGTGTAGTTGCAGTAGTTATTGCATTTGCAATGAACTGGCTGATGAAAAACGGATTCTTATCCTTCTTCCCTGGAACACCGTCATACGTTGTTATCCTGGTAGCCGTATTTGGATCTATTTTCGCAGGAAAGATTATCTACAAGAAAGAGCTTGAGGACTAAGTCCGGAAAGGAAAAACGATGTTATCGAGAGAAAGATTACAGGAAAGATTTATTGAGATGATCAAGATCTACAGCCCGTCAAAAGGGGAGAAAGAGATGGCGGACTGGATAGAAAACTGGCTGAGAGAACGGAACATTCCGTTCCAGTCAGATCATGCCGGGGAAGCTTATGGTGGAAACGGCAGAAATATCGTTGCATTTGTAAAAGGAAATACGAAGGAACGTCCACTTGGATTTGCAGCACATATGGATCAGATTGAGCCTTGCAGAAATGTAAATCCGGTGATCAATGGAAACATCATCAGTACCGACAAGACAACAACACTTGGCGGAGATGACAAAGCTGGAATTTCAGCAATCATGGAAGCGGTAGAAGATATCATTGAAAGCGGTGTACCGCACAGAGATATTTATCTTGTATTTACCTGCTCCGAAGAGATTAGTATGATGGGAACAAAGCACATGGATATGTCTATGCTGCCATGCAAGGAATTGGTTGTTGTAGATGCAACCGGTGGAGCAGAGACTCTCGCATACAAAGCACCGGCAATGGAAGCGATTGAGATTACTTTCAAAGGAAAGAAAGCGCATGCCGGAATTGAACCGGAAAAAGGAATCAATGCAATTGTTGTGGCATCAAAGGCAATCAGTAAGATGCACATCGGACGTATTGATTATGAGACAACCTCTAATATCGGACATATTGAAGGTGGATCTGCAACCAACATCGTAACAGATGAGGTTACATTTACCGCAGAGATCCGTTCACACAGTATGGAAAAGCTGGCTGCAGAGGTTGCACATATGGAACAGTGCTGCAAGGAAGCTGTAGAGGAAATGGGAGCCTGTTATGAGATGAAGCATGAGATGGCTTACCCGGTCCTGTCGCTGGAAGAAGACTGTGAATTGATCCAGGATACTGTAAATGCAATGGCAGAAGAAAGAATTACAGCAAATAAAATGATCATCGGTGGCGGAAGTGATGCAAATGTGCTTGCGGGACACGGATATAAGAGCGTCATTTTGGGATGTGGAATGATCAATGTACACACAGTAGAAGAAGCGCTTGATACAGATGAGACCTGGAAAGTGACAAAAGTACTGAGAAGACTGATGGGTGCAGAATAGGAGATGGACGACATAGATGGAAAAAGAAGAACTGAAGCAGAGATGTCTGGACGCGATTGACGCGAACAGAGATCTGATCATTCAGCTTGGTGATGATGTATATAAAACGCCTGAACTTGGCTACAAAGAATTTAAGACTACAGAAAGAATGATAAAGGCATTTCAGGAGATTGGAGAAGAGCCGGAGACGGAAATTGCATATACTGGCTGTAAGGTTTCAACTCCGAAAAAAGGGAATACAAGAATTGCCGTGATCGGAGAGCTGGACTGTATCCAGTGCAAAGAACATCCGGACAGTACGCCAGAAGGAAATGTTCATGCCTGCGGTCATCATGCACAGCTTGCAGATCTGTATGGATGTGCGATTGGTCTTTTAAGATCCGGAGTGATGAAGGAACTGGGTGGAGCGGTTGATTTTATTGCGATCCCTGCGGAAGAATGCGTAGATTATGATTATCGTGACAGTCTGATCCGTGAAAATAAGATCAGTTTTTACGGCGGCAAGCAGGAATATTTAAAACGTGGTGGCTTTGATGATGTGGATATGGCATTGCAGTGTCACATGATGGAAATTGGAAATGGCAGACATTGCACGATTGATACCGACTGCAACGGATTTGTGACAAAGACGGTAACATTTATCGGAGAAGCTGCGCATGCAGGTTTCGCACCACATGAAGGAATCAATGCGTTAAATATGGCAGAGTTGGCACTGAACAACATTCATGCACTCCGTGAGACTTTTCAGGAGAAAGAAAAGGTTCGTGTAAGTGCAATCATTACAGAAGGCGGAGATCTGGTAAATGTAGTTCCTGCTGTTGTGAAGATGCAGATCATGGTACGTGCTTTCACAATTGATGGAATGCTGGATGCCAGTAAAAAAGTGAACCGTGCGTTAAAAGCCGGAGCACTTGCAATCGGAGGAAAAGTCGAGATTGACGATAAGATCGGATATCTTCCGATGAATACCAACCGTGAGCTTTCAGCATTATATAAAGAAAATATGATCGAATATACAGGGGCGGAAAAAGATTCATTTGTAGAGCTTTATGAGACAGCAGGTTCTACAGATCTGGGGGATCTTTCTCAGATCATGCCGTGTATGCACATCTGGACAGAGGGAATAACCGGAGGACTTCACTCCAAGGATTACCGTCTTGCGGACCCGGAACTTGCTTATATCGTTCCGGCAAAGATGATGGCGCTTACGATCATTGATCTTCTTTATGATAACGCAAAAAAGGCAAAACAGATTCTTGACAATTTCAAACCGACGCTGACAAAAGAAAGTTATCTGGAATTAAAAAAAGAGCATTCTAAGCTTGTGGTTTTTGATGGCTCTGAGTTATAATAAAAAGGAATCCCGTTTAAGGGGTTCCTTTTTTAAAGCAATTATTCAGATATAGAGAGAGAAGCTGCCAACGGCAGGTTCTCTGGATAGAAGATCGCAATACGGGGGACAAATTTGTGAAAGTTGGAGTTATCGGATCAAAATCATCTTGTGAGGTTGTTAAGAAGAGTATAAAAGAAATCGACAGTTCAGTAGAAGTAGCTTCTTATGAAGAGGAACAGGTTAACCGAAGTGACCGGCTGATTGAGGAATGTGAACAGGAGTGTGATGCGGTACTGTTTACGGGCTGTGCGATCGAAAGTTTTGTGGGGAGAAACTATCATTTCACCAGGCCACATGTGTCGGTGGAAAAATCGGTAGTCAGCATTGCGGGAGCATTTCTGCAGATGCAGAAAAGTAATATTGAACTGGATGCATTTAGTATTGATATTGTAGAAAAACAGGTCATTGAGGATTTGCTGGATGCATTTGACATCCTGGCAAGAAACATTTATTCCTGTCCGTTTCAGGCAGGAGTGGAAGAAGAACAGTATGTGGAGTGGCACATGAAGCTTCTGGATGAAGGAAAGGTCAATGTGGCACTGACTTCTCTTCGGTGGGTGTATAAGATACTGCAGGAAAAGGGATACCATGCAATTTATCTGCCTCCGACCAGGGCAAAAGTGAGAGTGGCACTGGAGAAATTAAAAAATGAATGTGCGCTTCAGGAAGCAGAATATGCGCAGGCAGCAGTTGAGATTTTTCAGCTGACGGATTATAAGAGCAGAGAAGAGAATTATTATTCAAGTATGCTTGCAAAAGCAGATATTGAAAAAGAAATCATCAAATATACAGAAGGGATTCAAGGTGCAATTTTTGCATCAGGAAGAAGAGAATATATTGTATTTTCCAATTCCGGGGCTGTACAAGAAGAATTTAACCAGCGGAAGCTTCTGAATCTGCAAAAAAAAGTGCAGGAGGAGAATAAAATCAGCCTGAATGTAGGGATCGGAACCGGAGGCACGATGAATGACGCGGAAATGAACGCAAGACGTGCACTGGATTTTTCCCTGAAAAATGCAAAGCAGGAGATTTTCTGGATTGATGCCGGTCAGACACAGCACGGACCGCTTGGAAAGGAGATCCAGCTGGAATATCAGCTCATTTCTTCCGATCCGAAGCTACAGGAAATTTCAGAAAAAACCGGGCTCAGCACAACGTCAATTCTGAAGATCATTGCCATTGCAGATGTAAGAAAAAGTTATATTTTCGATGCACATCAGTTGGCGGAGTGTCTGGGAATTACGGTCAGAAGTGCGCGCCGGATCATGAATAAGATCATGGAAGCCGGTTATGGAAAAGTGTATGCAAAGAAGACAGCGGCAGCGGGTGGCAGACCGAAGGCACTGGTAGAGATATTGTTTAAAATTTAGTGTAATGGTCTTTTATCCGAACAAGGGTTGACGAACAGTAAAAAAAATGGCATTCTGAAAAGTAAAGGAACAAGAGATAGTAATGGAGTAATATAAAATGGATCAGAAAAAACCAAAGAAAGTATATGTGATCGGACATAAAAATCCAGATACAGATTCTATTTGTTCGGCAATTGCATATGCAAATCTGAAAAATAAAATCACAGGAGAAAAATACATAGCGAAAAGAGCGGGCGAGGTAAATGGTGAGACAGCGTATGTTCTGGATAAATTTCAGGTAAGTGTGCCGTCTCTTCTGGACAATGTACACCTTCAGGTAAAAGATATGGATATCCGTCATATTGAGGGTGTATCTGGTCACATGTCCATTAAAGACGCATGGGCAAGAATGAAAGATGAGAATATTAAGACACTGCCGGTAACAAGAGGTGAGAAGCTGGAAGGGCTGATCACTATCGGAGATATTGCTACGTCATATATGGAAGTGTACGATAATAATATCCTTGCAACAGCGAGAACCCAGTACCGCAATATCGTCAAAACACTGGACGGAACACTGATCTCCGGGAATGAGCATGGCTATTTCCTGAATGGAAAAGTTGTCATTGCCGCATCCAGTCCGGATCTGATGGAGAATTTTATTGAGAAGGATGATCTTGTCATTCTTGGAAACCGTTATGAGTCACAGCTGTGCGCGATCGAGATGGATGCAAGCTGTCTGGTCATCTGCCAGGGAGCCAATATTTCCAAGACGATCAAGAAGATGGCAGAGGAGAGAGATATCGTGATTATTCAGACACCACATGATACCTTTACTGCTGCAAGGCTGATTAACCAGAGTATTCCGGTCAAGTATTTTATGAGCCGTGATAATCTGGAGATTTTTCATTTGAATGATTATGTGGAACATGTGAAAGAAGTTATGTCAAAGACGAAGTACAGAGATTTCCCAATTCTGGATAATAAAGGAAAGTTCTGTGGTTTCCTCTCCAGACGAAGACTTATGACATCCCGTAAAAAACAGGTGATTCTTGTGGATCATAATGAAAAATCACAGGCTGTGAATGGAATTGAAGAGGCAGAGGTGCAGGAGATCATTGATCATCACAGACTGGGCGGTCTGGAGACAATCGGACCGGTATATTTCCGGAATCAGCCGGTTGGATGTACCGCTACGATCATTTACCAGATGTATCAGGAAAGCGGTGTAGAGGTAGAGCCACAGATGGCGGGACTTCTGTGCTCTGCAATTATTTCGGATACGTTACTGTTCCGTTCACCAACCTGTACGATGGTTGATCAGGCGGCTGCAGAGGCACTGGCGCGGATTGCCGGGATTGATATGGAAGAACATGCAAAAGAGATGTTCAATGCGGGAAGCAATCTGCGTGGCAAATCCGTAGAAGAGATCTGTTTCCAGGACTTTAAGGTGTTCAATGTAAAAGATATCATGTTTGGAGTCGGACAGATCACATCCATGAATCAGGATGAACTGGATGAGGTGAAAGGACGTCTGATCCCATATCTGGAAGAGGCGAGAAAGACCCAGGGACTGCATATGTTGTATTTGATGATGACTAATATTCTGGAAGAGTCTACAGAACTCCTTTGCTGTGGTGAAAATGCAAAGGAACAGGTTCTTGAAGCGTTTGAACTGCCGGGAGATACGGAAAAAATTCTCCTGAAAGGTGTAGTATCAAGAAAGAAACAGATGATCCCTGTTCTGGTAACTTACCTGCAGCAAAAATAAAAACAGATAACTTTATAGGAGAGATGGCTTATGGCAAAACAGATCTGGAAGCCGGGAAATATGCTGTATCCACTGCCTGCAGTTATGGTCAGTGTGGCAGATAAAGAAGGCAATCCAAATATCATTACCGTGGCGTGGGCGGGAACGGTCTGCACAAACCCGCCGATGGTTTCGATTTCCGTGAGACCAGAGCGGTATTCTTATCACATGATCGATGAGACCGGAGAGTTTGTGATCAATCTGACGACGGAAAAACTTGCGTATGCAACGGATTATTGCGGTGTGCGTTCGGGAAAAGATGTGGACAAATTCAAAGAGCTGCATCTGACACCGGAAAAGGCAGAATATGTGAGCGCACCACTGATCGCGGAGAGTCCGGTCAACATCGAGTGCAAGGTGGTCAAAAAAGAAACGCCGGGGTCGCATCATATTTTCCTTGCCGAGGTAAAAGCGGTTCATGTAGATGATGCCTATATGGATCAGAAAGGGCGATTTGCATTGGAAAAGACCGATCCGATCGTATATGTGCACGGACAGTATTATAGTCTGGGTAAGTTGCTCGGAACATTTGGCTATAGCGTGAAAAAGCCGACAAAGAAGAATGGAAAGAAAAAGAAGAAATAAAAACAGAAAATCCTCTTGACAAGAAAATGACAGAGGGTATATGCTGTGTAAGTAGAAACTCAAGGGCGAGACTGCTAAGGTGCGGTCTCGTCTTTTTTTATAGGAAATTCCGAAGGAACTTCCTATGAAAAAAAGGCACTGCGTGCCGGAGAGGCGCACTCGCACGAAGATGAAGAATGTCGCAAGCGGTCTACGCTCTGCTTCGGTCGTTGCTTAACGAGCGCCACTGGCGCTCAGCAACGCACTCGGCGCGAGAATGTGCCGAGGCACATTCTTATTTAAAAGGAGTAGTAGATGATGAAAGATTTTACATTCAATGTACCACAGGATATTATTTTTGGAAAAGGCAGTTTAAAAAGACTTCCGGAGCTTCTTGAAAAAAGTGGTTCCAAGAAGATGCTTCTGATCTCCGGACCGGTTTTGAAGAAGATCGGAATGGTCGAGAAAGTCGAAGAGATCGTGAAGGCTTCCGGTATCGAAGTGGAAGTATTTACTGATGTAGAAGCAAATCCATCTGTTGCAACGGTAGATAAAGCAACAGAAGCATACAAAAAAGCAGGAGCAACCAGTATTGTAGCTTTCGGTGGCGGAAGTCCGATGGATGTGGCAAAGGCAGTTGGTGTTCTTGCAAAATACGGCGGAGAGATCGGAGATTATGAAGGTGCACACAAGGTACCGGGACCGATCGTTCCGATCATTGCGATCCCGACAACTGCAGGTACAGGAAGTGAAGTGACGGCATTTTCTGTTATTACCGATGAAGCAAGAAATTATAAGCTGACTGTGTTCAGCTATGAGCTGATCCCAAGCTATGCACTTCTGGATCCGGAGCTTGTTATGACTTCTCCGGCATCGGTAGCCGCAGCATGTGGCGTAGATGCACTGATCCATGCATGGGAGGCTTACACTTCAAGAGATGCATCTCCATTTTCTGATGCAATGGCAGAAAAGGCAATGGAACTGATTGGTGCAAATCTGCGCAGATTCGTAGCAAACCGTCAGGACGAAGAGGCGGCGGCAGCCATGCTCTCCGGAAGCATGTTCGCAGGTATCGCATTTGCATGGGCAAGACTTGGAAATATCCATGCTATGAGCCATCCGGTAAGCGCCTATTTCCATGTGGCACACGGTGTGGCAAATGCGATTCTTCTTCCAACGATTGTGGAATATAATGCACTTGCAGATCATGGACGTTATGAGAAAATCTACAATTATATCAGCAAAGAAAAAGACCCGGTGATCGATTTTGTACCGGAAATGCTTGTAGATGAAGCGAGAGATCTGCTTCGTGATCTTGGCATTCCGCAGCATCTTGCCGATGTTGGTGTAACGGAAGATAAGATTGAACTGATGGCTGCCGATGCCATGAAGAGTGGAAATATTATGGCAAATCCGAGACAGTCTACGATCAGGGATATCATTGAACTTTATAAAAAAGCAATGTAGATCATTCAGGGGATATGAGTCAGCAGAAGCTGGTTGATATCCCTTTTTTGATCTGAGTATAGAAAACAGGAAAAGACTGGTGTCCTGTATATATTTTTTAATGCAAGAGTACCGGAGGCAAGAAAGCATAAATGTGAGTACATAGGAAAAGAATCTCCCGCATATAGTAAAAAGAGAATGGGAAAAGAGGAATATCCGTATGTGGTACCGACTGCTTTATGGAACAATCAGTTTTTTATGCTTTACATGGCTTCTGTTTACCTGGGGAGTGATCGATAACGGAAAGATCAAACTGATAAGAATGAATGATGAAACGGTAGAAGCATCCTATGAGGCAGGTGGAACAAACGAGCAGTATCAGGAAAAGCCCAAGATCGCCCTCACATTTGATGATGGCCCAAATCCTTCCAGTACGCCAGTGCTCCTTGACGGGCTTGCCGGGCGGAATGTGAAGGTTACTTTTTTTGTGATCGGGGAAAATGTAGTAAAATATCCGAAAGTTGTGAGCAGAGAGGCTGAAGAAGGGCATATTATTGGAAATCATACTTACAGTCATGTAGATCTCACAAAAATGTCTCAGGAAATGACAGAGTGCGAACTCGGAAAGACCAATACCGCGATTGAAGAAATTACCGGAAAAAAGACGGAATATATGCGACCGCCTTATGGAGCCTGGAAGAAGGAGATGGAAGAGAATACCGGCATGATTGCGGTGCTATGGAATGTGGATCCGCTTGACTGGAATACGGATAACGAGACAGAAATTGTCAATAAAGTAGTGACGGAAACGGAGGAAAATGATATTATTTTATTACATGACTGTTATCTGTCTTCAGTAAAGGCGGCACTTCGCATTATCGATATCATGCAGGCGAAGGGATATGAATTTGTGACAGTCGATGAATTGCTGCTGGATTAAAGGAGAGGTTTTGATGGATTTATTTGATTATATGCGGGAGACGACAAAGGAGAAAGAATCGCCCCTTGCCTCCAGACTGCGTCCGACGACTCTGGATGAAGTGGTTGGACAGCAGCACATTATCGGAAAGGACAAGCTTTTATACCGTGCGATCAAGGCGGATAAACTGAGTTCTGTTATTTTTTACGGACCTCCGGGAACCGGAAAGACTACGCTTGCAAAGGTGATCGCCAATACTACAAGTGCAGAATTTACACAGATCAATGCTACGGTTGCCGGGAAGAAAGATATGGAAGAAGTGGTGAATAAGGCGAAAGAACTGAAAGGGATGTACCAGAAAAGGACAATCCTTTTCATCGATGAGATTCACCGGTTTAATAAAGGACAGCAGGATTATCTGCTCCCGTTTGTGGAGGACGGCACGATCATTCTGATCGGTGCGACGACAGAAAATCCTTACTTTGAGGTGAACGGTGCGCTTCTTTCCAGATCCAGTGTATTTGAACTCCGTCCGCTTTCACAGGAAGAAGTAGAGACCCTGATTCTGAGAGCGGTGCAGGATGAGAAAAAAGGAATGGGAAGTTATCATGCGGTGATCGAGGAGAACGCCCTGCATTTCCTGGCAGACCTTGCCGGTGGAGATGCCAGATCTGCGCTTAATGCGGTGGAACTGGGTATCCTCACCACACCAAGAAGTGAGGATGGAATGATCCATATCACGCTGGATGTTGCATCCGAATGTATACAGAAGCGGGTTGTGCGATATGATAAGACAGGAGATAATCATTATGATACCATATCCGCATTTATTAAAAGTATGCGCGGTTCTGATCCGGATGCAGCCGTATATTATCTGGCAAAGATGCTGTATGCCGGAGAAGACATTAAGTTTATTGCCCGTAGGATTATGATCTGTGCATCGGAAGATGTGGGAAATGCGGATCCGATGGCACTGAATGTTGCAGTCAGTGCAGCACAGGCAGTGGAGCGGATCGGAATGCCGGAGGCACAGATCATTTTATCACAGGCAGTTCTTTATGTGGCAACAGCGCCGAAGAGTAATTCAGCATGTAATGCTGTCTTTGCTGCGATGGACAATGTGAAAAAATATAAAACGACTGTTCCGGTGCATTTGCAGGATGCACATTATAAAGGTTCTGCAAAGCTGGGGCATGGAATTGGTTACAAATACGCGCATGATTATCCGAATCATTATGTAAAACAGCAGTATCTGCCGGATGAGATCAAAGATGCCGTATTCTATGAAGCGAGCGATAATGGCTACGAACAAACGATCAAAGCGCATATGAAGCGGATCAAGGATGAAGCGTAACTTATTCGCACAGGAAATCACTGCATTCGCGCAGAAGGGATTGATTTGACACAGACACTTTGCTACCATATCTGTAAGCAGAAAGGAGTGAAGAATATGGGAGCAGTTCAGGACAGCTATATTACCGTTGCATGGCTGGTTCTTCTGGTAGCACTTCTGGTGATCGAGATCATAACGGTGGGACTTACGACGATCTGGGGAGCAGGAGGTGCGCTGGCGGCACTGATCCTGAATATTTTGGATATACCGTTTGCCGGACAGGTAGTTGCATTTTTTGTTGTGACAATTTTACTGCTTGTATTTACCAGACCATTTGCAATGCGTTTTATCAACACCCGCCGTCTAAAGACGAACTATGAAGGAATCATCGGAAAGACGATCCGGATCAGCCAGAAAGTAGATAACATCGGGCAGACTGGTATGGCGGTGGTAAATGGTACGGAGTGGACGGTAAGATCCGAACAGGATGACGTGATCCTGGAACCCGGAACACTGGCGAAGGTGGTCAATATATCCGGAGTAAAGTTAATTGTAAAAAAATATGAGGAGGACTAAAAGATGACGGGACTTATTATTTTAGTAATTATTATTGTGATCGCATTACTGCTTCTGACTTCCTGCATTAAGATCGTGCCGCAGGCAAAGGCACTGGTTATCGAACGTCTTGGTGCATATCAGGCAACATGGAGTGTAGGACTTCATTTTAAACTGCCGATCATTGAACGCGTGGCAAGAAAAGTAGACTTAAAAGAGCAGGTAGTTGATTTTGCACCGCAGCCGGTTATCACAAAGGATAACGTAACCATGCGGATCGATACCGTTGTATTCTACCAGATTACAGATCCGAAGATGTTCTGCTACGGAGTAGCGAACCCGATCATGGCAATCGAGAATCTGACAGCGACTACCCTTCGTAACATCATCGGTGATCTGGAACTTGACCAGACACTGACATCAAGAGAGACGATCAATACGAAGATGCGCGCATCTCTGGATGTGGCAACGGATCCATGGGGAATCAAAGTTAATCGTGTGGAACTGAAAAATATCATTCCGCCGGCAGCAATCCAGGATGCAATGGAGAAACAGATGAAAGCAGAACGTGAAAGACGTGAAGCCATTCTCCGTGCAGAAGGTGAAAAGAAATCTACTGTTCTTGTTGCAGAAGGTGAAAAAGAATCTGTGATCTTGAAAGCGGAAGCTGAAAAACAGGCAGCGATCCTCCAGGCAGAAGCAGAAAAAGAAAAGAGGATCAAAGAGGCTGAAGGTGAAGCGGAAGCCATCCTTAAAGTACAGCAGGCAAATGCAGACGGTATCCGTTTCATCCGTGAAGCGGGTGCAGACCAGGCAGTGCTTACGATCAAGAGTCTGGAGGCATTTGAAAAGGCTGCAGACGGCAAGGCAACGAAAATCATCATTCCGTCAGAACTGCAGTCACTTGCGGGGCTTGTAAAGAGTGCTAAAGAAGTGATCAAGGAAGATTAGATTAAAAAAAGAGAGAGGAAAGGTGACAAATAGATGACGGATGTATTGATTCTGGAAGATGAACTGACTTCGCTGCAGGCATTGTCAGAGATTCTTACCACATATTCAGATGATATCCGTGTCCACAAGGCATCTTCCCTGAAAGAAGCAAAAGACCTGCTGGATCAGGAAATCCGGTATGGTCTTTTCCTTTTGGATGTAAATCTAAGCGGCGAGGACCGGGAGGATATCGGTGGGATTTTGTTCGCAAGAGAGATACGGGAGAGGTTTGAATATACTTTTACCCCGATCGTGATGGTGACTGCCATTGGCAATATGGAAATGCAGGCTTACCGGGAGCTGCACTGTTACCAGTACATTATGAAGCCATTTCGCAGGGAGCAGGTGGAAGAGGTTGTTCAGAAGGTGCTGGAAAAAGAGAGCAGGGAGAAAACACCGGTGATCGTTGTGAAAAAAGACGGGATCAATTATCAGCTGAAATGCGAGGATATCCGTTATCTGGAAGCGATACCGAGAGGAACAAGACTGCATCTTGTGACTGAAAACTGGGATGTCCCTTATGTGACTCTCAGACAGATGATGCTTAAGATGCCAAAAGGGATGTTTGCGCAGTGCCATCGGATGTATGCGGTCAATAAAAATGAAGTTGAATATTACGATACCGTCAACCGGATCATCCGGATCAAAAATTGTCCGGATACGGTAGAAATCGGTGTGACTTACAAATCGGTGATCGGAGGACTGTTAAATGGCTGATTGGGTACGCAAATTTCTATATCGTATTTTCTGCGTAACGGCACTTATGGTATCAGTCTATCTGATCGTGGATTTCCTGATCAGCGGTACCTTCGATTACCGGGTGTTTATTATGTTTGTTCTGATGGTGATCGTTGTGATATGGGGAATTGTGGACTGGAGAAGTAATTATGTACTGATACGCCAGAAGGAAAATGAACTGCGGCTTTATCAGAACTATCTGATTCCGCTGGAAGAACTGGTCAAAGAAATCCGTGCCAAACAGCATGAATTTGACAATCATCTGAATGCAATCCTGAATATGCATCTAACTATCGATAATTATGAAGAACTGGTGGCAAAGCAGTCTGAATACATTACGGAAATCGCCAGAGAAGATGACAGCAGAAAGTATCTCCCGCTTCTGAAAATCAGCGATAAAATCCTGGCAGGGTTTATTTACAGTAAAATTGTCCGTGCACCGGAATATGTCCAGACCGATATCCGGGTATGGAATAAAGAAATCGTATCCGGAATCTCCGAACATCATCTGATCGAGATTGTGGGAACCCTGATCGACAATGCATACGAAGCCTGTACTGAAGAAAAAAATCAGGTACTGATCGAAATTGATTCCCAGAATGATAAGCTTATCTTCACGATAAAGAATCAGGTCGGAAATATAGGACTTGGTGAGATCAGTCATTTCTTTGAAAAAGGATTTTCTACGAAAGAAGATGGAAAAAAGCATGGACTGGGACTTTATAATGCAAAGATGCTTGTGAACCGTTACCACGGAGAAATTACGGTGGGAATAGAAGAAAGGAAATACATCAGTTTTGTGGTGGTTATTTAGGCAGATCGGAATATGGGACGGTCTGCTTTTTTGTAGGTTGTGGTCGGACGCGGACAGAAAACAAATAGAGCAGATTCCTTTGTGCTGACCATTCCGATGAGCCACTTAAGGCGAAAATTGTGTCAGCAAGGGCTTCCACAATTTTTGTGTCTCATCTCCATAGCACAAACATGGAATCCTTATCCATTTGTTTTCTGTCCGCGCCCGGGATTCAGCTCTTTTGGAGCAGGCATGAGGCTTGCAAGCTTTCAAGAACGTAGCTGAGATCTGCCCAAAGAACAACGTAGAGTTTTCATGTCGTGAGATTCAAGTGTATCATTGTCCAATCACAGCCTTAATTTGCGAACCGTATCATTCACATCCATCACAATAACTGAGACATCAGCCACGCATAGACGACTTGATTTTTTTTCTGCCAGTTGAGTGCAATTGCCGCCGCTTCTTTTTCAGTCGGTACAGAAAGGGTCAGATCGATCAGGGGTTCGTGATTTTCAAAGACCTGACAGCGCACGGAATATTCCTCTCCTGCATTTTTCATATAATCCGCTTTTACGGAAACTTCATTTTTCAGATCATACTGTTTTGTCTGTAAAAAGTGGTCAATATCGTCCTGGATTGGCTTTGAGATTTTATCCTGGAAAAGATGAATCGTCCCTTTCCCATCTTCCGTCAGATGGAAAAGAGTGCGGTTGTGAGTGGATTCTTTCAGGATGAGACCACCGTCCGCAAGTTCAGAAAGAGCCTGCTGGAGTTTGAAATAATCGGTATATCCTTTGTCCAGGACAAATTCAGAAATCTGGGAGTTGGTCAGAGGAAAATCAACTTTGTCCAGCATGTATAGAATGATGAGTTTATAAAGTGTAAATGCTTCTGCCATAGGGCTGCCTCCTTAAAATGTAGTATATTCTTTTCCCTGCCAGAGATTCTGCTCTTTTAAATAGCGCTGCATCTGATTGAGTACTAACCGTTTATTGCCGGTCCAGAGCGGTGCGATAAGAAGAGATTTTGGTCCGTCACCGGTCAGACGGTGAATGACAATATCCGGACGGAGCGAAGCGATACATTTTCCGAGCAGATGAAAATAAGAGTTCATATCTGGAATATAAAAAGGTTCCTGCCTGTAAAAATCTGCCAGATCGGTATGCTCCAGAACGTGGAGAAGCTGCAGCTTGATTCCGTCAATCGGAAGAGCGTTCAGATAATGGATGGTTGCGAGCATATCTGCTTCAGATTCTCCCGGAAGAAATAAAATTACGTGGGTGATGATCTGTACCCCAATCGCGTGAAGGGAATGGACCGCCTGCTCAAAGACGGAAAGTGGATAACCACGGCGCATCCAGTTGGCAGTGCGTTCGTGGATCGTTTGAAGTCCAAGCTCTACCCAGACCGGTTTAATGGCATTTAGTTCGGCAAGCAGTGTAAGGATTTCAGGTGAAAGGCAATCCGGACGCGTTGCGATAGATAAAATGCGTACTTCTGGATCAGAAATCGCTTCGGTAAAGATCCGGCGCAGATGACAGGCTGGTGCATAGGTATTGGTATATGCCTGAAAATAGGCGATATAGCTGTGTCCGTTGTATTTGGGGCGGACAAGGCCTTTTCCATAGGCAAGCTGGTCGGCAACAGAAAGAGAAGAAGAAGCGGCAAAATCGCCGGATCCGCCTTCGCTACAGAAGATACAACCGCGTGTGCCGCAGGTTCCGTCCCGGTTCGGACAGGAACAGCCTCCGTTTAAAGAAATCTTGTACAGTTTTTCACCGAAATTCTGTTTCAGATAGTAGTCCAGTGCATAGTAGCGCCGTTCTCCCCAGCGCTGAGGAGTTCCTTTTTTGTAAGTAAGCCCGCAGGATATTTCCTGCGGGCGATTGCTATCATAGGTTCTTGTATTCATAAGATTAAATCAGAGCTTTGACAGCTTCGCTTACGACCTGTGATACGCGAGGGTCAAAAGCTTCCGGAAGAATATTGTCCTCGTTCAGCTCTTCATCCGGAACAAGTCCAGCGATTGCTTTTGCTGTGGCAAGCTTCATCTCTTCGGTGATCTGTGACGCACGTCCCTCTAATGCACCTTTAAAGATCCCAGGGAAAGCGACAACGTTGTTGACCTGGTTCGGGAAGTCAGAACGTCCGGTTCCGACAACTTTTGCGCCAGCAGCTTTTGCAAGATCCGGCATGATCTCCGGTACCGGGTTTGCCATTGCGAAAAGGATTGCATCCTTATTCATAGAAGCAACCATTTCCTGGGAAACAATGTTCGGGGCAGATACACCGACGAAGATATCTGCGCCCTTGAGTGCATCAGCAAGTGTACCGGTCTCATGGTCAAGGTTGGTCACTTTGGTCATCTCTTTCTGCATCCAGTTCAGATTCGGTGAATCAGCAGAGATGATTCCGTTGATATCACACATAGTGATCTTCGGGAATCCGTAGGTAAGAAGAAGCTTTGTGATTGCAACTCCGGCGCTTCCGGCTCCATTTACAACGATCTTACAGTTTTCTTTTTTCTTGCCGGTTACTTTAAGGGCGTTGATGATACCTGCCAAAACGACGATGGCGGTTCCATGTTGGTCATCGTGGAATACAGGAATATCAAGAAGTTCTTTTAAACGGCTCTCAATCTCAAAACAGCGTGGGGCAGAGATATCTTCCAGGTTGATTCCGCCGAAAGCAGGTGCAATATTGACAACGGTCTTAATAATTTCTTCTGTATCCTGGGTATCCAGGCAGATTGGAACAGCGTTGACTCCGCCGAATTCTTTAAAAAGAACTGCTTTTCCTTCCATAACAGGCATGGCGGCTTTGGCTCCGATGTTACCAAGTCCGAGAACGGCACTACCGTCGGATACTACAGCGATTGTGTTGGCTTTCATCGTGTATTTGTAGGCTGCATCCGGGTCCTTTGCAATGACCTTGCATGGCTCGGCAACGCCTGGTGTATATGCGATTGCGAGGTCTTCACGAGAGTTTACGTGTGACTTTGCAGTAGTTTCAATTTTTCCATTCCATTTTTCATGCATTTCAAGTGCTTGCTCAATTGCTGACATTTTCATACGTCCTCCTTTGATTACAGTTTTGCTGCTCTTTTATGATAACATTCTTCTGATATGAAAGCAAATCAAAAAACTTCTTTCCATTTTGTGCAAAATGTTGTATACTTGGGTTTATCAAAAGCAGATTAGTCAGTTCAGACAAGATTTCCCAATGTTAAAAGTTTAATATTTTTTTGGATAAGAAAAGTAATTGGAATAAAGGAGGAATATAGAACATATGACGAGAGAAAAATATGAGTCCCTGCCTCTTTCTACATTAAAAGAGGTGGCAAAAACGCGCGGACTTCGCGGAATTTCAACGATGAAAAAAGCAGATCTGATCGATCTTATGCTGGAAGAAGATGACAAAGTTTCAATAAAAGAGGCGAAGGAGGAAGTAAAATCCGAAAAAGCCGGAACCGCAGATATTGAACAGCTCGACAGTGGACATACGGTGAATGGAATTCTGGAAGTCATGGATGGATACGGATTTATCCGTTCCCAGAACTATCTGCCGGGCGAGGAAGATGTATATGTATCACCATCGCAGATCCGCAGATTCAGCCTGAAGACAGGGGATATCCTGACAGGAAATACAAGAGTAAAGACACAGTCTGAAAAATTCAGTGCGCTTCTGTATCTGACCAAGATCAATGGAATGTCTCCGGCAGAAGCAGGACGCAGAATGAACTTTGAAAATATGACACCGATTTTCCCAAATGAACGTCTCAGACTGGAAGCGGGAAAGAGCAGCACTGCAATGCGTGTTATGGATCTGATCTCTCCAATTGGTAAGGGACAGCGAGGCATGATCGTATCACCGCCGAAAGCAGGTAAGACAACCCTGTTGAAGCAGGTGGCGCTTTCTATGAGGAAGAATAATCCGGAGATCCATCTTCTGATCCTTCTGATCGATGAACGTCCGGAAGAAGTAACCGACATCAAAGAAGCCATTGAAGGGGATAATGTGGAAGTTATTTATTCGACCTTTGATGAGCTTCCGGAGCATCATAAACGTGTGTCAGAGATGGTGATCGAGCGTGCAAAACGTCTGGTTGAGCACAAAAAGGACGTTGTGATCCTTTTGGACAGCATTACCCGTCTGGCAAGAGCATACAACCTGGTTGTTCCACCGAGCGGACGAACCCTGTCCGGTGGTCTTGATCCGGCAGCACTTCATATGCCGAAACGTTTCTTTGGGGCAGCGAGAAATATGCGTGAGGGCGGAAGCCTTACTATCCTCGCAACCGCACTTGTAGATACCGGAAGCAAGATGGATGATGTCATCTACGAAGAATTTAAGGGAACCGGTAATATGGAACTGGTGCTTGACCGGAAGCTTTCTGAAAAGAGAATCTTTCCTGCAATCGATATCCCGAAATCCGGAACAAGAAGAGAGGATCTGCTTCTTACGAAAGAGGAGCAGGAAGCAGTGGATATTATGCGCCGTGCATTAAACGGAATGAAGTCAGATGAAGCGGTAGACAGCATTCTGAATATGTTTGACCGCACGAAAAATAACGTAGAATTTGTCCAAATGGTCAAAAAAACAAAGTTTATTTAGAAAATTACTTGCATTTAGAAAAAAACTATGTTATGCTAACATAGCTGTTTAAAGATATTAGCCGCGTGAAAGCGCGTAAAACGAATAAAACAAGAAGAGGTGAAAATCATGAAAGAAGGAATCCATCCAGATTACTATCAGGCAACTGTAACTTGCAACTGTGGGAATACATTCGTAACAGGTTCTACAAGCAAAGAAATCCACGTAGAAATCTGCTCTAAATGTCATCCGTTCTACACAGGACAGCAGAAAGCAACTCAGGCCAGAGGTCGTGTTGACAAGTTTAACAAGAAATACGGAATTCAGTAATAAGAGAATTCAACAGGCTGGGATTGTGAAATCTCAGCCTATTTTGTGTATACGATGAATTAAAAAGGACATAACAGAATATGAAATCTTCGAATATTGGTGGTCAGGCTGTCATCGAAGGCGTGATGATGAAGAATAAAGACCGTTATGCGGTTGCGGTGAGAAAGCCTGACGGAGAGATAGAAGTTACAACAGATACATATAAAAGTGTAGTTGGAAAATATACGGCACTTACGAAGCTACCTTTTGTCAGAGGAATCTTTAATTTTGTTGATTCTCTGGTGCTGGGGATGAAGACTTTGACCTGGTCAGCAAGCTTCTATGAGGAAGAGGAAGAAAAAGAGATGACCGAAGTCGAAGAAAAGAAGCAGGAGCGTACGGAAAAGCTTTTGATGACGCTGACGATGGTTGTATCTTTTGCACTTGCGATCGGTATTTTTATGGTACTTCCGTATTTTTTGTCAGATCTGCTGAAGAAATGGATTTCTTCCTATACAGTTCGGATTATCATTGAGGGAATCATCCGCATTGCGATTTTTGTTGCCTATGTGGGCGGAATTTCGGTAATGAACGATATTAAGCGTTTGTATCGCTATCATGGCGCGGAGCATAAGTGTATCAACTGTATTGAACATGGACTTCCACTGACTGTTGAAAATGTTAGAAAGAGCTCTAAAGAACACAAAAGATGTGGAACCAGCTTCATGCTGTTTGTCATGATCGTGGGAATCGTTCTCTTATTTTTTGTAAGGGTAGAATCTCCGCTGATGAGAGTGATTGTGAGAATTGCACTTCTTCCGGTGATTGCTGGTATTTCTTATGAGTTGATCAAATGGGCAGGAAGCAGTGAGAATCCGGTCGTGTGTATCTTAAGTAAGCCGGGACTTTGGCTGCAGGGGCTTACGACAAAGGAACCGGACGATGAGATGATCGAGGTCGGGATTGCGGCTGTAGAAGCGGTGTTTGACTGGAAAGCGTATTTGAGAGAGAATTTCGGATATAAGGAAGAGGAGTAAAAGCTGTGACCTATCAGGAAGCATATCAGAAAGCCACAGGTGAATTGAAAGCGGCGGGGATTCCGGAGCCGGAAAGTGATGCCTGGATCCTGCTGGAGCA
Organism: Coprococcus sp. TM115-187; assembly: GCF_027679115.1. Taxonomy (NCBI): domain Bacteria; kingdom Bacillati; phylum Bacillota; class Clostridia; order Lachnospirales; family Lachnospiraceae; genus Coprococcus; species Coprococcus sp. TM115-187. The sequence continues at coordinate 4,742 of NZ_JAQEKS010000002.1, read as the reverse complement.
TGTGACCGGCATGACAAGGACCAGATATTATGTGGATGGTTTTGAAAGAATGCCGAAAAATGAAGAAGACCGGTTCTTTGAGCTGGTAAGCTGCAGAAAAACCCGGATTCCGGTGCAGCATCTGACCGGGGTTCAGGAATTTATGGGATATGAATTTGCAGTCAATGAACATGTACTTGTGCCAAGACAGGATACTGAGATTCTTGTAGAGGAAGCAGAAAAAAGACTGCTTCTTATGAAAAAGGAAAATCCGGTAAAAGTGCTGGATATGTGTACCGGTTCAGGCTGTATCCCAATCAGCCTGAAACTGAGAAATCCGCAGATTGTCATAGAAGGTGCAGATATTTCAGAAGAAGCTTTGAAAGTGGCTGAAAAAAATGCCAAAAAGCTGGGAGTGAGCGGTAAGTGGATCCAGACTGATATGTTTGAAAATATTACAGGAACATTTGACATGATCACATCGAATCCACCTTATATCCCGACAAAAGTGATCGAAGAGCTGGAAGCAGAGGTACGTCTTCATGACCCGTATGAGGCATTGGACGGAAAAGAGGACGGTCTTTATTTTTACCGGATCCTGGCAGAAAAGGTTCCGGAATATCTGACAGACGGCGGCTGGCTTGTGATGGAGATTGGATATGACCAGAGTGCAGATGTGGAAAAATTGCTGAAAGAGACTGGATTTGAACAGGTTTCAACGCAAAAGGATCTGGCAGGTCTTGACCGTGTGGTATGTGGCGTGTACAATAGGCATAGCAAATAACAGGAGGAAAAGAAATGTTTGATAAATTAGAAGATCTGCTCATTCGTTATGAGGAGATTATGGGTGAGCTTCAGGAACCGGACGTGGTGAATGACCAGTCACGTTTCCGCAAGCTGATGAAAGAACAGAATGATCTGACCCCGATTGTTGAGGCATATAAAGAATATAAAAATTGTAAACAGAACATTGAAGACAGTCTTTCTCTTCTGGAGGAAGAATCCGATGAAGAGATGAAAGAGCTGGCAAAAGAAGAACTCAGTGAGTCTAAGAAGAGAGTCGAAGAGCTGGAACAGGAGCTCAAGATCCTCCTTCTTCCAAAAGACCCGAACGATGACAAGAACGTTATCGTGGAGATCCGTGCAGGTGCAGGTGGAGATGAAGCTGCCCTTTTTGCGGCTGAGATCTACCGTATGTATGTACATTATGCAGATAGCAGACGCTGGAAGACAGAGATGATCTCCCTCAATGAAAACGGAATCGGCGGATTCAAGGAAGTTGTATTTATGATCACAGGACAGGGAGCATATTCCCGTATGAAGTATGAAAGTGGTGTACATCGTGTACAGCGTGTGCCGGAGACAGAAAGCGGCGGACGTATCCATACTTCAACCATTACCGTAGCAGTGATGCCGGAAGCAGAAGAAGTTGACGTTGTGATCGATGAAAAAGATATTCGTATCGATGTTATGCGTGCATCTGGTAACGGTGGTCAGTGTGTCAATACCACAGACTCTGCTGTACGACTGACTCATTATCCGACAGGAATCGTGATCTACAGCCAGACTGAAAAATCACAGCTGCAGAACAAGGAAAAGGCATTCCGTCTTCTGCGTTCCAAGTTATATGAACTGGAACTGGAGAAGAAGCAGTCTGCAGAGGCTGAGGCAAGAAGAAGCCAGATCGGTACCGGAGACCGTTCTGAGAAGATCCGTACTTACAACTTCCCACAGGGACGTGTGACCGATCACAGAATCAAGCTTACGCTTCATAAGCTGGACAGCATTATGAACGGAGATCTGGATGAAATCATTGACAGCCTGATCGCAGCAGACCAGGCAGCAAAGCTGGCATCGATGAATGAGGCAGTATAAGCTGGTAAAATCGATAGAGAAATTAAAGGGAGTATGAAAGCTGGGAGAGAGGCTTTCATACTCCTTTTTGTTTATAGTGATACTTTACAAAGAAAGCAAAGATTCAGAAAATCACAGTATAGATTTTATACTCTAAGTATATTGATTGTTTTCGTGGATTCTTGTAAAATGATTTTGGAGTGATGGGTACAGAAAAGTAGGAGGTGATAATTACCGATGACTAAAGATGAATCGCTCTTAAAGCATAAGGAAAGATACAAAGAGACGATAAAAATCTGACTGTGATGAGCGATATCCTTGCGCGGAATGTTTTTAAAGACAGGAAAGCCTGTGAGTATGTTCTTCGAATTATTATGGATGATGAAGCAAGAATGGACGAGAAGAAAGATGTAGCATATTCTCTCGCTGACAGGAAAATGAGTGTTGAGGATATTTCTGAAATTATAAAAGTAAATATTGAAACTGTCAGAGGATGGCTTGCAGGACGCACTCCTGCTAAAAATAGTAATAGGATACCCTCATACAGGTCAAGAAAACAGAAATGTCCCGTATGGGGGGATTTTTATATACCGAAAAATAAAACAGAGGCGTTGAATGAACATACAACAATTAACTTATATCGTAGAAATCGCAAAATGCAACAGCATTTCCCGCGCGGCAGAGTATCTCTTTGTTTCGCAGCCTGCTCTGTCCCAGCAGATCCGAAATCTGGAAAAGGAATTGGGATACTGCGTATTTCGCAGGACAAGAAAAGGACTGGAGCTTACCGAAAAAGGGAATCTTTTTTACCAAAAAGCGCAAAAAATGCTGGAAGACTGGAGTCGTTTTAAAGAAGAAGTGATTTCGGGAACAGAACATAAAAAATTAAAAATCGGACTTGGTGCCAGAGTCTATTCCAACAGACTGTTTCCAAGGATTGTAGGATATTTTGAGAAGCATCCGGAGCTCGAAGTGACATTTTATACGGAGGCTGGGCTGGATGCATATGCAGCGATCAAGGACGGTTCCCTTGATATGGCACTGGATCGAATGCCGGAAAATGAAATTGGCATGGAAAAATGCGTCTGTTTCGCAAAAGAACTGATCCGTGAGAAACAGTGTGTACTGACAGCACCGGATCATCCGCTGGGTAAAAAAGGAAAGGCTTCGATTCTGGACTGCAGGGAATATACCATGCTCACAGGGCTGGAGCATTCTGTGGAAGACCGTCTGCTCAGAAAAACATATGGAGAGCAGAATATTACATGGAAGAGAGTCATCCGATCGGATAGTATTGATACAGTGATGAAGATGGTGAAAAGCGGAAGCGGGATCGCGATCGGACCACAGTCATTTGCGGAATACTATGGTGTCACGGCAGTGCCGCTGGTTCCTGCCAGGCAGGACAGCCTGTATTTTGCCTGCCTGAAATCAAAGAAAAAAGAACCGGAAATAAGGGATTTTCAAAGATACCTGACTACTCTGGTTTCCAGTGTTTGTCCAGATTAAATCCGCGTCCCTGGACTTCCTGTACCTGGGAAACGATGATAAAGCTTTCCGGATCGATCAGGTGGACATTTTTCTCAAGCTGGACAAGCTCACGGTTAGATATGACAGTGAGCACCATATTCAGCTGTTGGTTCAGATAGCCACCCTGAACCGGAATGATGGTTGCACCACGGTCGATCTGTCTGAGTACAAAATTGCGGATTTCATCCGAATGTTTGCTGATGATTTGGACGGCAATCCTTGAAGTACCGCTGACGATCAGCTTATTCATGACAAGTGTATAAATGATCACATACAAAATCGCATAGAGTACTTTGTCAACCGGTTGATAAAGCGCCTGTCCCAGGATGACAAAGAAATCGATAATATACAGACCGACTGAAACCGGGAAACGGAAATATTTATTCAGGATCAGCGGAGGAACATCAACGCCGCCGGTAGAAGCGCCGGTACGAATGATCATCCCAAGAGAGATTCCGATTCCGATTCCTGCAAAGAGTGTGCAGAGGATCAGGTTGTCCGTCAGAACATAATCTCCAAGGATCTGATTGAAAAATTCTAGTGCGATCGGATACATAAAAGAACTTAAAATTGCAGAAAAAGTATATTTTTTCCCGAGAAAAATATAGGCAAGCACCAGCATGATAATGTTAAAAGCGAGTACCAGCGAGGAAAGCGGGATACCGGTTATGCGTTGCAGGATCAGTCCGATTCCGGTTGTGCCTCCGGCAACAAGATCAGCGGGTAGAAGAAAAACTCTTGCAGAGAAAGCGTTGAGAATATTTCCCAGACAGATGATGAGAACAGAAGCGATCTGTTCTTTTCTTTTTTCAGTAAGATTCATTGGACAGTACCTCCATAAGTCGATATCTTTAATTTAGGAGAAATGGGAGTAAATGGGAAATACATAATATGAATATCGATATAAGAAAAACTTATATTGTGACTGACACTGTGTCCTTGAAAAAATCAAAATATGCTAAAATTGACATAAATGAGAGAACATGAGGAGGTCATTAACAGTTAAAGATAAATTATAAAATCATATAAGTAGATATTGAGTTTTATAAGATATTAGACTAGAATATTATTGAAAGGAGTTGATACTTTGAGTAAATATTATTCTATACACGAATTTTCAAAAATTATAGGCGTATCTGCTCAGACATTACGAAATTGGGATGCAAATGGAAAACTTCATCCGCATCATACTACAGTAAGTGGCTATAGATATTATTCTGATGAGCAACTCAACCAGATAATAAATGTAAAGCCTAAAAATCGTATTACAATTGGATATTGTCGCGTTTCCAGCCATAAACAAAAAGATGATTTGGAACAACAGATTGATAATGTTAAGACATATCTTTTAGCAAAAGGACAGCCGTTTGAGATAATAA